>DATBFF010000088.1:0-12391 GCA_036558625.1 Mycobacterium sp. | reverse complement strand
CGAACAACACCCCAAGACGCTCATCAGGACGCGCCACAACAGCGCCAGGCGACGGGGTCGAAGACATAACTACATCCTTGCAGCCGGGTACGACATCTAACGTCGACCCCGTGGCGGCGTCTTCGTCGCCTCCGCTTTCTTGACGGCTTTGACGCGGTCAGGTCGTCTGCGCGGGAGCGCGTTGCGAGATGTTGTCGGCCACTTCCTGCTGCCACCCCGGCAGCGCATGCGCGGTGTCGACCTCCAGCTCGAATCTGTCGGTCATGTCGGACGTGACTTCGGCGGCATCGACGTAGAACTGCTCGTACCACCGGCGGTGCTGATAAACGGCGCCGTCTTCCTCGGTGAGAAGCGGATTGTCGATGCGGGTCTTGTGTTTCCAGATTTCGACGTCTTCGAGGAAGCCCTCGCTGAAGTTCCGGTTCATCGCGGCGGCCAGGCGCTCGGCCTTGTCGACGGGCAGCCCGGTCATCTCCTGCACGGCAACACCCCATTGCAATACGAACGAGTTGTGGGTGACCGGATAGTGGCAGTTGATCAGTGCCACCTCGACGGTGAACCCGGGCCCGAGGTCTTGATGTAGCCAGTTGATCATGTAGGCCGGCCCGAAGTAGGTGGCCTCGGAGCGCAAACCGGTTCCCTCCCAGAGCTTCTCGGGATTGGGCACCGAGTCGGGTCGCGGCTTGCTTTCCATGAACTGGCTGGCCATGTGGCCCTCGATCACGTTCTTGAAGTAGGTCGGGTACGCATGATGGATGTAGAAGAAGTGCGCCATGTCGACGTTGTTGTCGACGATCTCACGGCAGTGTGAACCCTCGATCAGGATCGAATTCCATTGCCACGGCGACCAAATGCCATTCTCGTACCCCTTGATCGTCGGCGGGGTCAGCTCGGGCGGCGGCGACGAGCGCTCCGGGTCGTGCCATACCAGCAGCTGGCCGTTGACCTCGTGTGTGGGCCACTTCCGGGTCCGCGCCAACCGCGGGACACGCTTGGCGTATGGCACGTCGACGCACCGGCCGGTAGATCCCTGCCAGCGCCAGTCGTGAAACGGGCAGGCCAGGTTGTCGTCTTTGATCGAGCCGCGGGACAGGTCGGCGCCCATGTGCCGGCAGTAGCCGTCGAGGGCGTGCAGCGCGCCGGTCGAGTCGCCGTACACCACCAGCTTGGTGCCGAAAGCCTCGATACCGTGCGGTTGTCCGTCACGGAACGAGTCGGCCAAGCCGATGCAGTGCCAGCCGCGGGCGAACCGCGTCATCGGTGCGCCACCGTCGATTTCGCGAACGTCAGTCATGATCCCTCCTTAGCATGTCCATTACCGCCAGGTGGCTGAACAGCATGCTGGTTCCGATCGGATTGCCGCCGCCGGGGTAGGCGGTGCCGCTTGGCGCGGCCATCGTGTTGCCGGCCGCGTACAGCCCCGTGATCGGCTTGCCGGACGTGTCGAGCACTCGGGCCGCGGTGTCGGTGCGCAGTCCGCCCTTGGTGCCGAGATCGGAGATGCCGAACGCGGCCGCGTGGAACGGCGGCTTGTCGATAGAGACGAGCGGCGACGCGCCGCTGGCGAATGCGCGGTCGTACGCCTCGTCGCCGCGACCGAAGTCGTCGTCGACGCCAGTGGCGACGAACTCATTGAACCGAGCGACTGTGGCCACCAGGTTCTGCGCAGGCACGCCGATCTTGCCGGCGAGGTCCTCGAGAGTGTCCGCGGTGTACCAGAGCCCCGCGGCTACGTACTTCTCGGGCTCGACCAACGACACGTTCGTCGCCTTGACGGGCGGTAGCGTGCCCTCCTTGTCGTCGTAGATCATCCAGTACGGCAAGGAGATTGACCCGTCTTCCAGCGCTGCGAGGACGACGCGGCCGATCCGGTCATACGCCGCCGACTCATTGACGAAACGGTTGCCGTCGTCGTTGACGAAGATGCCACCGGTGAACCACAGCGCGAACGCGGAGCACCCGTCCGGATGCGTCAGCCCCGGCGACCACCAGGCCTGGTCCATCAGGTCTGTGTCGGCATCGGCCGCGATGCCCGCCAGGTGTGCCTGCCCGAGGTTTCCCCACGATCCCATCGTGTCTCGCGCCTCACCTGGCACGCCGTACCTGCGCCGCATCGACGAGTTGCACTCGAACCCGCCCGCGGCAAGCAGCACGCCGCGACGCGCTCGGATCGCAGTGCGGTTTCCGCCGGTCTCGACGATGGCGCCGATCACAATTTCGTTCTCGCGTATTAACTCGACCAGTGCGGTGTTGCGCCGCAACGACGTGTGCGGATATCGCTTGATGGCCACCAGGAACCGCGCTATCAGCGCCCGCCCGCCGATGAAGTAGTCGTCGGGCTGTCCGGCGTCCAACCGGTCGGCATCGAGCGGCCCCCGCACCGCCTCGCGCAATTCCGGTGCCTTCGCGACCGCCAACGGCTTCGCGGCGATGTGGCGTTGGCCGTCCGACCGCGCCTTCGGGGCCGCGCCGAAATAGTCGGGCCACGGCAGCAGCTGGAATTTCAGGTTTTCGTCGGCCTCGAGATACTCGATGAGCGGCGCACCACCACGGACGTAGGTCTCCTGAAGCGCACGCGGGGTGCGATCACCCACGACTGCACGGTAGTACTCAAACGCATCGTCGATGGTGTCGTCGGTGCCGGCGCGCAGCAGCACAGGGTTGCAAGGAAACCACACGCCGCCCCCGCCGGAGTATGCGGTTGTCCCGCCGAACTTTTCGGTGGCCTCCACCAAAATGACATCGAGCCCTTCACGAGCCGCGGTGTAGGCACCGGTGACACCGCCGCCACCGGACCCGGCGACCAGCACGTCACATTCATGGTCCCAGTTGACCATCATCTCATCCTCTACGCATAGCGCTGCCGGCCGTGCTGGGCGAATTCCGCATCGAGCGAACGCTTTTCGTCGGCATGCATTCGGCGGTACACGGGTGCGCCGCGGCCTGCCCACCGATACACGGGCTCGTCGGTGTGCCACCGCTGGCGCTGCAGCTCACGTTTGAGTACCTTGTTGGAACCGGTGACCGGCAGGTTCGTCGACAACCGCAAGAAGCGCGGTATGCCCTTGCTGCCAAGGTCGTCCTGAGCAGACAGGTACGCGGCGAATTCCTTGGTGTCGAACGCATCCGGGTCGGCAACCTCGATCGCGGCCATCACCTGGTCGCCCGAGCGCGGGTCGGGGACCGCGTACACCCCGGCGGTGACGACGCGCGGATGACGGCGCAGGACCCGCTCGATGGTCAACGCCGAAGTGTTCTCCCCGTCGACGCGGATCCAGTCGCCGCGCCGGCCGGCGAAGTACATGAACCCTGCTTCGTCGAGGTAGCCGAGGTCGCCGGTCCAGTACCAGCCGTTGCGGATACGTTCGGCGTCGGCGTCGTCGTTGCGCCAGTAGCCCTCGAAGGTGCGGGTGCCGTACTTGTCGACGATTTCGCCGACAGCGTCGTCGGAGTTCAGTACCCGGCCGTGTGCGTCGAAAACCGCTGGGAGACAGTCTCGCAACGTCTCCGGGTTGACCACCGCGGCACCATCGTGCGCGGGGCGGCCCAGCGCACCCCCGGGCGCGGCGGGGTCACGCGCCACGACCGCGCCGCCCTCGCTGGACCCGTACCCCTCGAAAAGGTCAGCACCGAAGCGGCGACGGAACTCGGCTTGGTCCTCCGGCGAGGCCTCGGTGCCGAAGCCGCGTACCAGGGCGTTATCAGAGTCGTCGGGTTCTTCGGGGGTGGCCATCAGGTAGGCCAGCGCCTTGCCCACGTACGTGAAAAACGTCGCACCGAAGTACCGCACGTCGGGCAGGAAACCCGACGCCGAGAACGACGGCGTCAGGCACACGGTTGCGCCGTTGGCCAGCGCCGGCGCCCACAGCGCCATGAGCGCGTTGCCGTGGAACAACGGCATGCAGCAGTACTCGACGTCCTCGCGGACATGGCCGAACTTTTCGCTCGCCGCATACGCGATGCGGGCCAACCGCCCCTGGCTGCACTTGACCGCTTTCGACGCACCCGTCGTTCCGGGACGTGAACAACAACAGGAACAGTGAGTCCTCTGCGGCGCCATCGGAAATCGCGGGTCTCACGCGGTGCGCGTCGACGAGGCTCTGGTGTTCCGGATCGTCGACGACAAGGAAACGGCTCCCACCCAGACCGAGATCGAGACCGCGCAGCCGGTCCATCCGCGCACTGTCGGTGACGATCAACTGGCAGTCTGCATGGGCGATTTCGGCCGCCAGCTCAGCGTCGCCGCGGGTGGGGTTGATCCCGACGATCGTCCCCCCGGCCAACGCGGCGCCGCCGAGCCAGAACAGGAAATCCGGCACGTTATCCAGCAGCACGCCGATATGAAATGGTCCCTCGCGGCGCAGCGACTGGGCCAGCGCACCGCGGGCGGCGGATTGCCAAACCACCTCGTCCCAGGTCCAGTCCCGCGCACGGGTGCGCAGTCCGAGGTGCTCGTCGCCGAGGCGATCGAGCACCATTTCTGCGATGGAGTCGCGCTGCACGTCAGGCGGAGGCATGCACGAGGTCGAGATACGCCTGGGGCAGATCCTCCCGCGACAACTTCGTCACGCTGACCACGCCCGGATTGTAGGAGTCCTCGCCCAGGATCAGGCCGTTCTCGTCAACCGGCCACAGCAGCAGTTGCCGAAACACCACCAGGTAGTCGGCGGTCTCGTCGTCGACGGGGATGCCGATCTTGATCGCCTCCGCGCCCGGATAGATCTGCTTGAGGAAACCCTCGGTCACCAGACAGTGGTCGTCGACGATGAGACGCACGACCTCGAACTCCAAGATGTTGGTTCGGCTCTCGACGAACGCGGTGTAGTAGGCCTTCACCCCGTCCTTGGTCTTCGGGCCGAAATCCTGCTGGCCGTCCAGCCAGAAGTGGTAGTCGGGGTCCGGCGCAACGGTCGACATCAACCGGTCCATGTCAGGGACGGCTTCGGCTTTCATGTGTTCGATCACCGTGCTGAGCACCAGGCGGTGCCGTTCGTTGGTCGTGACGGCCAATCGCTTCTCCAACGGTTCCCACGTGCGGGAGGGGTCGATGATGGGCATGGAGCAAACTCCTTATCGTCTTGTCTGGATTGCGGTCATCAGTCGGCGGCGGCCATCACGAGCCGATCGAGTTCTTCGCCGGCGTAGGACACCAGTTCCCATGCGTCGTCTACCAGTTCGGGATCCACTTGGACGCCGACGTCGACGAACTCGCCGTAGCTGAACACGGTGACGTTCATCCCCATGCCGACCGCCAGCGGTCCAACGGGAACGATGTGCTCGATCCGTGCACCGGCCATGAACAACTGCACCGGCGGACCGGGCACATTGGAGATGATCAAGTTCGTTTGCAACGGCAGTCGTTGTTCGAGGTTGGCCGCCTGATACGCACGGTAGAGGAGGTCGAACAGAAGAGGCGGCGCGACATCGGTGAACCCGACGGTTTGTTGCTTCCTCATCGCCTCGGCCAACTCTTTCGCGCTGTTCATGCCGCGATGAATCGCCGCCAGCCTCTCGACGGGATCGTCGACGTCGGTAGCCAGCGACGCGACCATCGGGTGCACCAGGTTGCCGAGTTCGACGTCGTCGGCTTGGCGGGTGGACATCGGGACGGTGCCAAGCATGGGCTGCTCGGGAAGCGCATCACGTTTGACGAGGTACTTACGCATCGCCCCAGCGACGATCGACAGGATCACATCGTTGACCTTGGCGCCGAAGTGATTCTTCACTCGCTTGACGTCGTCCAATGCCAATGAGCAGTAGGCGAATTCGCGTCGTGGCCCGATCACACCGTTGAAGGGTGTGCGTGGCGCGCTCAGTGGCCGCGGGGGAGGTTCGGGCCGGCGCAGGTGACTGATCGTCGTCACCGCCCCGCCCACCTGCTGACGCAAGTACTGCCCGAGTTTCGGTGGCGAGAGCACCGCGGACAGGGCTCCTCGCGCGAACAGTTCGACACCCGATCGGCGCGGCTGCGACTCTTCGCTGCGGTTGTCGGCGAGCGGCGCAACCGCATCCGGTTGCGTGTCGCACAGAACGGAGGACAGGCCCGCGCCCGAAACACCGTCGACCATCGAGTGGTGCGTCTTGGCAATGAATGCGACGCGTCCGCCCTCGAGCCCCTCCAGATACCAGGCTTCCCACAGTGGCTGACGCCGGTCCAACGGCCGCGCAAGGATGACACCCGCGATTTCGGCGAGTTCGCGAGGACCGCCGGGGGACGGAAGCGCTGCCCGGTGCAGGTGTGCGTCGAGCCGAAACCCTGGATCGTCGATCCAGACCGGCCGGTCGAGTCGCAGCGGCACCTGCTGTATGCGCCGCTGAAACTGCGGAAGGTACGGCAGCCGACTTTGCAGGTGCTCGCGCACGGTGTCGTAGTCGAAGTCCGGTGCGTCACTGGGATCTAAGATCATCAGTCCCAGCGTGTGCTGCGGCCAGGCGGTGGCGCCTTCCATCGACAAGAACATCGCGTCCATGCCCGACAGTCGCTTCACCAGAAGAACTCCATTCGCAGCCAAAATCTCGCGGTGATGCGAACCTACCGGCGCTTTCTCGCCGGTTCGCGACGCTCTCCCGATGAGTGAGACAGCGGTTCACCGGCAGCGCAACGCCGCACTACCGTCTGCCCGATGATCCTCGACGAGGCCGCCCTGGCTCTCGTGCGTGCACGTCAGCCAAAAGCATTACCGCAGTTGGCCGAACGAACGGCTGCCGAGATCGAGGCGGCATCAGCATTATTCGAACAGCGCGGTTGGTCGGCCGATCCGGCCGGCTACCATCGGCGACCGCCCTGTCCGAGCGAGGACGAAGTCTGCTCATCCACCCCCTACCGGTGGCCCCGCCGCCATGAATCCGTGGCTTTCCCGTCCGGATTTCATCCGCGCAGTTACGAGCCCGCAGCCGAGCGATGGGCCCGCGACAGTCGCAATGACGCCGTCTTCGTGCGGCTGCTTCGGCACCGCAGTCCATCCCGGCCGTGGGTGGTGTGCTTGCACGGCTTCGGAATGGGAACGTCTCGGTTCGACGTGGGTTTGTTGTGGGCCAACCACTTTCACACCGCCCTCGGCTTCAATGTGGCCGTACCGGTGCTGCCGTTGCACGGTCCGCGCAAGCCTGAAGGGGGCGGCGAGTTGCTGTCCCTGGATCTGGGAACGACGATCCATGCGATAACCCAGGCGATTTGGGACGTCCGCCGGCTGATTCAATGGATTCGCCTCAGCGGCGGGCAGGCGGTTGGCGTGTACGGGATCTCCCTCGGAGGATTTCTCGCCGCGCTGTTGGCGGGAATCGAACGAGTTGACAGTGTCGTCGCGGGCATTCCATTCACCGATGTGCCGGCGCTGATGGCGCATCACCGTGCGCCGGAGGGGTATTCGGACACGCTGCGTTCCGATGCCGCCAAGAACGCTTTCAAAGTGGTTTCTCCGCTTGCGGTCTCACCGCAGGCACCACCGAGTAGGTTGGCATTGTTCGCGGGTCGCTCCGATCGGTTCATCCCGCCCGATCAGCCCGGCGCCCTTGCGCACGCATGGTCGGCGTCGTCGGTTCACCGCTACCGCGGGGGTCACACCGGCTACCTCTGGTCACGCCAAACCAAGCGGTTTGTCACCGATTTCCTGCACGACACGCTGTCGTAGGTGTGCCGGTCAGTGGGATGGCGACTGTCGGTAGCCGCCCTCGGCTCGTAGTGTTGCCAGCGACGGCTTATGAAAGGCGACCACGTGACTGTGACGCAACGCACGGCCTCGAAGGTCGACGTCGTCGTGATCGGCGCCGGCTTCGCGGGCCTGTATGCGGTGCACCGGTTTCGCCGTGACGGTCTGACGGTTCAGGCGTTCGAGGCGGCGGACGGAGTTGGCGGGGTTTGGTACTGGAATCGATACCCGGGGGCGCGTTGCGACGTCGAAAGCGTCGACTACTCCTATTCGTTCGACGAGGATCTCCAGCAAGAGTGGGACTGGACCGAGAAATACGCCACCCAGCCGGAGATACTGCGGTACCTCAATCACGTCGCGGACCGGTTCGACCTGCGGCGCCACATCAGGTTCTCTACTCGGGTCACGGAGATGGTCCTCGACGAGGACACGCTGCGGTGGGAGGTCCGAACCGACACCGGCGACGTGGTGTCCGCACGGTTCGTCGTGCTCGCCGTCGGCCCGTTGTCCAATGCGAACATTCCGCCGATCGACGGACTCGAATCGTTCAGCGGTGCCATCTACCACACCGCGCGGTGGCCCCACGACGGCGTCGACTTCAACGGTTTGCGGGTGGGTGTGATCGGCACCGGATCCTCTGGCATTCAAGCGATCCCGTGCATCGCCAGGCAAGCCGCGCAACTGCACGTGTTCCAGCGCACCGCCAATTACAGCGTGCCGGCCGGCAACGTGCCACTCGACGACGAAACGCGGCGGGCGCAGAAGGCGAACTATCCCGAGCGGCGCCGCCTGTCGATGCTCAGCGGCGGCGGCTCGCCGCATGAACCGCACCCGAAACCCTCGCTGGAGGTCGACCAGCAGGAGCTGCGGGCGGCATATGAGAAGCGTTGGGAGCTGGGCGGTGTGCTGTTCAGCAAGACATTTCCCGACCAGATGCTCACGCTCGACGCGAACGACACCGCGCGGCTGTTCTGGGAAGAGAAGGTCCGCGCCGTGATCGACGACCCGGATGTCGCCGAGCTGCTCATCCCGAAGGACCATCCGATCGGCACCAAACGGATCTGCACGGACGACAACTACTACCAGACGTTCAACAGACCAAACGTGAACCTGGTGAACCTGCGCGCCACGCCGATTACGTGCGTGGACACCGGCGGTGTGCACACGTCAGACGCGTATTACGACCTGGATGCGCTGGTGCTCGCGACCGGGTTCGATGCGATGACCGGGTCTGTGGAGAAGATCACCGTGGTCGGCCGGCGCGGGCAAACGCTGAATGAAGCGTGGGCGGCGGGGCCGGTCACATACCTCGGGCTGTCAATTCCGGGCTTTCCGAATCTGTTCAACATCGCCGGTGCCGGCAGTCCGTCGGTGCTGGCCAACATGGTGCTGCATTCCGAGCTGCACATCGACTGGATCGCAGACGCCATCGGATATCTCGACGGACGCGGCGCCGTGGCGCTTCAGGCTCGTCCCGACGCGGCGGCCGATTGGGTCAGGGAATGTTCCGACCGCGCGGCGGAAACGCTGATGCCCCGCGCGAATTCGTGGTACCTGGGCGCGAATATCGCCGGCAAGCCGCGGGTGTTCATGCCGTTCGTCGGCGGCTTCGGCGTGTACGGGCAGATCATCGCCGAGGTCGCCGCCGCGGGCTACAAGGGGTTCGATGTCGTCGGCTTGGATTGAGTTGCAACGGCACGAAGGTCGTTGGGATTGCTACCCTTCGGTAGTGGCACCTCCCGAACCGTCGGCCGAGTTGCCAGACCTGCCGGCAACCAGTTGGGCGGTGCTCGGCATGCTCGCGTTCGGCGAAGAGGTATCCGGCTACGACATCAAGAAGTGGGCCGACTGGAGCATCGGCCATTTCTACTGGAGTCCGTCGTTCAGCCAGATCTATTCGGAGTTGAAGCGGCTGGAAAGCCACGGCCTTGCGACCTCGCACGTGCAGCATGACAACGGGCTGCGCGGCCGACGGATGTACAAGATCACCGACGCCGGCCAGGCCGCGATCAGCAAGTGGGCAAACGAAGCGCCGGTCGATCCGCCGATACTCAAACATGGTGTGCTGCTTCGTGTCTGGCTCGGACATGTCAACGAACCGGACCGCCTCAAGGAGATCCTGCAGCAACACGTCGAATATGTCGACTCGATGCAGCAGCGGTTGGCTACCGATGCCCGCATCGCCAAAGCGGAGCCGGCGTGGGCCTATCCGCGGATCGCAATGCAATGGTCTCAGCGCTACTACGCGGCCGAACGGGAACTGGCACTGGAGCTGATCAAGGAGATCGACGAAGCGCAGTCGGTGCTCGACGAAGCGAAAACTGAAGCAGGCGGCGGCTTTCCGGCGCCCCGCCCCGGCCGCTGGCGAGAGGTCGAGATCAACGCCAGCGCCTGGGATCCGGACACTCAGTAACGGACGACGGTCACGCGTATTGCAGAACGCGGCGCTCGCCCACAGCGGCGGTTTGGCGCGTCACCGGTCCGACCCGTAACGGTCGGGGCCGCTGCAACGTCGGGCGGACCCGCATTGGACCGTCGTCGACGTTGCGCCAGATGCCCATCGCCGTCATCCGCAGCGGAGCCGCCAGGCGTTGGTCGAAGGTCATCCTGTCCACCGCGCCGCACACCGAGACGGCGGCAACCGGATTTCCGACATCGCCGATCGGTGCGGCCACGCAGCCGATGCCCTGCACCGACTCCTCCCTGTCGTGAGCGACGCCGTGGGCGCGGACCTTGTTCAGTTCCGCGTGCAGTGCGGCGGCCGTCGAGATCGAGTACTTGGTCTTGCGGTTGCGCAGGTCGGCGCCGGGGAGCTTGTCATGGTCGGAGAACGCCAGGATGGCCTTGCCGACTGCGGTGCAATGCGCGGGGTGCCGGCCGCCGACGCGTGACGGCAGTGCAGCCGCGGCCGGGCCGCCGATCTTCTCCAGGTACACCACGTCCGCGCCATCGAGGACGGCGAGGTGCACGACATGCCCGGTCGCGCGATGCAGCTCGTGCAGAAACGGCATCGCCGCACGATGGAGCCGGTCCTGGTGCACCGCGAGCGATCCCAGTTCAACCAGACGCATGCCGAGTTCGTAGTCCCTGCCATTGCGGCGCAGCCACCTGAGTTGGACCAGACGTTCGAGCATCCGGTGCGCAGACGACCGCGGCAGGCCGGTCCGCCGCACGACCTGGGCAAGGGTCAGCCGGCCGGGGCCGTCGAAGGCGTCGAGCACCAGCGAGATGCGATCGATGACGGCACTGGGGGTACAGGCGTCAGACTGGGTGGTCATGGGTCCTCCGCGATATGCCTAATAGTAATATATCTATCAATACCATATGAGCGTGGCCCGTGTCACCCCCCGGCGACGATCTCCTCAGCTACTGCCAAACGCAGCGCGATGAGCGACAACCCTGCAGCGCTGCCGCGGTGGCCGCGCGGGCGAGTTCGCGCAATCCCTCCGTGGCCTCGATGAACATGGGCGAGACGCCAGCCCCTCACCGTCGAGGGCTGCAGCCCGGCGAACAACACAAGCGCACCCACCAGTTCGGGGCGGATGCGCAGCAGCATCTGCGCGGTGTAGCAGCCCATCGAATAGCCGACGACCGTGGCTCGCTCGATTTGGAAACGGTCGAGTATTGCGGCCGCGTCGCGGGCGAGGTCGGCCACCGAGTACGGCGCGGCCGGTGCGGAGGACGGTGACATGCCGCGCGCGTTATACGCGACGACCTGGAACCCCGCGTCGGTGAGTGAGCGGGGAAGGCCGCAGACATCCCATGTGAAGCTTGGCATTCCGAGCGGCGACGACGAACTCGAAGCCATCGTCCGGTGCTGTGGCGGGGGCATCGCTCATCAATGCCCACTGTAGTAACAGGTGCGCTAGCCGCGCCGCCCTTCCTTGACGGGCGGTGCTTCGTCGCCACGCAGCCCGACCTCGGCGTGCCCGGTGCCGAGCACCGACCAACGGCGGTCGCCGACTTCGACGTGCACATCGGCCTGTTCGGTGTTGGTGCATACCGCCGTTGCGCCATCCGGATCGGTGTAAAGCAGGCTGACGCAACGGCTTTCGGGCTGGTCGACACGGATCAGCACCTTCCGCCCGCCGATACGCCCGGCGAGCTGCCACTGCCGCACTGCAAGCGTGGTGCGCATCCGCATCGACGGCAGCGGTCCCGCTGGCCAGTCGCGCCCGTCGAGGCGGAACCGGACGAACGCAGTCGGCCGAAGGCGTCGTAACCCCGGCCGGTGCGAGACCGCGGTGACGACCTCGAGCATGTCGCCACCGCCGAGGTCGGCATGGATCCAGCCCCAACGCTTTGCGTTGCCCTGACCGTAGATGTGCGCGACGGCGCCGCGCCAGCCCTCGACGCGCGTCGTGTCGCCGAAAGCCGTTAGAACACCGGTGAATTCAGCGGCCGGTGCGATCACCACCTGCGCACCCGGCAGCAGCTCGCGCTCCCATGCGAGGCGGGGGAACGTCCACAGCGGCGGACCGGCGTCCGTCCATTGCAGCTCCCAACCGAGCACTCCCGCGCGGCCGGTGAAGCATTGCGGCACGGCCTCGACATCCGCGGCGCTGAACCACGACTCGACGGCCGGCTGCACTGGCGCCGGGCCGAAGCGTTGGGTGCACGGCGAACCGTCGGCTGGAAAGACGGTGGCCCAGCCGTGCGCGTAGGGCCGTTGACTCGTTGTGGGAGCGACGATCTCGTGATGCACCCACAGCCCGGCACCCGTCGACGGGTCGGACAGTGTG
>DATBFF010000087.1:0-11762 GCA_036558625.1 Mycobacterium sp. | reverse complement strand
AGCACGACGCGATTGCGCACCGGCGAATTGACCCATCCGGAGACGACGCGGTCACGATTGCCGACGTAACCGTCCCAGCCGTCGGTGTTGAATCCGCGTTCAGCGCCCGGTGTCAGATCGAGCTGGGAGAAGAAGATCTGCTGGCCCAGGAAATCCCACCGGGCGCGAGACTGCTGAAACCCGTTGAGCAGCCAGCGTTCCTGCTCCCCGCCGAGCAGCGAACGCGCCGGATCGAGCCGTTCGGCGCAGTCCGAACGCCTCTTGCTCCCGCCGCACGGTTGGTCGTCGCGGTACTGGCGGGTGTCGAGCATGTGAAACGTCGCGAGGTCGCCCCAATGCAGGCGGCGGTAAAGCTGCATGTCGATACCGCGCGGCACCGACGCCCGGCGCAGCGGCATGTTCTCGTAATACGCCTGCAGGCCCGCGGCACGCCTGGCGAGGAAATGTGGATCCGGGCGGGACGGAACCTCGCCCGCCCAGTTGTTCTGAATCTCGTGGTCGTCGAACACCACGACCCACGGCGCTGCCGCGTGCGCCGCTTGCAGATCAGGGTCGAGCTTGTAAAGGGCGTAGCGCTGACGGAAGTCGGCCAGCGTCAGCGGTTCCCTCGGCAGGTCGAGAAACGACTGTCCGAACGGAGCGGAGAACTCGTAGATGTAATCGCCAAGGAAGAGAACAAGATCCGGCTCTTCTTCGGCGAGCCTGCGATAGGCGGTGAAAAACCCTGCTTCGAAGTTTGCACACGAGCCGAAGCACATCATCAGCGGCCCGGCAAGCGATCCCGGCCTCGGCGCGGTGCGGGTGCGGCCCACCGGGGACAGATGACCGTCGGCCCGAAACCTGTAGAAGTACTCGCTGCCCGGGCGCAAACCCGTCAACTCCACATGCACGCTGTGAGCCAGCTGCGGCGACGCCGCGACTGAGCCGCGCTGCTCCACGCGGTTGAACCGCTCGTCGGCGGATACCTCCCATTCGACATCGATGAGACGCTGCGGCATGCCGAGGCCGCCGTCTCCCGAAACCACCGGGCGTGCCAACCGCGTCCAGATCACCACGCCGTCCGGGGAGGGATCGCCGGACGCTACCCCGAGGGTGAACGGGTACTCGATCAGACGGCCGAGAAGTCGGTTGGTGACCAACCCGCCGACGGGCAGGACAGCAAGCGCCGCTGCTCCCTTCAGGACAGTACGGCGGTTAGGACAGCTGACTTCTACACGCGCCAGTTTAAGCACCCGCCCGGTGCGCGTGATCTCACGAAGTCATCTAGGTCGTCAAGCCGGGCTGTGAATTGCCGGCCCAGTTTTGCAAGAACGCCTGAGTGACGATCGCGGCGTTGTCCGCGGCAAGCTGCTTGTAGACGACGAACGTGAACGGGTAGCCGGGAAGGTTCAGCGGGTCGCCGGGCCCGTCGGACATGCCGCGGATGCCAAGGAACGGGATGCCGTGCGCGTCGGCGACCTGTTGCGCTGCTGCCGTCTCCTGGTCGACCGCATCCACGGGCGGATTCACGGGATGAAGGATGCCCACGAGGTTGCTGAGGAGCCCGTGGATCAGGAACGGGCCGAATGCCCGGAAGAAGTTGCCCGTGAACAGGGGTGAGAAATCAGGCGCGGCGCACGGCTGGGGCCCGAAAATGGCGCCGCCCAAGGGGATGGCGGGGAAAGCGACGCCGTTGTTGTTGTCGTCGCTGGAGCCGTCGCCCCCGACGAAAAGTTCCGGCTCCCGACCGAGGTCGATCACCCGCCCGGCGCGGTGACCGCACGCACATTCGGGATCTTTGATGGTGTCGGAGCCGAGCAGGTCGACCGTCAGCGCGTTGGCTGCGGCGAGCATTCCCGTATCGACCGGGTTCCATGTCGCGCCGTCGTCGGAAGTCCATCGGGCCGGAACAGCCACATCGCCGATCTCGGTGCGTCCGGAACCGCCGGCGACCCCGGAGAAAACCACTGCGTCGACGGGTATTCCGGACGCGGGCGTGAAGTAGTCGAGTGCGGTTTCGGTGGTGTCGGCGGCGTTCACCATGCCGATGCCGGTCATCGCCACGATGACTTTCTGTCCGCCGAGCGTCCCGAGATAGAAGTGGTGTCCGTCGACGACCAATGAAGAATTTCGGTCGAGCGTGGTGCGGGCCAGGACGGCGTCGGCTTCGGTCGGAAAGGCTGACAGGATCAGCGTGCGCGGCCCGTTGTCATACAGGCCGAGCTCGCGGTAGATGTCGGGACGGACGACTGGTTCTGCGGAGTTGTATGGCAGGGCGGCCCAGTCGTGGGTCTGCCCCTGACCCACGACCATGGATATCGATGCGCCGACGTCCACCGCCCGCTGGTAGAGCAGTAGGTTGTCGGGCAGCAGCATCTCCACCGATCCGATGTAGATCGTGGTCGGCGGCAATGCCTGGAGGACGTCGGCCTCCATGTACAACGGGCTCACCCTCGGGTCCTTCAAGTCGGTGATGCCGTCGAATTCGTGACTCGCCCAAGAATCGATGTTGTGCGGGTCGAAGTACGGGTCGTCGATGGTTGCGATCTCGGGATTCGTCAGCGAAGTGTCGGCCGCACCCGAGACGAGAACCATGCTGGCAGGCACGGCATCACCGCGCAGGATCAGCTCTCGTACAGCCCCAAACGCGAATGTGTAACCTGCCGAGTCGGCGTAGATGCTGACGTTCTCGGCGCCGTCCAGGTCGATCTGGCGGGAGATGAAATTCGCCATCTGGGGATTGACGTTAATCGCGGATCCCGCCTCGGTGGTCGCCAGCGGATACAGCGGCACGACCACAGTCGCCCCGGTGTCGCGGGCCATCTTGGTGTAGTCAAGCCAGTTAAACAGGCTCGGCTGGAGAATGAACCCCCCGCCGTGGATTGCGACCACGGTTTTGCCGGTCGGATCGGGCGGGTCGAATTCCCATGTCTTCCAAACGTTTCCCGGTGATACCTCTACCTCGGACACATGCGCGTTCAATCCGAACGTCAGAAAGCGCGGAGGGTCTTCGCTGGCTAGCAATCCACCGACAACACGCGTGAAATCCAGGCCGAACAAGCCGAAAACGTCACTCGTCAGACGTGTGCCCGTCAAAATCATCCGGTCGATGAAACTAGGCGGCGCCGTGTAGGTCAACGAGTTCTGCACCGCCGGCAGAGTCTGAGTCGTCGCCTGGACCGCGGACGGGGTATCGACCAGGGACGGGGATGTTGATGCGGTGTCGAACTCACGTCGCGCGAACGCCAGCAGCGACCACAACGTTGGGGTGCCTGCCGGCGCTGCAGGAGAGCCGCTGGCCGCCAACGGATTTAAGATTCGGCTGATCAGGTTCGACACCGCATTCTTGACCACACCGACTGGCTTAGAAGCGACCGGTTCAGCCGGGGGGTCGGACTGCTCGGAGACCATCGCCGCCTCGTCAGATTCGGCATGCGTGCCGACGACCGAACGATCGCGGACTGTCGATGGCACCAAAGACGTTGCGACGCTGGGTCTTTGCAACTTCCCGACGAGGCGCGGCGCGCTCGGCACCCGCGCCGAGTCACTCTCAGCCGCAAGCGACGGAGGTACCGACTTCACCGGAACATGCCTGCGCATTCCGACTTCGATGGGAGAGCTGGATTTACTGCGGGGTGAAATGACGGGGCTCGCCGCAGCGCTGGGTGCGGTTCTCGAGCGCTTCGGCGCTGTGAACTTCGGGATAGAAGGGACGGCTGAGATGTTCGTCGACGTCGTCGACGGAGCAGAGCGCCGGGCAAGACCTGGCCGACGGGTCGTCGGGTGGCTCGACGGCGTCTGGCCCGCCGATGTCGAGGAGGTGGAATCCGGCGATGACGGCGCGGCCGGGTCAGCCCGTGCGACGCCCTGGTTGGCAAACAAAACTGCGGCCACGCCGAACGCCGCCGCCAGACCGCCGATGCGACTCACGCGCACCCCGCGTCGCACCCAACAGTTATATCGCCAATGGCCGATCAACCTACCCGCAACCCCAAAAAACCCCAGTTTGATCGACGCGCAGGGCGACCCTACTTGCTGCAGTAGATGTTGGCGTATTCGTCAACCCGCGGTCCCTGTTGCTCGCTGGCGACGGACCGAAGCACGACCTTGTCGCTTTCGAGGCGCCCGAACCAGCCGATGTCGGCATAGGGGCCGTCGGTGAACGTGATAGATGAATCGCCGGCGTCGACGAGGTAGTGGCCGACCGGCAGATCCGGTGTCTGCTGCTCGTACGCATCGTCGCCGACCTGCAGGTACCAACGAAACTGCCCGCCCGGCCCCGGGTAGCCGTAACAGGTGTATCGCCCCGTTAGCGCCGTGGCGCCGCTCGATGTCGCCGGCTGCGCGGAGCCCGGCCGCGCGCGGATATTGGCCTCGGCGATGTACTGCTGGCCGGCGAAGTCGTCCCACTTGACCAGGTAGTAGCCCTCGCGGTCACCGGACCCGACCTCAGCGATCGTCGCGTCGTACCAGTCGACGTTGTATGCCTGCACCTGGTCGCCGACCTGCCACTGCTCGGCGGTGGCCACTCCGGCTGTCCCGAATACCAACAGCACGGGCACCGCGTAGGCAACTATCGCCCAGCGAAACAGCTTCACAGTTCCCCACCTCTCTTGTCTTCCCCGCGGGCAAACACGGTAACAACGCCCCAGCGTCCTGCACTGGGGATCGTCGTATTCGGGAACGCGCTGAAACTGGAGGCGCCGTGGCAGTGACCGCCGAACCGCTCACGCCTAGCGTGTGAAGACGACGGGCAGTTGCGCCCAGCCGCGCACACTGGACGTGTGGGCTCTGCTCGCGTTGTCGTAGTCGACTTCCCAGTCGGTCCAGCGCTTCAGCACCTCTTCGAACGCGACACGTCCCTCGAGCCGGGCCAGCGCCGAGCCCAGGCAGAAATGCAGCCCCTGCCCGAAGCTCAGATGACCGCCTTTGCGGTGGATGTCGTAGCGGTCGGGGTCGGTGAAATGCGTATCGTCACGATTGGCTGAGCCGTTGAGCAGCAACATGTATGAGCCCTCGGTCACGGTGTGCCCGTAAAGCTCGACATCACGTGCGACGTAACGCGCCTGTACCGGTGACGGGGGCTCGTAGCGCAAAGTCTCCTCGACTGCGGACGGGATCAACGACGGATCCGCGACGAGTTCGCGTCGTTGATCGGGGTGCTCGCCGAGCAGCTGGCCCATGAATCCGATGAGCCGGGCGGTGGTTTCGTTGCCGGCCCCGGCGATCATCGCCGTGTATGCCAGAACCTCGGTGCGTTCGAGCCGGCGTCGTGTTCCGTCTGGTTCTTCCACCTCTGCGGTGAGCAGATCCGTCATCAGGTCGTCGGAGGGATGCGTCGCTCGCCACTCGATGTAGTCGGCGAACAGCGCGATCGCATCTTCAAAGACCGTCGGGCTCACATCGGCCCGCTGCGCGCCGACCGTGATGCTTTTGTCGTTGCGCTCGCGGATCTGCTGTTGGCCTTCCTCCGGAATGCCCAAGAGGTAGCCGATCGTGCGCATCGGCATGATCGCACCGAGATCGACGACGAAGTCGAGGCCGTCGGCGCCGCGAAGCGGATCCAGTGCGCGCGAACAGAAGTCGCGCACCAGATCTTCGACCGCCAGCATCCGGCGAGGCGTGAAAACGCGTGAGAGCAGTCGCCGGTGCAGATCGTGCATGGGCGGGTCCTCGAAGAGCAGGATTCCCGGGGGCACTTCGATGCCGCTGAACAAGATGTCTGCGGTGGTGCCCCGCCCGGACCGATACGTCTGCCAATCGGGCAGCGCTCGCGTGACGTCGTCGTAGCGACTCAGGGCGTAGAAGTTGTACTTGTCGTTGAAATACAACGGGGCCTCGGCGCGCATTCGTCGCCAGACTGGATATGGATCGTCGTCGATATCGAGGTCGAACGGGTCGTAGTACAACTGGTCTGTCTGTTCAGTAGTCACTGATTTCTCCTACCGGGGTTGGTTCGGTACGTCTTCAAAGAGCTGTCCCGACGGGCCCGACGTCACATAACCAGCTAGCTTCGTCGCTAGGTGCGGCGCAAAAACGCTGGCGTAGAGAACGTTTCCGACGACGATGACAGCGACCACGGACAGGATCGCCGACTGCAGCCGGGTCTTGGACACCTTGTCGGCCCACATCTCGATGACGTTGCGGCCCTGGGCGTCCGTGCGTCCGAGGAGATAGGTGAAGACCATCATCTGCACGCCCATCGCGATAGCGTCGTAGATCGGGTATTGGTGCTTGGTCCCTTCGAACAGACCCAGTCCCGGTATCACGTAGGCGTAGTAGAAGACGCCGAGGCGGGCGCCGATCACCGCGTTGAACAACAACGCCCAGCAGAATCCGACGACGAGGCCGACCGTCAGAAGCGTCGTGGGTCGGCGCAAATTGAACCGCGCGCTCACCCATCGTCCGATTCCCGCGCCGATCACGGCCGGCAGCACGAAGTAGCCGATGTATCCGATCGGCACCGACGACGGCAGCCCACCCCACGTCATGTTCAACGGCCACCACGAGGGCATGCGCGGTAACGCCGGCGGGAACTGCGCGTACATCGCCCAGTCGTACGGTGCCTCGATCCATGAAAACGACATCGCCGAGATGCACAGCAGAAGCAGCGGATGAAGGCGGCGCCGACGAATGCTCAGAAAGATCGCGATCGCCGTGAAAATGATGCCGCTCGCCCACCCGAATATCACGGCCGCCGTCAGCAACGGCGTCAGCTCCGAGCTCACTGGTTGCGCTCTTTACTTGCGCGCGCTTCCGGGTCGAAGTACACGACAAGGCCGAAGATCAGGACGATCAGGCCGAACAGCGTGCCGAGCATGATGACAGCACCCACATCCACGCCCTTTCTGACAGGCCGACTCCTTATAATAGTGGACACTATTCTAAGTTGAAGGTCAAGGATGACTATCGTGAGTGAGATGTCGGTTCAGGTGAGCCGCCGACCCCGCGGCGAGCCTCGGCGACTTCTGCTCGACTCCGCCCGCACACTGTTCGCCCGGCAGGACTACCGCGGCACCACGACGCGCGAAATCGCCGAGGCCGCCGGCGTCAGCGAATACCTGCTGTTCCGCCATTTCGGCTCGAAGGCCGGCCTCTTCCGGGAAGCCCTCGTCCTCCCCTTCACGAGCTTCATCGACGAATTCGGTCAGACGTGGCAGTCGGTCATTCCCGACGAGACCGACGAGGAGGAACTGGCCAGGCATTTCGTGGGTCAGCTTTACGACGTGCTCGTCCAGCACCGGGGTCTGCTGCTCACGCTCGTCGCATCAGAAGCGCTGAGTGAGAACGAAATTGCCGACGCAGGCATTGCAGACATCAGGCGAGCACTCGCAGTGCTCGGTCAAATCGGCGCTGAGGGCATGCATCTACGCGGGATGCGGTCGAGTCCGTCGGCGTTGCCTGCACACTCGACGGTCGCGATGATCGTCGGCATGGTGGCACTGCGTTCGACTTTCTTCGGCAGCAGGCAGCCGTCACGAGAGGCGATCGTCGATGAGCTCGTCCAAGCGACTCTGCACGGTTTCCTGCACCGCCACGACTGAGCCCGCATCGCGAGTGGCACCGCGAGCGGAAGAGGATGGAAGGGATGCGCAAATGAGTTTCGCCGAGTACGAGCAGCTGACGTTGACGCGCCGTGCCAATGGCGTGCTGCTGATCACCCTGGACCGACCAGAGAAGTACAACGCCGCCGACGAGGGTATGCACGCCGAGCTGGCCAGGATCTGGAAGGACGTGTCGGCCGACCCGCAGACCCGAGTCGCCGTGATCACCGGTGCCGGCAAGGCGTTCAGTGCGGGCGGGGACTTGGCCATGGTCGAGCGGATGGCCGGCGATTACGACCGGGTTTCGCACATGCTGGCCGAGATGAGCGAATTCGTCTACAACATGATCAGCTGCGACAAGCCGATCGTGTCCGCGATCAACGGGGTCGCTGTCGGCGCCGGGGCGGTGGCTGCGCTGCTGGCCGATGTGGCGATCGTCGCCGAAGACGCCAGGATCGGCGACGGGCACGTCAAGTTGGGCGTTGCCGCCGGGGACCATGCCGCGATCATCTGGCCACTGCTGGCCGGGATGGCAAAAGCGAAGTACTACTTGATGACCGGCGAGATGATCGGTGGCGCCGAGGCCGAGCGCATAGGCCTGGTCGCCAAAGCGCTTCCGCGCGAACAGGTTCTCGACGAGGCACTGCGCATCGCCGATGTCCTGGCCACCGGCGCGCAGCAAGCCGTCCGGCTGACCAAACGCTCGCTCAACAACTGGCTGCGCAGCGCCGGCCCGATTTTCGACCAGTCCGCGGCCTACGAGATGTTGACCTTCCTCGGGCCAGACGTGATCGAGGGCTACTCTGCCCTCCGCGAGAAGCGCGCGCCGAGCTTTCCCTCGGCGCATGAGCCAGGCTGACCACCGCCGTGCGAGCGATCGTCGCCCATGACCGTGCCGCCGGGTTCCGTGGGCTTTCCATAGCCGACATGCCGTATCCCTATGCGGCGGAAAACGACGTAATTGTTCGGGTCCATGCCGCCGGTTTCACGCCCGGGGAGCTCGACTGGCCCGCAACCTGGACGGACCGCGCGGGGCATGATCGCGCTCCCAGCATCCCGGGCCACGAATTGTCCGGCGTCGTCGCCGAGCTCGGTTATGGGACAACAGGTTTGTCCGTTGGTCAACGGGTCTTTGGGATCACCGACTGGGCCCGCAACGGCACGCTGGCGGAATACGTCGCTGTCGAGGCCCGTAACCTTGCGCCGCTGTCGGCAGACATCGACCACACGGTGGCTGCCGCGTTGCCGATTTCCGGACTGACCGCCTGGCAGGGGCTCTTCGAACACGCGCAGCTTGTCACCGGTCAGACCGTTCTGGTTCATGGCGCCGCCGGCGCCGTGGGCTCGATTGCGGTGCAACTCGCTCGTGAGGCGGGCGCTCGCGTGATCGGGGGCGGTCGCAGGGAGCACAGAGACACCGTGCTTGGCCTCGGCGCCGATGCATTCGTGGATCTGTACAACGATCGGCTGGAGGACACCGGCGCCGTCGACGTGGTGTTCGATGTGATCGGCGGTGAAATCCTAAAGCGCTCAGCCACATTAGTGCGTCCCGGTGGGGTGCTGCTCACCATCGCTGAACCACCCGCGGTTCACCCGAAGCAAGGACGCGCGATCTTTTTCGTCGTCGAACCTGACCGGGTAGGCCTCGTCGCCCTGGAACGCAGACTTCGCGACGGCCGGCTGCGCCCGATCGTGTCAGAAGTGCGTTCACTGGCCGACGCGATATCAGCATTAGACCCGGCCCGTCGCAGCCGTGGAAAGACCATCGTCGCGATCACCGACGCTGGTTAACTGCGCGAGCCCGTCGCGGCGTTTCAGGTGGCGGCAGCATGGCAATACTTCCCGCATGGGCCGAACCGTGCGCGGGCTCGCCGCCGCGGCCGCCTCGACAGTGGCGGCGGTTGTCGCGCATGACCTGTTCCAGCGTAAGCACGCGCTTTTACGCAACTTTCCGCTCATCGGGCATGGCCGATACCTCATTGAAGCTGTCGGGCCCGAGTTGCGGCAGTACGTCGTCGCGGCCAACAACGAGGAGCGCCCGTTCACCCGCGACCAGCGCCGGTGGGTGTACGCGTCGGCGAAGAAGGAGAACAACTACTTCGGCTTCGGCACCGACAACGACGTGGAGTACACGTCCGGTTATCCGATCATCAAGCACCGCACGTTTGGCCGGGCTGTGCCGCCGTCGGCGCCGAAGGCCGCGCGTGAGGTCGATCTGCCGTCCGCCAAGGTGCTCGGGGCCGCACGTGGCCGGCCGGGAGCCTTTCGGCCGAAATCCGTGGTCAACATCTCCGCGATGAGCTTCGGGTCGCTGTCAGCCCACGCCATCGAGGCCCTCAATCGGGGCGCCGCGCAGGCCGATTGCCTGCACAACACGGGCGAGGGTGGCATCTCGCGCTATCACCGGCACGGTGGCGAGCTGATCTTTCAGATCGGCACGGCCTACTTCGGTTGCCGCGATGCCGACGGGCGCTTCGACATGCAGAAGCTCAAGGACGTGGTGGCCGGCGCACCGGTGCGGGCGTTGGAGATCAAGCTCAGCCAGGGCGCCAAGCCGAGCCTCGGCGGACTGTTGCCGGCACCGAAGGTGTCCGCCGAGATCGCGGAGGCTCGCGGCGTTCCCGAAGGGCGCGACTGCATCAGCCCGTCGCGGCACGCCGAGTTCTGCGACACCGACAGCCTGCTCGACTGGGTGGAGCTACTCGCGGCCGAGACAGGCCTGCCGGTCGGAATCAAGTCGGCAGTGGGTGACTTCGAATTCTGGTACGAGCTCACCGATCTCATGCGGCACACGGGGCGCGGAGTGGATTTCGTGACCATCGACGGCGGCGAAGGGGGCACCGGCGCGGCGCCGCTGATCTTCACCGACACCGTTTCGCTGCCCTTCCAGATTGCCTTTGCCCGGGTGTACCGAATCTTCGCCGAGCAGGATCTACACGAGCACGTCACCTTTATCGGCGCTGGCAAGCTCGGCCTACCCGACAATGCGGTGCTTGGGTTTGCGCTCGGCTGCGACATGGTCAACGTGGCGCGGGAAGCGATGCTCGCGATTGGATGCATCCAGGCGCAGAAGTGCCATACCGACACGTGCCCCACCGGTGTCGCCACCCAGAACGCATGGCTGGCCCGCGGCCTGGTGCCGGACGCCAAGGCCGTGCGCGTCGCGAACTACATCAAAACGCTGCGCCGCGACTTGGTGAAGGTGGCCGAAGTCTGCGGGGTGGAGCATCCTGGCCTGATCACCTCCGAGTCGATCGACATCCTGGGCGGCCGCACCGCTTCCACACCGTTGCACGACGTCTACGGGTACAAACCCGGCATGGGCCTCCCGTCGGTGGCCGACCGCGAGGAGATTGCCCGGTTGATGACGGCCAACGAGCCACAAGGCAGCTCAGCGCCACGCGGCCCTACGGCCAGCGACTGACGGGGCGCGTCGAGGGAATGCGCCGGCCACTTATGGTCGAGCGGTGACGATCACCTATGACGAGACGCTGCGCGAGCAGATCCGGACACGCCTCGCAAGGCACGAACGTCGCGAGGTGGCGGACCCGACGAAGCGGCACGCGGCGGTCGCGGTGGTGCTCGTCGATTCCGAAATCGGCGACGGTGCTGCTTTCTTTTTGTGCCGCAGGGCATCTCGGCTCGCCTCTCACGCTGCCCAGTGGGCGCTGCCCGGCGGCCGCCTGGAGCCGGGCGAATCCGCGGTCGCCGCCGCACTGCGTGAGTTGAACGAAGAGATCGGTGTTGGTCTGGCCGAGTCGGCTGTGCTGGGCCTGCTGGATGACTATCCGACGCGGTCAGGTTATGTGATCACTCCGGTGGTGATCTGGGGCGGTGGGCGGCTGGATCCCCAACCTGCGCCCGACGAGGTGGCAGCGGTCTATCGGGTCGGCCTCCACCAACTGCAACGTGACGATTCGCCGCGGTTCATCGCGATCCCGGAGAGCTCGCGTCCGGTCGTGCAGATCCCGTTAGGTAACCACCTCATCCACGCACCCACAGGAGCTGTGTTGCTGCAACTGCGTTGGCTGTGTTTGGAAGGACGCCACGATCCGGTCAACGATCTCGAGCAACCGGTATTTGCCTGGAAGTAGTGGCGCCAACGACATTCAGGTCGATGAACCGTCGAGTCCTCCGAAGTTGATGACTTCGCCGCGATTGATCGATACCCAGTCCCGAGCCTGAAGGTAGGGACGGAAAGTCTCGGTGATCAGCCGCTCGTCGTCACTGGTCTTCGGG
>DATBFF010000086.1:0-43087 GCA_036558625.1 Mycobacterium sp. | reverse complement strand
CGAGGCCGCCGGTCCCGTGGTGCGGGTGGCGACCGATGCACCGGTCACCCTGTCGACGCCGACCGACGAGCTGCCGCTGGCGGCCGAACACCCGCGCAAGGTGGCAGCACTCGCGAAGAAATACGGCGTCGGCTCGTCGATCGGCCGCTTGCAGAAGGCGCTCGACGCTTTGGACTGATCAGCCCTTCGGGCGGCCGACCTCGTAGGTTCCGCTGTCGTCCTGGAAGGTCACGGTCACCTGCTTGTGCTGGCCGTCGACGCTGGCATCACAGGTGAACGTCTCACCCTTCTTCACCGTGGGGTTTTCGCCGTTGTTGCACTTGACGTCTTTGACGTTCTTGACGCCGTAGCCGTTGACCTGGTCGGAGAGAATCTGCTGCACACCGGCTTGGGCCTTGTTGACGTCGAGCTTGGTAGTCACGAAGAAGCCGGGTTTCCAGAACCCCAGCACCAGCACAACGGCCACGATGATCGCGACGAGCAAGCCGATGATCGCGCCGAGAACCCCCAGTGACCGCTTGGAACCCTTCTGCCGCGCGCCTTCCTCGGCGACGGGCGCCCCGTAGGACTGGTCACCAGGTGGGTACTGCCCTGGCTGGTACTGCCCCGGTTGATACTGGCCCTGCTGATACTGGCTCTGCTGATACTGGCCCTGCTCGTAGCCGGGCGGGGCGTACTGCGTGGGCGGGCCCTGGGGCTGTTGATATTGCGGTGGGCCGCCCTGGTACGGCTGGGTGGGCGGGTATTGCTCACCTTGCGGGTACTCCTGCGGCGAATACGCCGGCTGCTGCCACTGCGACGGCCCTTCCGATCCCGGTTGCTGCGGCTGGTTCGGCTGGCCCTGCTGATGCGGCGGGTCCGGCTGCTGCGGCTGGTCCGGCTGCTGCGGCTGGCCCGACGACCATGGCTGATTGGGATCCTGACCCTCTGGTCCGCTCATGCTGCCTCACCTTACCCGGCATCAACTGCGACGACGCCACGCCGGATGTCGTGGATCGCGCGTTTCGCCGACTGGCGCAACCCGGCGTCGGTAGCCGCGATGCGGATCTGGTCGAGCAGGTCGAGCACCTGCCGACACCAGCGCACGAAATCGCCCGCCGGCAACGGTGTTCCGGTGCCCGCGACATCGGAGGCCGCCAGCGCGGCGGTCAGGTCGCCGGTGGTAGCCCACCGGTAGATCGCCGACACAAATCCCTCGTCGGTTTCGCGGCTGAGGTTCAGATGGTGGCGCTGCTCGTCAGCGCGCAACATCCCCACCAATCTGCGGGTGTCGGCCAGCGCACGCCGCAGCCGTGCCGTCGGAATCTCCGCGCCGCGCGACACCTGGGGCCCGTCACTGCCACGCGATTCGTACACCACTGCGGACACCATCGCGGCCAGCTCGGCCGCGTCCAAGCCCCGCCATACATTGCCGCGCAAGCACTCGGCCACCAAAAGATCGCTCTCCGAATAGATTCGGGCCAGCAACCGCCCGTCGTCGGTCACCGACAGAGCACCGTCGGGCCTTGTGTCGACGAACCCGCGTTCGGTGAGCAGATCGACGATCCGGTCGAAGGTACGCGCCAGCGAGTTCGTGGCCGCTGCGACCTTGCGGCGCAGTTGTTCATTGTCCCGCTCGAAACGCAGATAGCGTTCTGCCACAAGCAGTTTCGCCTCGCGGTCGGCGACCCGATGGGCGGGATGATGCCGCAACTCGTCTCGCAGCGCCTGCACTTCCGGGTTCACCTGCGGTTCGGTGCCGCGGCGGCCCCTGCGTGCCGGGATGGACAGACCCTGCGCAGCCGAGCGCAGCGCCGAGGCCACGTCGCGGCGCACTCTGGGCTGGCGATGCTCGACGCGCTTCGGCAATGTCATCGACCCCAGAGGCGCCGCATCCGAGTAGTCGGCGGACGAAATCCTGCCGGCCCAACGGTTTTCCGTGAGCACCAATGGCCGCGGGTCGGTCGAATCGCGGTCGGGTTCCAACACGACGGCGAGTCCGCCGCGACGGCCGTGGGTGATCGAGATGATGTCACCGCGCCGCAACGACGACAGCGCGTCGTTGGCCGCATGGCGGCGCTGCAACCGTGACGAGCGCGCCTGTGCGCGTTCGCGTTCACTCAGTTTCGCGCGCAGCCGCGCGTACTCGATCACAGCTGGGGTTGTCCGCTCTTCGCGCAAGCGCTCATCGTCGTCTGCGACGAGCTCGCCCATCGTCTTGTCGTTGCGCTCGACGGCCCGAACCAGGCCGACCACCGACCGGTCGGCCTGGTATTGGGCGAACGAGCGCTCCAGCAGTTCGCGTGCCTGCTGCGGTCCCAGCTGCGAAACCAGATTGATCGTCATGTTGTAGGACGGCGTGAACGAACTGCGAAGAGGAAACGTCCGGGTAGACGCGAGCCCCGCCACTTCGGCCGGATCCAGGTCAGGTTGCCACAGCACCACCGCGTGGCCCTCGACGTCGATGCCGCGCCGGCCGGCTCGGCCGGTGAGTTGCGTGTACTCGCCGGGGGTCAGTGGAAGGTGCTGCTCGCCGTTGAACTTCACCAATCGCTCCAGCACAACCGTGCGCGCAGGCATGTTGATGCCCAGCGCCAAGGTCTCGGTGGCGAACACCACCTTGGTCAGCCCGGCGGTGAACAGCTCCTCGACCGTGTGCCGGAAGATCGGAAGCATCCCGGCGTGGTGGGCGGCGAGGCCACGCATCAGCCCTTCGCGCCATTCGTGATAGCCGAGTACCAGCAGATCGGCGTCGGACAACTCGGCGGTGCGCCGGTCGATCACCTCGGCGATGCGGTCACGTTCGGATTCGTCGGTCAACCGCAGCGAGGAACGCAGGCACTGACCGACCGCCGCGTCGCAGCCGGCCCGCGAGAACACGAACACGATGGCCGGCAGCAGCGCCTCGTGGTCGAGTGTTCCGATGACGTCGGGCCTCGACGGTGTCCGGTACAGACGGGGCCGCTGCCCATGTCCACGCCCCCGCGCAGGGGCGTTCAGCAGCCGGTCGGCCTCGCGCCGGTTCGCTATGTGCCGCAACAGTTCCGGGTTCACCGCGTCCGCGTCGAACAGGTTGAAGAGCCGCTTGCCCACCATCATGTGCTGCCACAGCGGCACGGGCCGGTGTTCGTCGACGACGACGGTGGTGTCGCCGCGCACCGTCTGAATCCAGCCCCCGAATTCCTCGGCGTTAGAGACAGTCGCAGACAAGCTGATCAGCCTGACCTCGTCGGCGAGGTGCAGGATCACTTCTTCCCAGACCGCCCCGCGCATCCGGTCGGCCAGAAAATGCACTTCGTCCATCACCACATACGAGAGTCCTTGCAGCGCATCCGAATCCGCGTACAGCATGTTGCGCAGGACTTCGGTGGTCATCACGACCACCGGCGCGCGCGGATTGATCGACACGTCGCCGGTGAGCAAGCCGATCATCTGCGGCCCGTAACGGCGGACCAAGTCGGTGTGCTTCTGGTTGCTCAGCGCCTTGATCGGGGTGGTGTAAAAGCACTTTGTCCCGGTGTCGAGCGCAAGATGCACGGCGAATTCGCCGACCACCGTCTTGCCGGCACCCGTCGGGGCGCAGACCAGTACGCCGTGCCCGTTTTCCAGCGCCGTGCACGCTTGGGTCTGGAACGGGTCGAGCGTGAACGGCAGCTGCGCGCAGAATTCCGCCAGCTCACTAGTCATGCCGGCTGACTTCCGACGGCGGCTCGATCGGCGAAGCCTCGTCGTCGGGCACTGCCGCCCAGGCGGCGGCCGCCTCGCGCCTGGCTTTGCGCCTGTCGTGTACCCGTGCCACCTGAATCGAAAGCTCCAACAACACTGTCAGCGCAAGGCCCAACGCGACCATCGAGAACGGGTCGGACCCCGGCGTCGCAAACGCTGCGAAGACGAACACGCCGAAGATCAGCCCGCGGCGCCATTCCTTCAGCCGCGCGTACGTGAGCACGCCGATCATGTTCAGCATGACAATCAGCAGCGGAAACTCGAAGCCGACGCCGAACACCAGCAGAAGGTTGATCAAGAAGCCGAAGTACCGGTCACCCGACAGCGCGGTCACCTGAACGTCGCTGCCCACCGTCAGCAAGAAATGCAGCGCTTTGGACAACACGATGTAGGCGAGCACGGCGCCGGCGACGAAAAGCACGGCGGCGCAGAACACGAACATGAACGCGAATCGACGTTCGTTGCGGTACAAGCCGGGAGTGATAAATGCCCAGAGTTGGTAAAGCCAAATCGGGCACGCCAACACGATCCCGGCGGTGAGGCCGACCTTGAGCCGCAGCATGAACTGGTCGAACGGTGCGGTCGCCAGCAGTCGACAACCGCCGCCGCTGGTGATATCGGCGCGGGCAGACTGCGGAAGGGCACAGTAGGGGTGTCGCAGCCACTCGCCGAGGCTTTCCACGCCGAAGAATCCGTGGCTGTACCAGACGAATCCGATGATCGTGGTGATCGCGATCGCCGCAACCGAGACCAGAAGGCGGTTCCGCAGCTCGCGGAGGTGGTCGACGAGCGACATCGTGCCGTCGGGATTGACCCGGCTGCGACGACGGCGAGGATCGAGCCGGCGCAAAAAACCGGGAGTCTTCACGGATAGCCGGCGACGGGCGCCTTACGCCGGTCGGGCGTCGGTGTGGTTCTGTTCGGGTGTCGCGGTGTCGACGCGCTCCGACTGCACCTGGTTGGGTTTGGGCGCGTCGACGGGCTTTTCGTCGGATTTGTCGTCGTGCGCCAGCTCGCGGACCTCGGACTTGAAGATGCGCATCGACTTACCCAGTGAGCGGGCGGCGTCCGGCAGCTTCTTCGAGCCGAACACCACGATCAGCACCACGACGAGCACGATCAGGTGCCACGGTTGCAGGGTGTTCCACATGGCTTTACCTCCAGACGTCGCCCTCGATGCTACCGCAGCGGCTGGGCCTCATAGGCTTCCAGCGCGGCCGTCGCGCCCTGACGCACCCGTTCGACCAGAGCATCCGGGGCGAGCACCCGCACCGCCGCCCCGAATCCCAGCATCAGCCGCGCCATCCACTCCTCCGACGCGTACGTCATCTCCGCTTCGCACGATCCGTCGTCCAATTCGCGCACCAGGCGCATCGGAAAGTAGTCGAACATCCACGTCGCGGTGGGGGCCACGCGCAGCAGAGCCGACGGCAGCGACGGGTCGGCGTCGAACAGCGACGTGTCGGGCCCGGCCTCGACCGCGGGGGCCGGCGGCGCCGACGGGTCGTCGAGCACGTCTGCGGTGTCTATGCGATCGAACCTGAACAGCCGCACGCCTTCGGCGCTGCGGCACCAGGCCTCCAGGTAGCTCTGGTCGCCGACGAACACGACGCGGATCGGATCGACAACCCGCCGCGACGAACTGTCGTGCGACGCCGAGTAGTAGTCGATGGCGAGCGCCCGGTGCCGACGCACGGCCTCGCGAACCGCCTTCGCTGCGGGACTCTCCGCCGCCTTGGTGGGCACCGCACGATCGGCGCCCCCTGCGGCAGATTCGATCTTCGCGATCGCGCTGCGCGCCGCCTGCGGGTCGACCATGCCGGGCACCTCCAGCAGCGCCCGCAGCGCGACCAGCACGGCCGTCGCCTCCGGCGAGGTGAGTCGCAGCGGCCGGTCCATGCCGGCGGAGAAGATCACCTCGATGCTCTCCTCGGAGAACGCCAGGTCGATCAGGTCGCCGGGACTGTATCCGGGCAGCCCGCACATCCACAGCTGGTTCAGGTCCGCCATCAGCTGCTTGGTTGTGACGCCGAGGTCGGCGGCGGCCTCGACGGCGCTGATGCCCGGGTTGGCCTGAAAGTACGGAACCATGTTGAGCAGCCGGACCAGCCGCGTCGAGAGATCGCTCACGCCGAGGCCCCTTCCGTCTGCGCGCGTAGCCGGGCCAGTACGTCGTCACGTAGGGACTGCGGCTCCAGCACCACGGCGTCGGCGCCGTAGCCTGCGATTTCACGAGCCAGCCGATCCAGCGAACCGATGTCGACGACCACCACGTCGCCGGCGCGGCCGCCCAGCGTCATGGGCTCGACCACGGTGCCGGTCCGGCGAAGTGCAGTCGCGCGATTCTGCGCGACCCACACCCGCGCCGTCACGCCGGTGGGAGCCTCGCCGACGGCCTTCGCGACGATGTCGCGCAAGTCGACGTCGTCGGGCTTGCGCACCGCGCCGACCGGGCCCAACGGCGTCACTCCCGAGCCGATCCGCGAGAGCCGAAACGTACGCACGGCATCGCGGTCGCGGTCGCGCCCGACCAGATACCAGCGGCCCCGGTCGGTCACCACGCCCCACGGCTCGACCGTGCGGGTGCTGTACGGTTCGACCCGCGACGACCGGTGCTCGAACTGCACGGCTTGGCCGGAATCGATGGCGCTCAACAGAATTGGAAGCACGGATTCGGATCCGCGAATCCCGGGAAGCGCGGCCGCCGACGCGATGGACACGGGGCCGCTGGAGGAATCGACAGCTTCTATCTCGACGCCGGCCGCGCGCAGCTTCAACAGCGCGCCCTGCGTTGCGGTGATCAGCTCCGGCGACTGCCACAGCTGCACGGCGACGGCAACGGCGGCGACCTCGTCGGCGGTCAGGTCGATGTCGGGCAGTGCGTAAGCGTCGCGTTTGATGCGGTACCCCTCGGACGGGTCCAGCGCCGAGATCCGCCCGGTCTCCAGCGGGATGCCCAAGTCGCGCAGCTCGGTCTTGTCGCGCTCGAACATTCGGGAGAACGCGTCGTAGGTCGGGCAGTCGGCGTAACCCAGGACGGTTGTCCGGATCCGGTCAGCGGTCAAGTAGTTGCGGGTGGACAGCAGCGCGATGACAAGGTTCATCAGCCGCTCGACTTTGGCGATCGCCACGGGCTACAGGGTAGGCCGTCACATACTGGCGATCAGCCGCTTAACACGCTCGTCGGCGGAGCGGAACGGGTCCTTGCACAACACCGTGCGCTGGGCCTGGTCGTTGAGTTTGAGGTGAACCCAGTCCACCGTGAAGTCGCGGCCTGCCTCCTGCGCGGCGCTGATGAACTCGCCGCGCAGCTTGGCGCGGGTGGTCTGCGGAGGCGTGTCGACGGCCTCTTCGATCTCCTCGTCGGTGGTGATGCGTGCGGCCAGCCCTTTGCGCTGCAGAAGATCGAAGACTCCGCGGCCGCGTTTGATGTCGTGGTAGGCCAAGTCGAGCTGGGCGATCTTGGGGTCGGAGAGCTCCAGGTTGTACCGGTCCTGGTAGCGCTGGAACAGCTTGCGCTTGATCACCCAGTCGATTTCGGTGTCCACCTTGGCGAAGTCCTGGCTCTCCACGGCGTCGAGCTGGCGGCCCCACAGGTCGACCGCCTGCTCGATCTGCGCGTTGGGCTCGCGGGTCTGCAAATGTTCGACGGCGCGGGCGTGGTACTCGCGCTGGATGTCCAGCGCGCTGGCCTGCCGCCCACCGGCGAGCCTCACCGGGCGGCGACCGGTGAGGTCGTGGCTGACCTCGCGGATGGCCCGGATCGGGTTGTCGAGCGAGAAGTCGCGGAACGCAACCCCGGATTCGATCATCTCGAGCACCAGCGCGGCGGTGCCGACCTTGAGCATCGTCGTGGTCTCGGACATGTTGGAGTCGCCGACGATGACGTGCAGCCGGCGGTATTTCTCGGCGTCGGCGTGCGGCTCGTCGCGGGTATTGATGATCGGCCTGCTGCGGGTGGTGGCGCTGGACACGCCCTCCCAGATGTGCTCGGCGCGCTGGCTCAGGCAGAACGTCGCCGCCTTGGGGGTCTGCAGCACCTTGCCCGCCCCGCAGATCAGCTGGCGGGTGACCAGAAACGGCAGCAGCACGTCGGAGATGCGGGAGAATTCACCCGCCCGCACGATCAGGTAGTTCTCGTGGCAGCCGTAGCTGTTGCCCGCCGAGTCGGTGTTGTTCTTGAACAGGTAGATGTCGCCGCCGATGCCCTCGTCGGACAGCCGCTGCTCGGCGTCGATCAGCAGGTCTTCCAGGACGCGTTCGCCGGCGCGGTCGTGGGTGACCAACTGGGTGAGGTTGTCACACTCGGCGGTGGCGTACTCGGGGTGGCTGCCCACGTCGAGGTACAACCGCGCGCCGTTGCGCAGGAAGACGTTGCTGCTGCGGCCCCACGACACGACGCGGCGAAACAGGTAGCGCGCGACCTCGTCCGGCGACAGACGCCGGTGACCGTGGAACGTGCAGGTGACACCGAATTCGGTCTCGATACCCATGATTCGCCGCTGCACGCAATCGAGCGTACTGGTTACGCGGACAAGCTGGCGTGTAACCCGCCTGTGGACAATTCCGCGTGGCGTCTCGCAAAAGTGCCAGCATGAGGCATGGGGGGACGACCGACGGTTTCGCAAGCCCTGTCCTGGCAGCCGGATTCGTTGCGCCAAGCCGCCGATGCGTGGGACGCCGCAGCCGCCGACATTCACCGCGAGTTCGACGTCGTCGTGCAGGGTGTGGCAGCCACTCACGACTTTTGGGCGGGTGAAGCGGCGAACGCGGCGCGGGACCGGGCCGGGAAGGTCTCGGGTGAGGCGGGCCGGCTGAAACGGGCACTGGTGGCCGCGGCGGTGGCGGCGCACGACGGCGCCGAACAGATCGCGGCGGCCCGAGACGACGTTCTCGAACAGGTCGCCGCACTGCGCTCGTTGGGCTTCACCGTTGCCGACGACGGAACAGTCACCGCACCGAAGCAGCCACCGCCGGCCGTACTCGCCACCTCGGGGGGCGACGTGGCACTCACCGAAGAGGTATTACATTCGGGCGCAGACGAATTCACTCAGGAGATCGTGACGAAGTTGGATACGTTAACAGTGGCCGACGACGACGCCGCGCGCGACATCGATGCCGCATTCGGGGGTGTCGTCTCGCCAGAACCCACCACCGCGACGGGGCTGGGCGACCCGACCGCAACCTGGCCGACGATGAGCCAGGACAGCATCGCCGCGCAGATCGCCGCGATGACACCCGAGCAGCGCCGTTATCTCGTCGAGCAGTTTCCACATCAGGTCGGTAACACCGACGGTGTGCCCTGGGATATGCGGATCGCCGCCAACCGGATCAACATCGAGCAGGCGATCCTCGACAGCCGCGGCGATCAACGCCGGATCGCGTTCTACCGAGGACTGCTCAGCGAGGTCGCCGATCCCACCGGCAAGCCGGGGCGAGCGCAGCGCAAGGTGCTGGCCTTCGATCCGGCCCGCTCCTCGTTCATCGAGCTGATCGGCGACCTTCGCACCGCGAAGAACGTCGCCGTGCTCGTCCCCGGCATGAACACGACGATTCAGGACTCGGCGGCGAACACGAAAACCGCAACTCGCTTCGTCAAGAAGGCACGCGGCGACCTGGCGATGATCACGTACCTCGGCGGGCCGTTTCCGCAGGGCGCCATTCCCGGTGGCATCGACGACGCGATGGACACCCACTACGCCACCGACATGGCCCCGCGGCTGGTCGCGTTCAGCGAGGACGTGAACCGTGTGGTCGACGGGCTGAGTCGCGACATCGACGTCACCTACGTCGGCCACTCGTACGGCGGCTCGATTCTGGGCACTGCTGAATCCACGGGGCTGACCGCCGATCGCACTGTCTACGTGGAGGCTGCGGGCGCAGGAGTCGGCGTGCACGACGTCGGCGACTGGCACAACCGCAACCCGTACGTCTTGCGGTTTTCGATGACCGCACCCGGCGACTGGATCGAGCCGCTGCAAGGCCTGCCGGTGAATCCCCACGGCGCAGACCCTGACGTCATGGGAGGCGTAATCCGCCTGGACACAGGCGATTACGATGACGGAAGGCGGGTGGGCGGGGTGAATTCACACAGCGATGTGCTCAACGAGCCGTCCGACGCCTGGCGCAACATCTACGCCGTGATGACGGGCGCGCCGTACACGGTCTACACCGATCCGCTGAAGTATCTTCGGCCATGGTTGGGTCCGCCGTGGCTACGGCTCACGGGCTGAGCGCCGCCGAAAACACAGTTGTTGACAGAATTATCCAGATTCTTGTCAACAACAGTGTTCTCGCCACAAGCGTAAACGCCGCTAATCCGCCTTGGGCAGAAGTGATTCCAGTGCCGAGCCGGTGATCCGGCGGAATGCCCGCCGCGGCCGGTTCTGGTCCAGGATCGCCACCTCCAGCGTCGACACGTCAAGCGTGTGCGGCTCCGAAGCAGCCGACGACCCACCCGATCCGTTGGCGTTGGTGCCGGCTTCCAGCGCCTTGACCGCGATTCCGACCGCCTCGCCCAGCGACGAGTTGTCCTGGTAGGAGTCCTTCAGCGCGGTGCTGATCGGTTCTGTCGACCCGCCCATCACCACGAACTTCGGTTCGTCGTTGATCGAGCCGTCGTATGTGATCCGGTACAGCTCAGGCGGTTTGGATTCGCCATAGTGGGCGACCTCCGCGACGCACAACTCGACCTCGTACGGCTTGGCCTGCTCGGTGAAGATCGTGCCGAGCGTCTGGGCGTACACGTATGCCAGCTGCCGGCCGGTGACGTCGCGTCGGTCGTAGGCGTACCCGCGGGTGTCGGCGAACTGAATCCCGCCGCGCCGCAGGTTGTCGAATTCGTTGAAGCGCCCCACCGCGGCGAAGCCGACCCGGTCGTAGAGCTCACTGATCTTCTGCAGTGACCGCGACGGATTCTCCGCGACGAACAACACCCCGTCGGCGTACACCAAGGCCAACACACTGCGGCCCTTGGCAATACCCTTACGCGCGAGCTCCGAACGCTCGCGCATCGCCTGCTCGGGCGAGATGAAATACGGAAAGCTCATCAACCGCCTCGCAGATCGGTCGACTCATTGACGTCGGGCCGCAAAGTCTTTGCGCGAGTGCGATTTTCGATGACCTCCCGAGCGACTTGGGCGATCGCGTCTTCGGTCACCTCGACCGCTCCCTCGGGGCCGATCGTGACCGCGGTCGGGTAGATGCCACGCACCAGGTCGGGGCCGCCGGTCGCAGAGTCGTCGTCAGCGGCGTCGTAGAGCGCCTCCACCACCACCCGCAGCGCCGAATCGCTGTCGACCACTTGCGAATACAGCTTCTTGATCGACGACTTGGCGAACACCGAGCCCGAGCCGACGGCCTGGTAGCCCTCCTCCTCGATGTTCCAGCCGCCCGCCGCGTCGAAGGACACCACGCGTCCGGCTCGCTGGGGGTCGGGGTCGTCGAGGTCGTAGGCGGCCAGCAGCGGCAACGCGACCAAGCCCTGCATCGCGGCACCGAGATTGCCGCGCACCATGATCGCGAGCCGGTTGACTTTGCCGCGAAACGTCAGCGGCAGGCCTTCGAGTTTCTCGTAATGCTCGAGTTCGACGGCGTACAGACGGGCGAACTCCACCGCGATAGCCGCGGTGCCGGCGATGCCCGTCGCCGTGTAGTCGTCGGTGATGTACACCTTCTTGACGTCACGGCCGGCGATCATGTTGCCCTGGGTGGACCGGCGGTCACCGGCGATCACGACACCGCCGGGAAAGTTCAGCGCGACGATCGTGGTGCCGTGCGCCAGTTGCACTCCGGCCGCTCCCGCCGCACCACCGTCAGCGGTCGGCAACAGCTGCGGTGCCTGCCGCCGCAGATGCTCGGAGAAGGACGACAGGTCCACGGGTACGGAGGGAACTCCGGAAATGGGTGTGGGGATGGCCAGATGTTCGTGATTCGGCCAGGTCACTGTCCGCCCTTCTGGACGTATGCGCGCACGAAATCCTCGGCGTTTTCCTCGAGCACGTCGTCGATCTCGTCCAGCAAGTCGTCGGTTTCCTCGGCCAGCTTCTCGCGACGCTCCTGCCCGGCCGCTGCGGGGCCGGTGAGGTCGTCGTCGTCGCCGCCACCACCGCCACGCTTGGTCTGCTCTTGAGCCATCGCTGCCTCCTGGTTGGTCATCGGCGGTCTTGCGACCGCCGGCCCCTTCTACCCTACCGGTCGGCGCCTGGTTTGCCGGTCAGGTCGTGGTCAGCTGATCGACGAGTTCGGCGGCCGTCCCCGCACTCTCCAGCAACGCCCCGACGTGCGCCTTGCTGCCGCGCAGCGGCTCCAGCGTCGGAATGCGCACCAGTGAGTCGCCGCCGAGGTCGAAGATCACCGAATCCCAGCTCGCCGCCGCGATGTCCGCACCGAACCTGCGCAGGCATTCGCCACGAAAGTAGGCGCGGGTGTCGATCGGCGGATTCTCGACAGCGTCGAGTACCTGCTGCTCGGTGACCAGCCGCTTCATCGAGCCGCGGGCCACCAGTCGGTTGTACAGCCCCTTGTCCAGCCGCACATCCGAATACTGCAGGTCAACGAGGTGCAGTCGGGGCGCCGACCAGCTCAGGTTCTCCCGGTGACGGAACCCGTCGAGCAGGCGCAGCTTGGCCGGCCAATCCAGCAGGTCCGCGCAGTCCATCGGGTCGCGCTCCAGCAGATCCAGCACCTCCGCCCAGGTCTGCACGACGTCGGCGGCCCGCGGATCGGCGTCGCGGCAGTCCACCAGCTTGGCGACGCGGTCCAGGTAAACGCGCTGCAATGCCAGCCCGGTCAGCTCCCGCCCGTCGGCCAGCGCAACCGTGGCCCGCAGCGTCGGGTCGCGGCTGATCACGTGCACGGCATGCACCGGCCGGGCCAGCGCCAGGTCGGACAGGTCGATGCCGTAGGCGGGACCATCTTCGATCAGGTCCAGCACCAGTGCGGTGGTGCCGAGCTTGAGATACGTCGACGTTTCCGCGAGGTTCGCGTCGCCGATGATCACGTGCAGCCGGCGGTACTTGTCGGCGTCGGCGTGCGGCTCATCGCGGGTGTTGATGATGCCGCGCTTGAGCGTGGTTTCCAGGCCGACCTCGACCTCGATGTAGTCGGCGCGCTGTGACAGCTGGAAGCCGGGCTCGTCTGCGGCCGGCCCGATGCCGACCCGGCCCGACCCGACGATCACCTGCCGCGACACCAAGAACGGCGTCAATCCGGCGATCACCGCCGAGAACGGCGTCTGCCTGCTCATCAGGTAGTTCTCGTGCGAGCCGTATGACGCGCCTTTGCCGTCGACGTTGTTCTTGTACAGCTGAAGCTTTGCCGCACCCGGCACGCTGGCGACGTGGCGCGCGGCGGCCTCCATCACCCGCTCGCCGGCCTTGTCCCAGATGACCGCATCCAGCGGATCGGTGCACTCCGGCGCCGAGTACTCCGGGTGAGCATGGTCAACGTACAGCCGAGCACCGTTGGTCAGGATCATGTTTGCCGCGCCGACCTCGTCGGCGTCGACGATCGGCGGTGGACCCGCCGACCGGGACAGGTCGAACCCGCGCGCGTCGCGCAGCGGCGACTCCACCTCGTAATCCCAGCGCGTGCGCTTTGCGCGCTGGATACCCGCGGCTGCTGCATAGGCCAGCACGGCCTGCGTGGACGTCAGGATCGGATTCGCGGTGGGGTCGGACGGCGACGAAATGCCGTACTCGACCTCGGTCCCGATAATCCGTTGCATGCCTTCAGCGTAGGTGACGGCTGTCAGCACCCACGACGCGTACCGCTCACTCGATAGGGCCCGTGCAAGCCTCGACCAGAGAGAACGCCGACACCGTCGGCACCACCCGCGTCAATCTCAGACCCGAGCGCTCAAGCAGCAAGCGGAATTCCGCTTCGGTGCGCTCACGGCCGTTTGCTCCCTGCAGCATCTTCAGGTCGGCCCACTTGCCGACGAAATCGCGGTCGTGCTCGGGGATCACCTATTCAACCAGCAAGATCCTGCTGCTGCGTCCATTGCGGCACGCACGTTGCGCAAGTTTTCAGCAGCTTCGTCGTCGGGCCAGTCGTGGAGGATGTGCTTGAGCACATACGTGTCGGCACCGGCTGGGACGGTTTGGAAGAATGAGCCGGCTTGTACCTGAACACGTTGGAAGACACCGAGTTTCCGTAGCAGTTCGGGCGCGCCGGTGATGACATGTTGCTGCGGCCAGAGCTCGTATCGGGGTAGCTTCCGCGCTTCACGCTCGCGCGAGTTGACCCGATGGGCTACAGGTACTGGCCCAGGTTGCTCTCGGTGTCGATCGCCCGCGACGCGCTTGAGCTCTTGCCGGTGACGAGCGTGCGGATGTAGACGATCCGTTCGCCCTTCTTGCCCGAAATCCGGGCCCAGTCATCGGGATTGGTGGTGTTGGGCAGATCCTCGTTCTCGGCGAACTCGTCGACGATCGAGTCGAGCAGATGGCTAATCCGCAGACCCCGCTGACCGGTTTCCAGCACGGACTTGATCGCGTACTTCTTGGCGCGGTCGACCACGTTTTGGATCATCGCCCCGGAGTTGAAGTCCTTGAAGTACATGACTTCCTTGTCGCCGTTGGCGTAGGTGACCTCCAGGAAACGGTTGTCGTCGATCTCCGCGTACATGCGGTCCACGACCTTGACGATCATCGCCTGGATGCATGCCGTGCGGTCGCCGTCGAACTCGGCCAAATCGTCGGCGTGCACCGGGAGGTCCTCGGTGAGGTACTTGCTGTAAATGTCTTGCGCCGCTTCGGCATCCGGACGCTCGATCTTGATCTTCACGTCCAGGCGGCCGGGCCGCAGGATCGCCGGGTCGATCATGTCCTCGCGATTGGACGCCCCGATGACGATGACGTTCTCCAGCCCCTCCACACCGTCGATCTCACTCAACAGCTGCGGCACGACCGTGGTCTCGACATCCGAGGAAACCCCGGTGCCGCGGGTGCGGAAGATCGAGTCCATCTCGTCGAAGAACACGATCACGGGTGTGCCCTCGGAGGCCTTCTCGCGGGCGCGCTGGAAGATCAGCCGGATGTGGCGCTCGGTCTCGCCGACGAACTTGTTGAGCAGCTCGGGACCTTTGATGTTGAGGAAGTACGACTTCGCCTCGCGGGAATCGTCGCCGCGCACCTCCGCCATCTTCTTGGCAAGGGAGTTGGCCACCGCCTTGGCGATCAGCGTCTTGCCGCAGCCCGGGGGTCCGTACAGGAGCACGCCCTTGGGCGGGCGCAGCATGTACTCCCTGTAGAGCTCCTTGTGCAGGAACGGCAACTCGACGGCGTCGCGGATCTGCTCGATCTGGCGAGTCAGGCCGCCGATGTCGCTGTAGCTGACGTCGGGAACCTCTTCGAGCACCAGATCCTCGACCTCGGCCTTGGGGATCCGCTCGAACGCGTAGCCCGCCTTGGTATCGACGAGCAGTGAATCGCCGGGCCGCAGCCGGCGAGGCCGGTCGAGGTCGTCGAGAGCTTCGGCCACCTCCGGCGGCATGTCCTCGGTGGCCAGCAGCGGCTCGGCCAGCCACACGATCCGCTCCTCGTCGGCGTGACCGACCACCAGCGCCCGGTGCCCATCGGAGAGAATCTCGCGCAGCGTGCTGATCTCACCGACCGATTCGAAGTGGCCGGCCTCGACCACCGTGAGCGCCTCGTTGAGCCGGACGGTCTGGCCCTGCTTGAGCGATTGCACCTCGATGTTGGGAGAGCACGTCAACCGCATCTTGCGGCCCGAGGTGAACACGTCGACGGTGTCGTCCTCCTGCACGGAAAGCAGCACGCCATAACCGCTTGGGGGTTGGCCCAGCCGGTCGACCTCTTCGCGCAACGCGAGCAACTGTTGGCGGGCTTCTTTAAGAGTCTCCATTAATTTCGAATTGCGCGCGGCAAGTGAGTCAATGCGGGCTTCGAGTTGGTGAACATCGCGAGCGCTGCGCAGTCCGCCCTGAGTGCTCAGTGCGCTGTCGAGCTGCTCGCGAAGAACTGCCGCTTCGCGGCGCAGCTCCTCGAGCTCGACGGCATCGTCGCTGGACGATGCCCGTCCGAAGTCCGCTGGAGAGCCACCTTCACGTTCTGACTCACTCATGTTGTGCTCCTCTCCCGCACCTAAGTTGGTGCCGCGGATACTCCAACGCTACCGGCGAATTCCCGTTCGCGTGCGGTCTATAAACTTGGCGCGCCGACCAACTGCTAGCGTTACGTTCCCGTCGGGCAGAGCGAAAGGACATTTGTGAGTAGGAAAACCCTAGCCGCTGGCATCGCCGCGGCCGCATTGGTCGGCGTTGCGGCAGCCGGTGTGACCTCGATTGCACCCGCTGCTACGGCCTACGCCGATGTTGACGCCTCGCTGACGCCCGAGTTCACCGACATACTCAACCAGCTCGCGAACACGGGCACCGTCAGCGACAAGAGCTATCTCATCGACGGGGGCCTCGGCTTCGTCACGGGCAAAGAGGCCGACCGGCAGTTGAAGAAGGCCGCCGCGAAGGGCTACTTGCCGCTGTCGTTCAACCTGACACCGCCTGACGTGAACGGCAACACGGCGACGACGACGGTCACGGCGAGCGGTCCGAATTTGGAGCCTGTCACACAGCCGCTGACGTTCGTCAACAACGACGGCTGGAAGTTGTCGAGGACCTCGGCCATGGCCATCATGGCGACCGCATCCGGTTGATCGGTGTGACGGTGCGGTGTCCGGCTGTTCTAGCCGCGGTAGCGGCCACCCTGCTCTGCTTGGCGGCGTGCGGTGAATCCACCCGCCCGGCGGCGCCGGAGTCTTCGACGACGACCACGACGCCGTCGTCGATCATCGCGACGCCCCCGCCGAACGCTCCGCTGCCCGCGCCTGAAGCGCTGACGGACGTGCTGTACAAGCTCGCCGACCCCGCCGTGCCCGGCGTCCAGAAAGTCGGCCTCGTCGAAAACGCGACACCGGATCAGGCCGGCACGTTCGACAAGTTCACCAAGGCGTTGTCCGACAGCGGCCTTTTGCCGCTCGATATCACCGCGCAGAACATCGCGTGGGCGACGGACAGCCCGGGAAGCGTCACCGCAGACGTGACCCTGCGCGGCCAGAATCAGGGCTCGCAGGCTTTCACGTTCCCGATGAAGTTCACGCCGGCGCCTCAGGGCGCCTGGCAGCTGTCCCGCACGACGGCCGACATTCTGCTGACCTACGGCCAGAATTCCGCGACACCCACTACGGCACCCACTCCGACGCCCACGGGCTGACGATGTGGGTCGGGTGGCTGGAATTGGATCTGCTGCTCGGTGACGTCCATTCGCTGAAAGAGAAACGCTCGGTGGTACGCCCGATCGTCGCGGAACTGCGTCGTCGGTTCAGCGTTTCGGCCGCGGAGACCGGTGCACTCGAGTTGCACCGACGCGCGGGCGTCGGGGTCGCCGTGACGGCCGCGGATCGCGCGCACGTCGTCGAAGTTCTCGACGCCGCCGAACGCTTGGTGGCCGCGCGCCCCGAAGTCGAATTGCTGTCAGCGCGTCGCGGTGTGCACCGCAGCGACGACTTCTGAGCTACCGAAATCGCTTGCGCCGCACCGGCGTCGGTGCCACAGTGCCGGGCGCGAGGCGCCGGACGCTGATCAAAAACGCGGTGTGGCCGCGCATCCGGTGCTCCGGGCGCACAGCCAGTCCCACCGAGTCCCAACCCCGACGCAGCGTCTCCCACGAGCGAGGTTCGGTCCAGCATTGCTGTTCGCGCAGGGACTCCACTGTGCGCGACAGTTGAGTGACCGTCGCGACATAGACGATCAGTACGCCGCCGGCCACCACGGCGTCGGCCATTGTGGCGAGCACCTCCCACGGTGCCAGCATGTCCAACACCACCCGGTCGACCTGCTCGCCGGAATAGTCGGCGACGTCCGCGACGACGAGATCCCAGTTCTCCGGCCGCATCCCGAAGAACGTGACGACGTTGCGCTCGGCGTGGTCGGCGTGGTCAGCGCGCACCTCATAGCTGATGACTCGACCGCTCGGCCCGACTGCGCGCAGCAGCGAGCACGTCATCGCCCCCGACCCGGCGCCGGCCTCCAGCACGCGGGCACCGGGAAAGACATCACCCTCGTGGACGATCTGCGCGGCGTCCTTCGGGTAGATCACCTGGGCACCGCGGGGCATCGACATCACGTAGTCCACCAACAGCGGCCGCAACACCAGGAACTGGTCACCGCTGGTCCCCTTGACCACGCACCCTTCCGGTTGCCCGATCACCGCGTCGTGGGACACGTAGCCCCGATGGGTGTGGAACTCTCCGCCGGCCGTCAGCAGCATCGTGTAGTGCCGGCCCTTCGCATCGGTGAGCTGTACCCGATCACCCACCTCGAAAGGACCCGTCCGGTGCACGGCTTTCAAGCGTGCCAGCAGGCGCGCCGCGCGAAGTGCGCGGGGTTGTCGGCAGCCGGCTCTACGCTTCTGCCATGGGAGACCCGATCCCTCGGCCCGCGTTGTCGCCGTCGCGTGCCAGCGACTTCAAGCAATGCCCGCTGTTGTACCGGTTCCGCGCCATCGACCGGCTTGCCGAGCCGACGTCGGAGGCGCAACTGCGCGGGTCCGTCGTGCACGCGGCGCTGGAGCAGCTCTACGCGCTGCCGGCTCAGCAGCGGTTGCCCGACACGGCGCTTGCCCTACTCGCACCGGCCTGGGACCGCGTCGTCGCCGCCGATCCCGAACTCGCCACCAGCGTCGCTCCCGAGCAGCGGGCCGCGCTGCTCGACGAAGCGCGTGCGCTGCTGTCCGGCTACTACCGCCTTGAAGACCCCACCGGCTTCGATCCGGACAGCTGCGAGCAGCGCGTCGAGGTCGAGTTGTCGGACGGAACGCTGCTGCGTGGCTTCATCGACCGCATCGACGTCGCGCCCACCGGCGAGTTGCGCGTCGTCGACTACAAGACCGGCAAGGCACCGCCGGAGGCGCGGGCGCTGGCCGCGCTCAAGGCGCTGTTTCAGATGAAGTTCTACGCCGTGGCATTGCTGCGCTCGCGCGGCGTACTGGCCACACGCCTGCGGCTGATCTATCTCGCTGACCGCCAGATACTGGACTACTCCCCCGACCGTGACGAGCTGCTGCGGTTCGAGAAGACGTTGATTGCGATGTGGAGGACCATCCAAACTGCCGGTGCCACAGGCGATTTCCGGCCCAAGCCGTCACGGCTGTGCGATTGGTGCGCCCACCAGTCGCGCTGTCCGGCGTTCGGCGGGACACCACCGCCCTATCCCGGCTGGCCCAAGGTTCTCGGGGACAGCGACGCTGCGTGACCGATTGCTATTATCGCCAGCTCGACAGCGACACATTCGAATCCACCGAAATCACCTGCAGCAACTGGGATCCCGCGATCCAGCACGGTTCTCCTCCGCTGGCCCTTCTGACCAGGGCGGTCCAGGCGACCCTCACCGACTCGCCATTGCGCATCGGCCGACTCACGCTCGACATCCTCGGAGCGATCCCGGTCGCGCCGGTGACCGTGCGCGCGTGGGCGGAACGGCCGGGGCGTCGAATCTCGTTGCTTGTCGCGGAGATGACACCGGCGAGCGACAGCCGCCCGGTCGCGAGAGTGACCGCGTGGGCTCTGGCCACCAGTGACACCAGCGACGTGGCGTCGGACCGGTATCCGCCGCTCGTCGAAGGTCCGGTTCGGCCGTTGCCGGCGCACTGGTGGGATTTGACCGGCTATCTCGGCAGCGTGGACTGGCGCCGCCAGACCGACGACCCGACGGGTGCGGCGGTGTTCTGGCTGCGCCCACTGGGTCAACTCGTGGACGGCGAGAACACGACGCCGCTGGAGAAGCTGATGCTGGCCGTCGACTCCGCGAACGGCGTCGGCTCGGCGCTGGACTTCCAGCGGTTCATCTTCATGAACACCGACACGGTCGTGCACCTGCACCGGCTTCCCGGCGGCGAGGACTTCGCGATTCGGGCGCGCGCGTCGGTCGGACCCGACGGCATTGCCGCCAACAGCGCCGAGATCTTCGACCGATCGGGTTTTATCGGCACGTGCGCACAAACGGTGCTCGTGCAACCACGCGACTAGACACTTACTCGAGCCACGATGTCCAGCAGCCGTGGGAGGATGGCCAGCTGCTCCGGGAAGTCACCGTCCAGCTTGGCCAACAACGTGCTTATCCCCACGGCGCGGTACTTGCGTACCCGCTCGGCGATGTCAGCTTGTGTGCCAACGAGATTCGTGAGGCGCCCGAGGTCTATCGGCACCGCACGGCGGGCTTCGTCGCGCTTGCCGGCCTGCCACAGCGCCGCGACCGTACTGACTTCTTCGCCGTAGCCCAGTCGGGTGAATGCGTCGTTGTAGAAGTTGCGACCCTTCGCGCCCATCGCGCCGATGGTGAACGCGTATCCCTGGGCGTGGCGTCGCACGGCAGCCTCGGCAGAGGCTTCGTCGTCGTGAAACTCAACCGCCACGGGCGCCACGAGATCGAGAGCAGCCAACGAGCGACCGGCTTGCTCGGCCCCATCGCGCAGCGGACCCAGAAATGCCTCGGCGGCTTCGGGAATGAACGCATTGGCCAGCCATCCGTCGGCCATCTCTCCGGTCAGGTGCAGGTTCTGCGGCCCCATGGCAGCCACATAGACCGGCACGTGGTGTGGTCGCATCAGTGGGCGCAGGGCGATGCCGCTGCTTTCCGGCAAGGGCAGCGGGTAGATCTCGCCGCGATGCTCGAGCTGGTCGCCACGGGCGAGGATCCGGACGATCTCGATGGTTTCTCGGGTGGTCTGCACCGGTTTGCGAAAACGGACACCGTGCCAGCCCTCCATCACGCGGGGACCCGACGTGCCGACACCCAACAGGAACCTGCCGTCCGACAACTCCTGAAGGGAAAGCGCCGAGCTCGCGAGCAGCGCTGGACTGCGCGAACCCAGTTGCACCACAAACGTTCCCAGTTTGATCGACGACGTCTTTGCCGCAAGGTAGGCAAGTCCGGTGAGCGCGTCGTATCCCCACACCTCGGGGACCCACAACGAATCGACACCGATCCGCTGTGCTTCTGCCGCGAAATCGGCCGCGCCCGGCAAACGCGGCTCGATCAACGTGCCGACCTTCACTGCACACCTCGCCTTCCTGCATGCTGCAGTAATGCGCTATCGCGATCAACCCACGGTAGAAGTGACCCAGCGCGTTCGTTGCGATGTTCCCATGGCGTGGAGATACGTCACGGATATCAATCTGCCGGCGCGATGCTCGGCCGAGCTCGAGTCCGCGGAATGGCTCGGCGACGCCGACACCGTCACCCTCGGTGCCCGGTTCCGCGGGCGCAGCCGGCATGAGGCGCTCGGGTCATGGGAAACCGTGTGCGAGGTCGTCGAGGTAGAAGATCAGCGTCGCTGGGTGTGGAACGTCGTCAGCCCGGACGGCGTCAGCGCGACGTGGGGATTCGAGGTCGAGCCCGCCAGCGACGGCACGCTGATCCGTCAGTGGGCACGGATGGGTCCGGCACCGTCGGGCCTGTCCATCGGCATCGCCGCGAACCCCGACAAGGAGGCCAGGATCATCTCCAGGCGGCTTTCCGAATGGCGGCAGAACATGCAGGCGAACCTCGAGTGGATCCGGACGCAGGCCGAGGCTTGAACGCATATCCGTTTGCATCTATATAGATCATTTGCGATACTCAATTGTGTGGATGTTTTCGAGGCCGTCGCCGAACCGAGCCGGCGTGCACTTCTCGACGTGCTCGCCGACGGCGAGCGGACGGCCGGCGAGCTCGTCGCCACCTTGCCGCAGCTCACTCAGCCGTCGGTGTCGCGTCATCTGCGGGTGTTGCGCGAGGTCGGCCTCGTCGAGGTGCGGCCAGACGCGCAGCGCCGCATTTACGCGTTGCGCGCCGACGGGCTGGTTCAGATCGACGAGTGGATCGAGAGGTATCGGCGCTTCTGGAGCGATCACCTCGACGCGCTGGAGCGGCACCTGGAACGTAAACGGAAGGGGTCCAAGTGAACTCGCGAACCGGCCAGCTCACGGTCGACGGTGAGCAAGCGGTACTGAACTTCGAACGGCGGCTGCCGTTTCCGATCGAGATCGTCTGGTCGGCGATCACCGAGCCGTCCGAGCGCAGGCAGTGGATGGGTGAGATGACGATCGACCCCCGTGTGGGCGGGCAGATAGAACTGGTGGCGACGGGACCACCGCTGCCGCCCGAGCGCAAGCGGATGACCGGACGCATTCTGGTGTGGGATCCGCCGCACGTGCTTGAGCACGAGTGGAAACAACCGATCGTCGAAGACGGCGTGGTCCGCTACGAATTGAGCACCGACGGCGAGGGTACGTTGCTTCGCTTCACCCATCGCGGGCTCAGCGTGCGCACCGCCACCGGCTTCCGATCCGGCACACACGCCTTCCTGGACCGGCTCGAGGCATACCTGTCCGGCGCAGATCTGCCCGACTGGTCGCAGCGGTACGCAGAAGTCGCCGGGTCGGACTTTGGATCGAAGGAATAGCCATGTCACAGCTTGCGATCGTCTACCAATCCGGATTCGGCCACACCGCCGTGCTCGCCGAGGCCGTCGCCGATGGCGCGCGCGACTACGGCGCGTCGGTAAGCCTGATTGGAGTCGACGGGATCACCGACGACGACTGGGCGACTCTCGACGCCGCCGACGGCATCGTCTTCGGCAGTGCCACCTACATGGGCAACGTGTCCGCGGGCTTCCAGGCGTTCGCCGAGAAGACGGGCCGGCGTTGCATCGAGGGCGCGTGGCGCGACAAAGTGGCGGCGGGGTTCACCAACTCCGGCGCGAAGAGCGGCGACAAACTGCACTCGCTGATGTCGCTGGCGGTGTTCGCGGCTCAGCACCACATGCACTGGGTGAGCCTCGGATTGACCGCGGGGTGGAACAGCGCTGCAGGTTGTGAACAGGATCTGAACCGGCTCGGATTCTGGCTTGGCGCGGGCTCGCAGACCGACGTCGACGCGAACCCGGACGGGGTGCACCCCGCCGACGTGCGGACGTGCCGGCACCTGGGCGCCAGGGTCGCTTCGGTCACCCGTCAGCTTGCCGCGGGCCGAGTCGCTTTGTCGGCGGCGACATGACCACCGCGTACGTCATCGTCGCGATCGCGACGATGGTTGCCAACGCCGCAGCGGCGATCGCCGACTTCGCGGGTGCCGAGTTTGTGCGGAAAACCTCTGCAGAGCTGGGTATCTCGGAGACTTGGCTTCCGCTGCTCGGCGTGCTCAAAGCCGCGGGGGCAGTCGGGCTGCTTGTCGGGCTGCTGGAGATTTCGTGGATCGGAATCGCGGCGGCGGTCGGACTGGTTCTGTTCTTCGTCGGCGCGTTGATTTTTCACTTCCGTGCGCGGGTGTTCCACAATTTCGCCGCCCCCGCAACATATCTGGCCCTCGCGGTCGCTTCGCTGGTTCTCGCGTTGGCTATTTGAGCGGGGTCATCTCCTGAAGCAGCGTCGGCAGCAGTTCGCTGATGTTGGGGTGGATGTGCATCGTCCGCGCGAGCGTGTCGTAGGGCGCCTTCGCCGACATGACGTCCGTGGGTGTCAGCGTCCACCACGACCTTATGAAGCCTTGTGTCTCACCTTTTTTCCACTGCCCGGCCCACGCGCGTCATCGGGCGGAATCCGATGAGCGCGTTGCGTCCCGACTCGCGCACCCGGGCCGGCCTGTCCGGCACCTACGATGACGGCGTCAAAGCGCGGGGTCATTACAGGCTTGCGAGGTAGGCGACGAGAAAACCACCACCGACGGCAATGGCGTCCTCGAGCAACGCAATTGGCAGATCCCTGCCTCCGGTGGCGGCGACGAGTCGGTGGCGGAACTCGTAGAAGCCGAGTGTGCCGAACACGGCGCCGACGACGCCGGCTCCCAGCGCGGCGAAGGTGTGATGCCAGCCGGAACCGAGCACGGCGCCGGCGAACGCGCCGGTGAGCAGCCGCGCAGAGAACTGCGGGGCGGTCTTGCGGTTGGGGGTCTTCGGAAGCTGATCGGTGACAAGTTCGACGAGCGCGAGCGCAGTGAATATTCCGACGGCGATCCAGGAGCCCATCCAGAAGGACCACTTGTCGTCCACCGGGATCCAGTGCAGAACCGCTGCCCAGCTCATCACCGCCGGGGCTGTCAGCGCGCGGGAGCCGGCGACAACACCGATCAGAAGAGAAAGTCCAAGAAGCGCGGCCGTCGTCATGGCTACTCCTTAAAATCGACAGAACCGGATATCGGACGCAAGAATCGCTTTGGCCCCGATGGCGGCCAGTTCGTCCATCATCGTGTTGACGCCTTTGCGGGGCACCAACGCGCGCACCGCAACCCAGTCGGGGTCGGCCAGCGGCGCGATGGTCGGCGATTCCAGACCCGGAGTGATTGCGGCGGCTTGCTCGACGACAGCGCGCGGACAGTCGTAGTCGAGCATCAGGTACTGCTGTCCGAACACGACACCCTGAACGCGGGCGGCGAGTTGATCGCGCGCAGCCGCCGTGGCGTCGTCGGGATTTTCGCGTTCGATCAGCACGGCCTCCGAATCACACAGCGGCGCGCCGAAAGCCACCAGATTGTGGCTACGCAGGGTGCGTCCGGATCCGACGACGTCGGCGACTGCGTCGGCGAGGCCCAGCTGCACCGAGATCTCGACAGCTCCGTCCAGCCGGATCACGTTAGCGTCGATGCCGTTGTCGGCAAGGTCTTTTCGGACAAGATTGGGATATGCCGTGGCGATCCGTTTACCCGCAAGGTCGCCAACAGTCCAGTGATCGCCGGCCGGCGCGGCGTAACGAAAACTCGACGACCCGAAACCCAGCGCCAGCCGTTCGCGCACCGGCGCCTGGGACTCGGCGGCGAGGTCGCGGCCGGTGATGCCGAAGTCGAGGTCACCGGATCCGACGTAGACCGCGATGTCCTTGGGGCGCAGGAAGAAGAACTCGACGTCGTTGGCGGGATCGATGACAGTCAGGTCTTTGGGATCGGTGCGGCGACGGTATCCGGCTTCGACGAGGATCTCGGTGGCGGGCTCGCTCAAGGCGCCCTTGTTGGGTACGGCGACTCGCAGCATCTACAGCTTCCGATACACGTCGTCAAGGGACAGGCCCCGGGAAATCATCAGCACCTGGGTCCAGTACAGCAGCTGGCTGATCTCACCGGCCAACTCGTCGTCGCTTTGGTGGTCGGCGGCCAGCCACACCTCGCCGGCTTCCTCGAGAATCTTCTTGCCCAGCCCGTGCACGCCGCCGTCGAGCGCCGCGACGGTACCGCTGCCGGCCGGGCGGGTGCGCGCTTTTTCGCTGAGTTCGGCGAACAGCGCGTCGAAGGTCTTCACGGCTGGCGATTGTGTCATGTACACGGCAACGCGGTCACGCCGGTTTCGGCTCGCGCATCACCGAGGATTGCATGTCCTCCAGCGACTTGCCCTTGGTTTCCTCCACCCATCGCCAGACGAACAGCAGCGACAGGAAAGCGCACAGCGCATAGAACCCGTACGCCAGGCCGAGCACGTCGCGCAGGCCCGGGAATGTCACGGTGATCAACCAGTTGGCCGCCCACTGGCCCGCTGCGGCCAGCCCCAGTGCCGCGGCGCGGATGCGGTTCGGGAACATCTCGCCCAGCAGTACCCACACCACCGGGCCCCACGACATCCCGAATGCAACGACGAACAAGTTCGCGGCGATCAACGCGATCGGGCCGGTGGTGCCGCCGAGGTGAGGCTTCCCGTCAACCATGGCCGCCGTCCCGAAGATCACCGCCATGGTGCCGAGCGTGACGGCCATGCCCGTCGACCCGATCAGCAGCAGCGGCTTGCGGCCGATCCTGTCGATCAACGCAATCGCGATCATTGTGGTGACGATGTTGGTCACCGACGTGATAACCGTGATGGTGAACGACGACTCCTCGCCGAACCCGACCGCCTGCCACAACACATTGCTGTAGTAGAAGATCACGTTGATGCCGACGAACTGCTGGAAGACCGACAAACCCAGACCCACCCAGACGATGCCGTATACCCCACCAGTGGGCTTGCGCAGATCACGCCACGACGGCGGCTTCTCGGCGCGCAGCGTCTCTTGGATGCGGTTGATCGTGATCTCCAGGTTCTTCGCCCCCAGCAGCCGTGACAACACGCGGCGGGCCTCCGGAATGCGGTGCGTGGCAACCAGATAACGCGGAGACTCCGGGATCGTGAACGCCAGCGAGCCGTACACGATGGCGGGCACGCCCATCACGAAGAACATCCACCGCCAAGCCGCCATGCCCAGCCACAGTCTCTGGTCCGCGCCGCCGGCGAAGTGCGCGAGCCCCCAGTCGATGGCCAGGGACAAGAAGATGCCTGAGACGATGGCCAGCTGCTGAAGCGAGCCGAGCCGACCCCGGATGCCCGGCGGCGATGTTTCGGCGATGTAGGCCGGGGCGATGACGGATGCGACGCCGACACCGACGCCTCCGATGACTCGGAACACGACGATGAGCCAGACGCTAGCCGCCAGGCCGGTGCCGATCGCACTGATAAAGAACAGCACCGCAGCGATTTTCATCACGGCAATACGGCCGATCTTGTCCGCGATCCGCCCGGCCGTCACCGCGCCCAGTGCCGCGCCGAGCAATGCCGATGCCACGGCGAAACCGAGCAGCGCATTGTCGATGCCGAACTGCTTTTGAATCGAGTCGACGGCACCGTTGATCACCGCGCTGTCGTAGCCGAACAGCAGACCGCCGAGTGCGGCCACCGACGCGATACGCGCCGCGCTGCGACCGGAGACGAACTCTTCGTCCCCATCGAAGACATCTGCGGGCTCACCGACCGGACCGTGAGCAGCCATGTTGTCATTCAAGCAAATGTGGGTACCCACCTGCATCTTTTGTCGAGAGAAGGGATAGAAGGATGAGACCGCTCGCTGTCGCTGGCGCATTTGCCGCCGCCGCGTTCTGCGCAGTATCAGGGGTGGTGCCGGCGCACGCCGCGCCCGGTGAGTGGGCCGCCATCGCCTACGACCCGGACGGACGCACGTTTCCCCCGAGCCCGCCCCTGACGGCCTGGGTCAACCACGCAGCGACCAAGGCAGACGCTGTCAACGGCGCTCTCGGCCAGATCTGCACCGCGCCGGGCATGGGCGGCAGTTCGGCGCCCTGCCAGTTGCTCGCGCTCGTGCAAAACGGCTGTGTGGCACTGCTGTCACTGGACGGCGTCGAAAATCCCGCTGGGGGCACCGGACCGACGATCGAGGCCGCAATCGCCTCCACCGCGGCGGGTAAGCGGGTCAACGAGGTGACCTACGCCGATTGCACGTACTGAGCTTCGTTGAGTTCTGCGTAGACGGCCCGCAGTTCGGTCACGCCGAAGCCGACCAGCGATCGTAGCTGTCGCCGTCGCGGCCCGTGCGGCACGTCGACGTCGTTGGGCACCACCAGCACGGGGCAGCCGGCTCGCTGCGCCGACGCGGCCCCGGTGGGCGAGTCTTCGATCGCCAGGCAATTGGCCGCCGTTTCGCCCAGCAGCGAGGCCGCCCGCAGATACGGGTCAGGCGCAGGCTTGCCATGCGCAACCTCGTCACCGCAGACAACAGCCGAAAAATACTGGTGTCCAATGGTATTCAGTGCACGCTCAACCAGTGGTCGACGGGTGTTGGTCACCAGCGCCATCGGAATGCCGGCCACCGCCAGTGCTTCCAGCAGCTCGCGGGCCCCGTCGCACCACGGCAGTCCCTGGTCGAACAACTTGGCGGTGTAGTCGTGCAGCCAGTCCGCGGTCGCCGCCATCTCGGCGGGTTCAGGAGGCAGGCCGAGGTCGGCGTAGACGATCCGCATCGTGTTATCCGCCGAGCCGCCGACCGTCGCCGCGCGCACTTCGGACGTGAGCACCCCGCCGAGCCGGTCGTAGAGCGCATGCATCGCGATGTCCCACAGCTTTTCGGAGTCGACGAGCGTGCCGTCCATGTCCCACAGAACTGCGCGCATGAGCTACACGTTGAAGTACTTGGCTTCGGGATGGTGCAGCACGAATGCGTCGGTGGACTGCTCGGGGTGCAGCTGAAGCTCTTCGGACAGCGTGACACCGATGCGCTGCGGCTCGAGCAGAGCGACCATCTTCGTCCGGTCCTCCAGGTTCGGACACGCCCCGTAGCCGAAAGAGAATCGCGCGCCCCGGTATCCGAGCTTGAAGTACTCCTCGACGGAATCGGGGTCCTCGGCAGCCATCGCATGGCCACCGAACGTCAGCTCCTCACGCACCCGCCGGTGCCAGTACTCGGCGAGCGCCTCGGTGAGCTGCACGCTGATGCCGTGCACTTCGAGGTAGTCCCGGTAGGAGTTCGCGGCGAAGAGTTCGGCGGTGAAGTCAGCGATCGGCTGGCCCATCGTGGCGAGCTGGAAAGGCAACACGTCCACCTGGTCGCGCTCCGTCGCCAGCTCGCGTGACCGGACGAAGTCCGCCACGCACAGGAACCGGCCGCGCTGCTGACGCGGGAATGTGAACCGAAAACGTTCCGCCGCATCCGGTCTCGGCTCGTCGAGCACGATCACGTCGTCACCCTCCGACACTGCCGGAAAGTATCCGTACACCACCGCAGAGTGCGCCAGGATGCCGTCCGTGGACAACCGATCCAGCCAATGCCTCAGCCGTGGCCGGCCCTCAGACTCGACGAGATCTTCGTAGCTCGGCCCCTCGCCGCCCCGGACACCGCGCAGCCCCCACTGGCCGAGGAACAACGCCCGTTCGTCGAGCAGGCCGGTGTATTCCGCAAGCGCGATGCCTTTCACGATCCGGGTGCCCCAAAACGGCGGCACCGGTACGTCGACGTCCGCCGCGACGTCGGATCGCGCGGGCACCTCGACCGGGGTCTCGGCCGCCTTGCGCTCCGCCGCAATGCGTTTCGACCGTTCGTGACGGGCCTTGCGTTCGGCTTCCTTCTCACGCGCCGCGATCGCTTCGGGACTGTCGGTGTCCGGCGCGATTCCGCGCTTGGTGTTCATGATCACGTCCATCAGGCGCAGACCTTCGAACGCATCGCGTGCATAGTGCACGTCGCCGTCGTAGATGTCGGCGAGGTCGTTCTCGACGTAGCTGCGGGTGAGCGCCGCACCGCCGAGCAGCACCGGGAATCTGTCAGACACCCCGCGGTGATTCATCTCCTCGAGGTTTTCCTTCATCACTACGGTCGACTTGACCAGCAACCCCGACATGCCGACCACGTCGACGCTTTTATCCTGCGCCACTTCGAGAATCGTATTGATCGGCTGCTTGATACCGATGTTGACGACCTCGTAGCCGTTGTTGCTCAAGATGATGTCGACGAGGTTCTTGCCGATGTCGTGGACGTCACCCTTGACGGTGGCCAGCACGATGCGGCCCTTGCCGGAGTCGTCTTCGTTCTTTTCCATGTGCGGTTCGAGGTGTGCGACCGCCGTCTTCATCACCTCGGCGGACTGAAGCACGAACGGCAACTGCATCTGGCCCGAACCGAACAGTTCGCCAACGGTTTTCATGCCGTTGAGCAGGTCGTCGTTGATAATGTCCAGCGGAGCTTTGATGGTCATCGCCTCGTCGAGGTCGGCCTCCAGGCCGTTGCGCTCGCCGTCGACGATCCGGCGTGCCAGCCGCTCCAGAAGTGGCAGTGCGGCCAGCTCGGCGGCCCGCGACTCCTTGGACGACGACGCCGACACACCCTCGAACATCTGCATCAACTCTTGCAGCGGGTCATAGCCCTCACGACGGCGGTCGTAGACGAGGTCCAGCGCAACCTCCCGCTGACTCTCGTCGATCCGGTTCATCGGCAGGATCTTGCTGGCGTGCACGATCGCCGAGTCCAGGCCGGCCTCCTGGCACTCGTGCAGGAACACCGAGTTCAGCACCTGCCGCGCGGCCGGATTCAGCCCGAACGAGATGTTCGAAAGCCCAAGGGTGGTCTGCACGTTCGGGTGGCGCTGTTTCAGCAGCCGAATCGCTTCGATGGTTTCGGTGCCGTCGCGGCGGGACTCCTCCTGGCCGGTGCAGATGGTGAACGTCAGGCAGTCGATCAGGATCGACGACTCGTCGACGCCCCAGTTTCCGGTGATGTCGCCGATCAGCCGCTCGGCGATCGCGACCTTCTTTTCCGCGCTGCGGGCCTGACCTTCTTCGTCGATGGTCAGCGCGACGACGGCGGCGCCGTGCTCGGAAACCAGTTCCATGGTCTTGACGAAGCGCGACTCCGGGCCGTCACCGTCCTCGTAGTTCACCGAGTTGATCGCGCAGCGCCCGCCGAGGTGCTCCAAACCGGCTCGCAGCACCGGGGTTTCGGTGGAGTCCAGCATGATCGGCAGCGTCGACGCCGTGGCCAGCCGGCTCGCCAACGCCGTCATGTCTGCTACCCCGTCGCGGCCGACGTAGTCGATGCACAGATCCAGCAGGTGCGCACCATCGCGGGTCTGTTCCTTGGCGATGTCCAGACATTTCTGGTAGTCCTCGGCGATCATCGCCTCGCGAAACGCCTTGGAGCCGTTGGCGTTTGTCCGCTCACCGATCATCAGCACCGAGGCGTCCTGGGCGAATGGCGTCGCGGCGTACAACGACGAGACCGCCGGCTCGTAGCTCACAGGGCGCTCGGCGCGCGCCAGATCGCGCACCGCCTCGGCAACCTGTCGGATGTGCTCGGGCGTCGTGCCGCAGCACCCTCCGACCAACGACAGCCCGAATTCAGCGATGAACGCAGACAGCGCCTCGGCAAGTTCTTCGGGCGCCAACGGGTATTCGGCGCCGTTGGCGCCGAGCACCGGCAGTCCCGCGTTGGGCATCACCGACACCGGGATGCGGGCGTGGCGAGACAGGTGACGCAGGTGCTCGCTCATCTCGGCGGGGCCGGTCGCACAGTTCAGGCCGATCATGTCGACGCCCAACGGCTCGATCGCCGTCAGCGCCGCTCCGATCTCGCTACCCAGCAGCATCGTGCCCGTCGTCTCCACGGTCACGTGAGCTAACACCGGAATGTGGCGCCCCGCCTGCGCCATGGCGCGGCGTGAGCCCAGCACCGCCGCCTTCAGCTGCAGCAGGTCCTGGCAGGTTTCGACCAGGATCGCGTCGGCGCCCGCGTCCAGCATGCCCAGCGCGGCCTGCGTGTACGCGTCGCGGATCAACGCGTATTCGGTGTGGCCGAGCGTCGGCAACTTGGTGCCCGGGCCCATCGACCCGAGCACGTACCGACGCCGATCCGGCGTGTTGATGTCGTCGGCTACGCGGCGCGCGATCGCGGCGCCCTTCTCGGACAGCTCGCGGATGCGGTCGGCGATGTCGTAGTCACCGAGGTTGGACAGGTTGCAGCCGAACGTGTTCGTCTCGACAGCGTCCGCCCCGGCCTCGAAGTACGCGCGATGAATGTGCTCGAGCACGTCAGGGCGGGTGTCGTTGAGGATCTCGTTGCAACTCTCGAGCCCGTGGAAGTCATCGAGCGTCAGGTCGGCGGCCTGAAGCATGGTGCCCATGGCGCCGTCACCGACCACGACCTGCTGCGAGAGAGTCGCGAGGAGGTCAGTGTCGTACACAGGACGAGAAACGGGGGTCACTCTCACATGGTAGTGGGACTAGCAAATTGGGTCTTTGCCGTAACCGCCCGCAGCGCGAAACACGCTCTACGCTGAACATATGAAGCTTCCCGATTTGCACGACGCAGTCGTCGTCGCGGCGTTCGAGGGCTGGAACGACGCGGGCGACGCCGCCAGCGACGCGCTCGAGCATTTGGACGCGATCTGGGAAGCGGAACCGATCCTCGAGATCGACGACGAGGCCTACTACGACTACCAGGTGAACCGGCCGGTGATCCGGCAGGTCGAGGGTGTCACTCGCGAGTTGGTGTGGCCCTCGATGCGGATCTCGCACTGCCGTCCGCCCGGCAGCGAAAAAGACATCGTGCTGATGCACGGCGTCGAGCCGAACATGCGCTGGCGCACGTTCTGCGCCGAGCTGCTGGCGATTGCCGACAAGCTGAACGTCGCGACGGTCGTGATCCTCGGTGCACTGCTGGCCGATACCCCGCACACCCGGCCGGTACCGGTGTCGGGTTCCGCGTACTCCCCGGAATCGGCGCGGTTCTTCGGGTTGGAGGAAACCCGCTACGAGGGTCCCACCGGAATTGCCGGCGTGTTCCAGGATGCGTGTGTCAACGCCGGGATTCCGGCGGTGACGTTCTGGGCCGCGGTGCCGCACTACGTGTCGCAGCCGCCGAACCCCAAGGCCACGGTTGCGCTGTTGCGTCGCGTGGAGGATGTGCTCGACATCGAGGTGCCGCTGGCTGATCTGCCCGTGCAGGCCGAGGAGTGGGAGGCGGCCGTCACCGAGATGACCTCCGACGACGAGGAGATCGCCGAGTACGTCGCGCAGCTCGAAGAGCGCGGCGACGCGCAGGTGGATATGAACGACGCGCTGTCCAAGGTCGACGGCGACACTCTGGCCGCCGAGTTCGAGCGGTATCTGCGCCGCCGCGGACGCTACTAGCGACTATTCAGAGTTCGACACCCAGCAGCGCGTCGACAGCGTTTCGGACCAGCGCAGGCGCGTCGGTGTCACGGCCGCCGTACTCCAGCACGTCGGTCGCCCAACCGTCAAGGGCAACAAGGGCTTTGGGTGTGTCGAGGTCGTCGGCGAGGTAGCGGCGGACGCGCCCGACGACGTCGGCTGCCGGCGGGGCCGACGGCAACGCGAGCGCCTGTCGCCAGCGGGCCAGCCGCGCCTGCGCCTCGTCGAGCAACTCGGCACTCCACGCCCGATCCGACCGGTAGTGGCCCGCCAGCAGCGCCATCCGGATCGCGGCCGGCTCGACGCCGGCGGCAAGCAACTGCGACACCAGCACCAAATTGCCGCGGCTCTTGGACATCTTGTGCCCGTTCCAGCCGATCATGCCGGCGTGCACGTAGTGGCGCGCGAAACGGCGCTCCCCCGTGGCACATTCGGCGTGTGCGGCGGAAAACTCGTGGTGCGGGAAGATCAAATCGGACCCGCCACCCTGGATGTCGAGTCCGGTGCCGATGCGGTCCAGCGCGATCGCCGCGCATTCGACGTGCCAGCCCGGCCGGCCGGGTCCGAACGGCGACGGCCAGCTCGGCTCACCATCGCGCGCGGCGGCCCACAGCAGCGCATCGAGCTCGTCGGCCTTGCCGGGACGGTTCGGGTCGCCGCCGCGTTCGGCGAACAGGCGCGCCATCGTGTCGCGGTCGTAGCCGGATTCGTAGCCGAACTGGGGTGACGCATCGGCGCGGAAGTACACGTCGGGATGCTCGGGGTCGTCGACGACGTAGGCCGCCCCGGATGCCAGCAACTTTTCGACGACCTCTACTACCTCTTCTACGGCCTCGGTGGCCGCGACGTACTCGCGCGGCGGCAACACCCGCAGCGCGGCCATGTCGTCGCGGAACAGGTCGATCTCGCGGTTGCCCAACTGGCGCCAGTCCACGCCGTCGCGCTGCGCGCGCTCGAACAGCGGGTCGTCGACGTCGGTGATGTTCTGCACGTAGTGCACGTCGTGACCGGCATCCAGCCAGACCCGCTGGATCAGGTCGAACGCCAAATACGTCGCCGCATGACCCAGATGCGTGGCGTCATAGGGAGTGATTCCACAGACGTACATGGTGGCGGTCGGGCCGGATGCCACCGGACGGACCTGACGATCCGCGCTGTCATACAGCCGCAATTCCGGTCCGCGGCCCGGCACTACCGGCACCGGCGCCGACGACCACGATTGCATGCTGTCGAGGGTAAGCGGAGCCGGTCACCAGACTGCGCGCTGGATGGCGTCGAGCAATTCGCTCGCGATCTCCTGCCGGCACATCAGGAAGTCCGGCAGGTATGGGTCGAGCTGGTTGTAACGCAGCGGCGAGCCGTCCAGGCGGCTGGCGTGCAGGCCGGCACCCAGCACCACGCCGGCCGGCGCGGCGTTGTCCCATTCCCACTGCCCGCCGGCGTGCAGGTAGGCGTCGACATCGCCGCGGACGACGGCCATCGCCTTGGCGCCGGCCGAGCCGATCGGCACCGCCTCCATTGCGACGGCGTGGCTCATGCGGTACAGCAGATAAGGCGGCCTGGTCGCGCTCACGGCCATCCGGATCGGCCGGTCCGTTTCGCCGATGTCGCTGGGCGCGACGCTGACGGTGTCGCTGCGGTACAGCTCACCGACGGCTGGCAGCGCGACGGCGGCGTCGGTGATCTCGCGTCCTGCCTGCCAAAGGGCGACGTGCACGGCCCAGTCTTCGCGGCCGGGCGCGGAGAACTCCCGGGTGCCGTCGAGTGGGTCGACGATCCAGACCCGGTCCCTGCCCAAGCGGGCGAGATCGTCGTGCTCCTCCTCGGACAGCAGGCCGTCATCGGGGCGCTCGTCGCGCAGCCGGTCCATGATCAGGGCGTTGGCGCGCCGGTCGCCCGCAGCGCCCAGCGCGCGGGGACTGACGAAGCCCAGCTCGTCACGCACCGCCACCAGCAGTTTGCCGGCGGCCTCCGCGAGCTCGGCGGCGAGCGCCGCATCCGTCAGGGTCACCCGGCAAGGCTAGAACGCGGGCCACGGGATCGGGCGGCGGCGGTCCGGCGCGGGCATCACCGGGTTGTCGAGCAACCCCTCCGCGCGCCGGCGCAGCGCGACGACCTCCCTGCGCGTAATGTGCCCGCGCAGTGCCTCGCCCAGCGAGTCACCGAGGCTGCGACGCAGCCGGTCGACCACCGCCAGCGTGTCGTCGTCGATCGGTTTGCCGGCCCATCCCCACAAGACCGTGCGCAGCTTGTCCTCGACATGCAGGCTCACGCCGTGGTCCACGCCGTAGACATGGTCGTCCAAGCCCACGAGGATATGCCCGCCCTTGCGGTCGGCGTTGTTGATCAGCACGTCGAACACCGCCATCCGGCGCAGCGCGAGCGCATCGGCGTGCACAAGCGTGACCTCGTCGCCCGCATAGTCGTAGGCCCGAAGCACCGGGAGGTACCCCGGGGGCACCTTGCCCGCCGGGAAGAGGTCCACCAGGTCGGGTGCCGTGCGGTCGACGCCGGTCGACGTGTCCTCGGGTTCCTCGATCCAGCGCTGCACCATGCCAAGCCCGGCGGGACCGTCGCGAATAATGGTGTGCGGCACGATGTTCCAGCCCAGCGCTTCCGAAACCAGATAAGCTGCGACCTCACGGCCCGCCAGCGTGCCGTCGGGAAAGTCCCACAGCGGCGCCTCGCCGGCGACCGGCTTGTACACACAGTGCACCGTGTGCCCGTCGGCCGCCGCTTCGCAGAGGAACGTCGCGTTGCTCGCCGACCTGATGCGCCCGATGACCGTCAGTTCGCCGCGCTGCAGCGCCTCACGACTCGCTGTCATCGGCCGACTCGTCGAGGACACCGCGCCGGTAGCCGTTGGTCCGCACGCAGATGTGGCCGGCAGGATCGAGCGGCTCGTCACACAACGGGCACGGCGGACGGCCCGCCGAGATGACCCGGTTGGAACGCGCAGCGAATTCGCGCGCCGACTCGGGCGTCAAGAACACCCGCACCGCGTCGGGCCCCTCTTCTGCGTCGTCGAGGACCACCGATGCGTCGAACTCGGTCTCGGTGACCGCCAACAACTCGACGACGACGGTCTGCGCTTCGGAATCCCAGCCGAGACCCATTGTGCCGACCCGGAATTCGGCGTCGACCGGAGTGATCAACGGACTGAGGTCGTCGACGTCACCCGTGTCGGGTGGGATTGGAGTTCCGAAGCGGCGATGCACTTCGGTGAGCAGCGCGCCGATGCGCTCCGCAAGAACCGCGACCTGTTGTTTTTCCAGCACAACCGACACGACCCGGGCGTCGTGCACCGCCTGCAGGTAGAAGGTCCGGTTTCCGGGTTGCCCGACGGTCCCGGCCACGAAGCGGTCGGGCGAGCGAAACACGTGGATAGCGCGGGACATGACATATCCAAAATACCGGTTGATGATCCGCCGCCGAACCCTGCGCAACCGCGTCGTTAGCTAATCGGTAGCCCCGCCTACCACCGCATCCTCCGCGGGCACCTCACCGTCGCCTTGCGGCGGCGTCAGACCAGCGGCGAGCTCACCACCGGTGTCGTTGACGTGCAAGACGAATGGTCGCAGCGCCGTATAGCGAATGACACTCAGCGAAGCGGTGTCGGCGACGATGCGCTGAAAGCTGTCCAGATGTGACCCGAGCGCATCGGCCACGACGGCCTTGATCACGTCGCCGTGCGTGCACGCCAGCCACAGCGCGTCGGCGCCATGGTCGGCGGCCAGGCGGCGGTCGTGTTCGCGAACGGCGCTCACCGCCCTGGCTTGCACCTGCGCCAGGCCCTCACCGCCGGGGAACACCGCGGCGCTGGGCTGAGCCTGCACCACCTTCCACAGTGGCTCCTTGACCAGGTCGGCGAGCTTGCGACCGGTCCACTCCCCGTAGTCGACTTCCGACAGCCCCTCGTCGAGAATCGGGCTGATGCCCAGCGCAGCGGCCAGCGGCTCCAGCGTGCGCGTACATCTCAGCAGCGGCGAGGACACGAGCGCGCGGATCGGCGCCGCGCCGAGCCGGTCCACCAGCGCCTTCGCCTGTTCGCGGCCCCGCTCGTCGAGGTCGACACCGTCGGAGCGTCCGGCCAGCACGTGCGCGGTGTTCGCCGTGGACCGGCCGTGCCGCAACAAGATGACCGTCATGTCGCAGCCACCACTTTGGTCGAGAGCAGGATGAGCACCACGACACCAATGATCACCCGGTAGCCGACGAACCAGTACATGCTGTGCCGAACCAGAAATCGCAGGAACCATGCGACGGCCAAAAAACCGATGACGAACGCGATGGCCGTGGCCACCAGCAGCTGCGCACCGCTGGCGCTCATGCCTTCCGCGACCGGGTGGAATGCATCAGGCAGCGAGAACAAACCCGACGCGAACACCGCCGGGATGGCGAGCAAAAAGCCGAACCGCGCGGCGAGCTCACGGTCCAGGCCGCGGAACAGACCCGCGCTGATCGTGGCCCCGGAACGTGACACCCCGGGGATCAGTGCAAGGCATTGCGCCAGCCCGACGACGACGCTGTCACGCCAGTTCAGTTCCTCGGCATGTCGCGTCTGCTGGCCGAAGTACTCGGCCGCCGCAATCACCGCCGAGAACACGATCAGCGCCGTCGCGACCACCCACAGATTCCTTGCGCCAGTGCGGATTTCGTCCTTGAACACCAAACCCAGCACACCGATGGGGATCGTGCCGATGATCACATACCAGCCCATCCAGTAGTCAAGGCCTCGATGCGCCCGCACGAACAAGCCGTTGAACCAGGCTTTGAGGATGCGACCGATGTCCCTGGCGAAGTACAACAGCACCGCGAGTTCGGTGCCGATCTGAATCACCGCGGTGAACGACGCGCCGGCGTCGTCGGCGAAGAACACCCGTGACGCGATCGCGAGATGTCCCGACGACGACACCGGCAGGAACTCTGTCAGACCCTGGAGTACGGCAAGGACGACGACTTGCGTCCACGACATCGCCGCCACGCGACGACCGTACCGGGTGAGGAATCAGCGGGCGCGAGTTACCGGCTGTGCGTTAGCCACCGAGTCCCGGACAGCGGCGACGAGGCTACGCGCGTCGCTGACGTCGATGCCGATCAGGCGCCGGGTAGCGATCGCGACCACGTCCTCAGGCTGGGGCACCGGACCGGCGAGTCGCGGCCGGTAGACCTCGACCACCAGTTGCTGACCTTCGGTGTGAAACGAGAAACTGCGTCCGTCACCGACGCGGCCAAAACCGTTGGCGTAGATGCCGGTGTTGACATCTTCGACCAAGAACTCCTGGCTACAACACTCACTGTCAACGGCGAGGGTCATGGCGCGACCATACCTCTGGAGATCGATCTTTTGGCCTAGACTGGCCGGTCACTATCAGCAGATCTGACACGAGCGAAAGCTACCCAGTTCCTGTGAACCGCAAACGTGCACGTCGATGCGGTGCTTTTGTTGCTTTGCTGGTTGCGGTCAGCGCGTGTACCGGTAATCCGGTCGACAAACCGCCGCCGACGGTCGCCCCGGCCACTGCGGCGGAGTCTCCACCAATCACGGCGCCGCCGGCAGGTCTTGTCCGACCGCTGGCCGTCAAGGCTGTCGCCGCCGAGTTCGACGCAGCGACGTCGTCGCTGGTCGTGCTTGGTGCAGATCGTCTCGCGGTGATGCCGGTCCGCGGTGGCGACCCGCGGATCGTGGCCCTGCCGCGCCGGGCCACCGCGCTGACCGGCGACGGCAAGGGCGTGGCGTACGCGTCCACTCACGGCGGCTACTTCCGCGTCGACGTAGGGACAGGCCAGGCCGCCAAAGTCCAGGTTGCCGGGCAAGAAGCCACGGATTTCACCGCGATCGCGCGCCGCGATGACGGCAAGCTGGTGCTGGGAAGCGCCGCCGGCAGCGTCTACACATTGGGTTCGGATGGCTCCGTCGCCGCACAGCTGAACAACTTCGCTCGGGTGGATGAGCTTGCGGCACAAGGCAATACAGCCATCGTCCTGGATCGCGCTCAGACGTCGGTGACCACCATCGACCCCGCCGGCGATCACGCCCGGCACGCGTTGCGCGCGGGAACGGGCGCGACCACGCTGACCGTCGACCCAGCCGGACGGGCCCTGGTCGCCGACACCCGGGGCGGGTCCCTGCTGGTGTTCAGCGTCGACCCGCTGATCCTGCGGCAGAGCTACCCGGTGCGACAGGCCCCCTACGGGCTGGCAGGCAGCCGGGGGCTGGCATGGGTGTCACTGACGGCGGCCAATGTCGTCGTTGGTTACGATCTGGCCACCGGTATACCTGTGGAGAAGATGCGCTACCCAACCGTGCGGCAACCTGATGTGCTGGCCGTCGACGAGGCCACCGACACCTTGTACGTGGTGTCGGGCGCTGGGGACGGCGTGCAGGTGATCGATAAGGCCGGAGCGCCGCGGTGACGTTGGCAGGCTGGGACGTCGAGGAGTCCGACGACTACGAATTCGTCCCGCTTCGCCTGCCGCCCGATGTGACACGGCTCTCGGCGTCGACCCGGTTGTCGATCGAGGCCGAATACCGCGGCTGGGAGTTGACCCGGGTGCGGCTCTACACCGACGGCACCCGGCGAGTTCTGTTGCGGCGCAGAAAGTCTGACCGGTCGGGCGACCAGCCGGGGATGTGATGGTGTACCGCGCCCTGCGGCGGGTGCTGTTCATGGTGCCCGCCGAAAAGATTCACACCTGGGTGTTCGCGATGCTGCGTCTGATCACCGCGACTGGGTCGACCCGTCGAGGGTTGCGCCGTCTGCTCGCGCCGAACGACCCAGTGTTGGCCAGCACGGTGTTCGGGGTGCGGTTTCCAGCCCCGATGGGCCTCGCCGCCGGCTTCGACAAGGACGGCACCGGTCTGGACACGTGGGGCGCACTGGGATTCGGTTTCGCCGAGGTGGGCACGGTCACCGCCCACCCGCAGCCGGGCAATGCCCGCCCGCGCCTGTTTCGCCTGCCCGACGAGCGGGGCCTGCTCAACCGGATGGGCTTCAACAACCACGGTGCGGGCGAACTGGCGCTGCGGCTGGCCCGCCATGTACCCGACGTGCCGATCGGGGTGAACATCGGCAAGACCAAACTCGCCGACGAGGCTGTCGAGGACTACCGCGCCAGCGCCCGGCTCGTCGGTCCGCTCGCCGACTTCCTCGTCGTCAACGTCAGCTCGCCGAACACACCTGGCCTGCGTGATCTGCAGGCCGTCGAGTCGCTGCGCCCGATCCTGGCCGCCGTGCGTGCGGAGACGTCCACCCCGGTACTGGTCAAAATCTCCCCGGATCTCTCCGACGCCGAAATCGACGAAATCGCCTCTGTCGCCGTCGAACTCGGCCTGGCCGGGATCGTCGCGACCAACACCACGGTCCGCCACGATTTCGGTGAGGGCGGAGTGTCGGGGCCGCCGGTGGCCGAGCGGTCGCTGGAGGTACTGCGCATGCTGTACGCGCGGGTCGGCGTTCAGCTCGCGCTAATCAGTGTCGGAGGCATCGAAACGGCCGACGACGCATGGGAGCGCATCACCGCCGGTGCGTCGCTACTCGAGGGCTATACCGGCTTCGTCTACGGCGGCGGCCTCTGGGCCAAGCACATTCACGACGGGATCGCCCAGCGGTTGCACGACGGCGGGTTCAGCTGCCTGGCCGACGCGATCGGCTCAGCCGCGCGGCGTTAGCTCTCCTTCTGCTCGTGCGTGCCGTGGATGACGGCGCGTGCGATCGCGTTCATAAAGAGGTTGAAGCCGAGGTAGGCCGGGCTGGCGTCCTCGTCCAGATCGAGCTTGTCCACCTTCACGGCGTGCACGGCGACGAAGTAGCGGTGGACGCCGTGACCGGGCGGCGGGGCGGCGCCGATGTAGCGGCGCATGCCGGCGTCGTTGACCAATGTCAGTGCGTCACCGGGTAGTTCGCTGCCCTCACCGACGCCGCGGCTCAACTCGGTGCAGTCGGCCGGGAGGTTGGCGACCGCCCAGTGCCAGAACCCGGACGCCGTAGGCGCGTCGGGGTCGTAGACGGTGACGGCGAAGCTCTTGGTCTCGTCGGGGAATCCGGACCAGCTGAGCTGTGGGGAAACATCCTCGCCGCCGGCGCCCATGATGCCGCTGACCTGAGGCTTCTTCAGGGGCTGGCCATTGCTGATGTCATCGGATGTCAGCGTGAACGTGGGCAGCTCGGGTAGGAAGTCGTAGGGGTTGTAGTCAAACGCCACGGTCGTCCTTTCTGTTAGCAATGCAGCAGGAAATGCTCGAGAACCTCTGCGCCGAACCTCAGCGCATCAACGGGTACCCGTTCGTCGACGCCATGGAACAGCGATGCGAAATCCAGGTCGGGCGGCAGGCGCAGCGGTACGAAACCGAAACAGCGAATACCCAAGCGCGCGAACGCTTTTGCGTCCGTACCGCCGGACAGCATGTACGGCACGGTGCGGGCCTCGGGGTCGGCGGCAAGCAGCGCGGCGTTCATCGCGTCCAGCAGCTCGCCGTCGAACGCCGTCTCGTACGACGGCAGGTCGACGATCCACTCCCTGCGGACATTCGGGCCGATCAGCTCGTCGACCTCACGCTCGAACTCGGCCAGCCGGCCGGGCAGCACGCGGCAGTCGACGACGGCTTCGGCGGTCGCCGGGATGACGTTGGCCTTATAGCCGGCCTTGAGCATGGTCGGGTTGGCCGTGTCGCGCAGCGTCGCGCCGACGATACGAGCGATGGTGCCCAGCTTGGCGACCGCGCCGTCCATGTCCGGTGACGCCCAGTCGAAGCTGTACCCGGTCTCCTCCGCCACGGCTTGCAGGAACTGTTCGACGGCGTCGGTCATCACGATCGGGAACTGGTGACGCCCCAGTTTGGCCGCCGCTTCGGCGACGGCGGTGACGGCGTTGTCGTCGTGGATCATCGAGCCGTGGCCGGCGCGCCCGCGCGCTGTCAGGCGCATCCACATCATTGCCTTTTCGGCGGTCTCGATCAGGTACAGCGTGCGTTCACCGCCGCCTTTGCGCGGCACGGTCAGCGAGAAGCCGCCGACCTCCCCGATCGCCTCGGTGACGCCCTCGAACAGGTCGGGCCGATTGTCCACGAGCCAGTGCGCGCCGTGACGGCCGCCGTGCTCCTCGTCGGCGACGAACGCGAACACCAGATCCCGCGGCGGGACGATGTTGTTGCGTTTGAAGTGCCGCGCGACCGCCAGCGTCATGCCGACCATGTCTTTCATGTCCACGGCCCCGCGGCCCCAGACATAGCCGTCCTCGATCGCGCCGGAGAAGGGGTGGACGCTCCAGTCGGCCGCTTCGGCGGGCACGACGTCGAGATGCCCATGGATCAGCAGCGCGCCGCAGCCGGAGTCCTTGCCGGGAAGCCGGGCGAAGACATTTCCGCGCCCAGGAGCGCCGCCGTCGATGTACTCCGTTTGATAGCCGACTTCTTCGAGCTGAGCGGCAACCCACTCGGCGCACTCCTTTTCGCCCTTGGTGGTCGCCGGGTCACCGGTGTTGGAGGTGTCGAAGCGGATCAACGCGCTGACGAGATCGACCACCTCGTCGACGGCACTGTTCACAGTTCCCTTTCCTACCATTGGTGTGTTTGGGAACGGATGGCGCAATCCGATAGCCTTAGCTGCCCATAGCGGTCCGAGTGGCGGAATGGCAGACGCGCTAGCTTGAGGTGCTAGTGCCCTATTAACGGGCGTGGGGGTTCAAGTCCCCCCTCGGACACAAATGTGATGAGTCGAGTCATGGGTTACACATGAGTCGCGTCATCGGTGACAGATCGCCCCGGCCATCGGCCGGGGTTTTTTGTTGGTTGCACCTGCGCGTAGTCCCTGATCGCACTGCAAGCTCATCAACTTGTCAGTGGCCGCTGACATAATCGAATGTATGTTCGATACATTGCCGTTGCAGCCGGAAGCGTTCGCGAGCGCCGACGATGACGCGCTGGTGGCGGCCATCGAGGACTGGAACCGCAGAAGCGCGGCGGCAGATGCGAGCCGGTTGGCGGCGATCGCGGAGCTGACCAGTCGCAACTGCGACAAAGAGGGCGAGCGCGCATATTGGGCCTGTGATGGCTGGGATTCGGTGGCCGGAGAGGTCGCCGGCGCGTTGGGCACCAGCCCAAAGAGGGCCTCGGCCCAAATGAGCTTGAGTCTGACGTTGCGTCATCGGCTGCCGAAGGTGGCCGCGGTGTTTCTGGACGGCCGGGTCAGCTCCCGGGTCGTCTCGGCGATCAACTGGCATACCCATCTGGTGGACGATGACGCCGCGTTGGCCAAGATCGACGCCGCGCTGGCCGCGCGCGCCGAACGTTTCGGTGAGCTCTCCGATTACCGGTTGGGCGTTTCCATCGACTACTTCATCAATCGCCACGATCCTGATGCGGTGCGCCGCGTGCGCGTCAGTGCGCGCAGCCGCGATCTGTATATCGGTAAAAAGGACGACGAGTCCGACACCACGGCGGTGTGGGGTCGGTTGTATGCCACACATGCCGCGCTGTTGGACCGGCGGTTGATGGAATTAGTCGACGGGGTGTGCGATGAGGATCCGCGCACCATCGCCCAGCGCCGCGCCGACGCAATGGGGGCGTTGGCCGCTCGTGCTGAGCGGCTGGCGTGCACGTGTGCCAATCCGCAGTGCCCGGGCGCCGGCAGCGACGGACGCGCATCCAGCGTGGTGATCCATGTGGTCGCCGAAGCCGCCGCGCTCGACGCGCAGCCCGACCCGCACATGTCCGGTGACACTGTCAGGCCCGCCGCGGCCCGTGACGAGGCAGCCAGACGGCCGGGCTGGTGATGGGCGCCGGTGACAAGATCGTGCCGGCGCCGCTGTTGGCCGAGCTGATTCGATGCGGCGCCAGGGTTCGCGAGGTCCAGACTCCGGGCGGCGCACCGGAATCGGGGTATCGTCCCTCCGCGAAACTCGAGGAGTTCGTGCGGGTGCGGGATATGACGTGTCGCTTC
>DATBFF010000085.1:0-35351 GCA_036558625.1 Mycobacterium sp. | reverse complement strand
GCGACCTCGCAGCGACGTCGTCATTATCCGCCGCGCGCAAGCTACCTCGAAGCCTCGGTGATGTCGCGCAGCGCGCGCCGCAACTGACGCCCCGGGCTCCGCGAAACCGCGGTTTCGCGGAGGAAACGACACTACTACGGCCTGTAGTTAGAATTTGGCCGTGCCCGTCAGTCAAGCCGTCATGCGCGCAGTCGACATCCTGCCGTCGCCCAGTCTGCGCACCCAGCGACTGATCGCGGCCGCTGTGATCCTGACGCAGGGCCTCATCGCAGTCACCGGCACGATCGTCCGCGTCACCGCGTCTGGTCTGGGCTGCCCGACATGGCCGCAGTGCTTTCCCGGCAGCTTCACGCCGATAGCGGTCTCGGAAGTACCGCGCATCCACCAGGCGGTGGAGTTCGGCAATCGGATGGTCACCTTGCTGGTGGTGCTGACGGCCGTGCTGGCCGTCCTGGCGGTGACGCGCGCCCACCGCCGCACGGAGGTCCAGGTGTACGCATGGCTGATGCCTGCGTCCACTGTGGTACAGGCCGTCATCGGCGGGGTCACTGTGCTCACCGGGCTGCTGTGGTGGACGGTCGCTTTGCATCTGCTCGCGTCCATGACGATGGTGTGGCTGGCGGTGCTGCTCTTCGTCAAAATCGGTGAGCCCGACGACGGGACACCGCGATTACTCGTCCCAAAGCCGTTGCGCGGGTTGACGTTTCTGAGTGCGTTCGCACTTGCGGCCGTACTTGTGGCCGGGACCCTGGTAACCGCCGCCGGACCGCATGCCGGCGACATGAGCCCGTCGCGCACCGTGCCGCGCTTGCAGGTGGCAATCACCACATTGGTGCACGCGCATTCGTCGCTTCTGATCGCTTACCTGGCGCTGCTGGTCGGCTTGGGTTTCGGACTGCTGGCCGCATCCGCGCCGCGCCCTGTGCTGCTGCGGCTCGGCGTGCTGATCGTAATGGTGGTCGTCCAGGGCGCCGTCGGGACCATCCAGTACTTCACAGGCGTGCCCGCCGCGCTGGTCGCCGTCCACGTCGCAGGCGCCGCGGCCGTGACGGCGGCCACCTCAGCGCTGGGGGCGTCGATGCGAGAACGGACCCAACCCGAGCCCGTCCAACGCTGACGAGACGGCGCGCACGAAGTCCCGCTGCTTGAGGTCTCGCGTGTGCTCGTCGAGGTGCACCCACCCCAATGTCGGGTCGACGAGGTTCATCGTGAGCAGCCGCGGGTCGTCGATTCCGCCGACGACATCGCAACGTGCATACAGGAAACCGCTGGGCGTGGTGTCAAGCTGCGCGGCCGCGGCATCCAAAGCGGCGAACCCGACGTCCCAGATCTCGAAATCCGGCTCGGCCGCGCCGGTGCGGGTAAACGCGTGCGAGGACTGGCCGCCGACGAACACCAGCGCGGTCGTTTCGGCGTCCTCGCCCTGCCTCGTCGTCGGCACCCCTTGCCGCGCTACATCGCGCAGATACCCCTTGTCGGCGTTCCACGCGACCACGTCGGGTGCATTCAGCAGGTGGCTCACCCTCGTGGTCCATGCCAGAAACTCGTCGAGCCGGTCCGGGTAGTCGCGGGTCGCCCGCAGGATGACCAGGTCTGCTGTCAGTGTGTCGGGGTCGTCCCACGACAGCCATCGGGCGTGAAGACCGCGCCGGCGCAACGCCGCGACCAGCCCCGCGTCGTCGCCGTCACCCGAAACCTGCCGCGGGCAACCAGCGAGCACGATCCTGGGGTGGAATACGTCCGGCCGCGCAAGCTTCATGGCCGGGGATGATAGTTGGATGCACACAATCGAAGTCGCCGAACACGGCGGTCCGGACGTCCTGCGCTATGTCGAGAAACCCGAGCCCTCCCCCGGCCCCGGCGAGGTGCTGATCAAGGCGGAGGCGATCGGCGTCAACTACATCGACACCTACTTCCGGTCCGGTACCTACCCTCGCGAGCTGCCGTTCGTCGTGGGCACGGAGGTGTGCGGGACGATCGAGGCCCTCGGCGACGACGTGGCTGCCCTGCGCGTCGGTGACCGCGTGGTGACCGCGAACGCCTCGGGCGCATACGCCGAATACTGCATCGCGCCTGCGGATTTCGTCGCTTTCGTGCCCGACGGGGTGGCACCGGACACGGTCGCCTCCGCACTGCTCAAAGGGATGACCGCGCACTACTTGCTCAAGTCGGTGTACCCGATCCAGCAGGGCGACACCGTGCTCGTGCACGCGGGCGCCGGTGGCGTCGGGCTACTCATCACACAATGGGCCACCAGCATCGCGGCGCGGGTGATCACGACGGTGTCGACCCCCGAGAAAGCCGAACTGTCCCGGCGGGCGGGGGCCGTCGAGGTGCTCGACTACCCCGAGAATCCCGACGAGTTCGGCACCAAGATCCGGGAACTGACCGATGGCAACGGCGTCGCGGCGGTGTACGACGGGGTCGGCAAGTCGACGTTCGACGCCAGCCTTGCCAGCCTCGCCGTCCGTGGCACACTCGCACTGTTCGGCGGGGCGAGCGGACCGGTGCCACCCGTCGACCCTCAGCGACTGAACTACGCCGGTTCGGTCTACCTGACCCGGCCGTCGCTGCCGCACTTCATCCGAACAGGCGACGAATTCGGCTGGCGCGCAGGTGAATTCCTCGACGCAGTAGCCGCGGGGGTGCTGACCGTTACTGTGTCCGCGCACTATCCACTGGCCGAGGCTGCACGCGCGCACGAGGATCTTCAGGGTCGGCGCACGACGGGCTCGATCGTGCTAGTGCCCTAGGTTCCCGGTCCGCCGAAACGGTAACCAGCGCGGAAAAGTGCGAGTGCGGACCACGCGGACTACCGTTCCGGCGGCTAGAAGAGGGTGGGCAGCGCCAGCGCTGAATCCACCGCCAGCCCGCAGAACACGATGGCCAGGTAGTTGTTGGACTGCAAGAAAAGCCGCAGCGGCTTCACCGCCTCGCCGCGACGCACCCCGGCGTAAAGCTGGTGCGCCATCGTCAAGAACCACACCCCGGCGACCACCGCGACCGATGCGTACAGCCATCCGGCGGCCAGCGCGAGCACGAGCGTCGCGCCGACCGTCAGCCATGTGTAGACCAGTATCTGCCGGGTGACCTGCCGCTCGGTGGCCACCGCGGGCAGCATCGGCACGCCGGCCGCCTGGTAGTCCTCCTTGTAGCGCATCGCCAGCGCCCAGGTGTGCGGCGGCGTCCAGAAGAAGATGATCGCGAACATGGCCAGCGCCGGCCAGCCGATGGTGCCGGTGACCGCCGACCACCCGATCATCACGGGCATGCAGCCAGCGGCGCCGCCCCACACCACGTTCTGCGACGTCCGGCGCTTCAGCAGCAACGTGTAGACGAACACGTAGAAACCGATCGTGGCGCCGGCGAGATGTGCGGACAGCAGGTTCGTGGTCCACCACAGCCAGAAGAACGAGGCCACAGACAATGCGATGCCGAACACCAGCGCGTGCGTGCGGGGCACTGCGTCGCGAGCTAACGGGCGGCGCGCGGTGCGCTTCATCACCTTGTCGATGTCGGCGTCGGCCACACAGTTCAAGGTGTTCGCGCCCGCAGCAGCCAGCATGCCGCCGACCAGAGTGTTGAGGATCAACAGCGGGTTCACGGTGCCGCGGTCCGCCAGCAGCATCGCCGGGATCGTGGTCACCAGCAGCAACTCGATGACGCGCGGTTTCGTCAGCGCGAAATAGCCCAGCAAGGTCGCGCTGAGGCGGGCCGACCTGGAAGGGCGGACCCGCTCGCGAATGCTCACGCGGGGACTCCTCGGCGATAGCGGGCGAAATCTACTACAAGCGATGGTAGACCGCCGGATGGGTAACCCAATACGTCAGGGGGCGACTGTTCACCGAGGCATCGACCATCTCAGTGCAGCCGCACTAGGGTTGAGACCGGGCCTGCGTACCGACGTGAGGAGCATGTTTGTGACCACACTTGAGGAGATCTCTGCCCTGACCCGCCCCAACCATCCGGACGACTGGAGTGAGCTCGACTCGCAGGCCGTCGACACGATCCGGGTGCTGGCGGCGGACGCGGTCCAAAAGGTGGGCAACGGTCACCCCGGTACGGCGATGAGCCTGGCGCCGCTGGCCTACACGCTGTTCCAGCGCACGATGTGCCACGATCCGTCCGATGTGCACTGGCTTGGCCGCGACCGGTTCGTGTTGTCGTGCGGACATTCCAGCCTGACCCTGTACCTGCAGCTCTACCTCGGCGGTTTCGGGCTCGAGCTCTCCGACATCGAGTCGCTGCGCACATGGGGTTCCAAGACGCCCGGGCACCCCGAGTTCCGGCACACCAAGGGTGTCGAGATCACCACCGGCCCGCTGGGCCAGGGCTTGGCTTCAGCGGTCGGAATGGCGATGGCGTCGCGTTACGAGCGCGGCTTGTTCGACCCGGACGCCGCACCTGGCACCAGCCCGTTCGACCACCACATCTACGTGTTCGCCTCCGACGGGGACATCGAGGAAGGCGTGACCAGCGAGGCGTCCTCGCTGGCCGGCACGCAGCAACTCGGCAATTTGATCGTCTTCTACGACAACAACCAGATCTCCATCGAGGACGACACCAACATCGCGTTGTCCGAGGACACCCCCGCCCGGTACGCCGCTTACGGCTGGCACGTCCAGATCGTCGAAGGCGGCGAGAACGTCGTCGGCATCGAAGAAGCGATCGCCGCGGCCAAGGCCGTCACGGACAGGCCGTCGTTCATCGCCGTGCGCACCATCATCGGCTATCCCGCACCGAACCTGATGAACACCGGCAAGGCACACGGCGCGGCACTGGGCGACGAGGAAGTCGCTGCGGTCAAGAAGATCCTTGGCTTCGACCCGAACAAGAATTTCGAGGTTCGCGACGACGTGCTGGCGCACACGCGCAAGCTCGTCGACCGAGGCCGCGAGGCCCACGAGAAGTGGCAGCCCGAGTTCGACGCGTGGGCACAACGGGAGCCCGAGCGCAAGGAACTGCTGGACCGATTACTCGCGCAAGAGATGCCAGACGGCTGGGATGCCGACCTGCCGCACTGGGATCCCGGTGACGACGCCATGGCCACCCGCAAGGCATCAGGCGAAGTGCTGGCCGCGGTCGGACCGAAGCTGCCCGAACTGTGGGGTGGCTCGGCCGATCTGGCCGAGAGCAACAACAGCACTATCAAGGGCGCGAATTCGTTTGGGCCACCGTCGATTTCGACGAAGGACTGGAACGCCGACTGGTATGGCCGCACTCTCCATTTCGGCGTACGTGAGCACGCGATGGGCGCGATCCTCTCGGGCATCGTGCTGCACGGGCCCACACGGGCGTACGGCGCCACATTCCTGCAGTTCTCCGACTACATGCGGCCGGCAGTGCGGCTCGCATCGTTGATGGACATCGACACGATTTACATCTGGACACACGACTCGATCGGATTGGGTGAGGACGGTCCGACCCACCAACCGATCGAGCACCTTGCCGCGCTGCGCGCGATCCCGAAGCTGTCGGTGGTGCGCCCGGGTGACCCGAACGAGACCGCGCATGCGTGGCGGACGATTCTGTCCCGCGGCGCGGGCAGCGGCCCGGTCGGGTTGATCCTGACGCGTCAAGGCATTCCGGTACTCGAAGGCACCAGCGCAGAGGGTGTCGCGCATGGCGGCTACGTGCTGGGCGGGACGCCCGGGTCTGATGTCGCCGGCCAGGCGGCGCCGGCAGAAGAGCCCGACGTGATCCTGATCGGCACCGGATCGGAGCTGCAGCTGTGCGTCGAGGCGCAAAAGATCTTGTCCGGCAAGGGAATTGTCGCCAGCGTGGTGTCGATGCCGTGCGTGGAATGGTTCGAATCCCAGCCGGTCGAGTATCGCAACTCGGTGCTACCGCCATCGGTTTCCGCCCGCGTCGCAGTCGAAGCCGCGGTTGCGCAGAGCTGGCACAAGCTCGTCGGCGACACCGGCGAGGTGGTTTCGATCGAGCACTACGGCGAGTCCGCGGACTACAAGACCGTGTTCCGCGAGTTCGGCTTCACCCCCGAAGCCGTCGTCGACGCTGCCGAGCGATCGCTGGACAACTAGGAAGGGTTGAACAGATGACACAAAATCAGAACCTCGCGGCGCTGTCAGCAGCGGGTGTATCGGTCTGGCTCGACGACTTGTCCCGCGAGCGGCTGGAATCCGGCAATCTTCAAGAGCTGATCGACACCAAGAGCGTTGTCGGCGTGACGACGAACCCGACGATCTTCCAGAAGGCATTCTCGGAAGGCCACGCCTACGACAAGCAGATCGCCGAACTCGCCGAGCGCGGCGCCGATGTCGACGCGACAATCCGTACCACCACCACCGACGATGTCCGCGACGCATGTGATGTGCTGCGCCCCCAGTGGGAGGCCTCCGACGGTGTCGACGGCCGGGTGTCGATCGAAGTCGACCCACGGCTCGCACACGACACCGACAAGACCATCCAGCAGGCGATCGAGCTGTGGAAGATCGTCGACCGCCCGAACCTGTTCATCAAGATTCCAGCGACCAAGGCCGGACTGTCCGCGATCACCAAGACGCTGGCCGAGGGGATCTCGGTGAACGTGACGCTGATCTTCTCTGTCGAGCGCCACCGCGAGGTGATGGACGCCTACCTCGCGGGGCTGGAGTCGGCTAGGCAAGCCGGCCACGACATCTCGAAGATCCATTCCGTCGCATCGTTTTTCGTGTCCCGCGTCGACACCGAGGTTGACAACCGCCTCGAGAAGATCGCCAGCGACGACGCACTCGCGTTGCGTGGCCAGGCCGGCGTGGCCAACGCCCGGCTGGCCTACGCCGCGTATGAAGAGGTGTTCGTCGGGGGAAAGCGTTACGAGGCGCTGAAGGCCGACGGCGGCCGGGTGCAGCGCCCCCTCTGGGCATCGACGGGCGTCAAGAATCCCGACTACTCCGACACGCTCTACATCACCGAGCTGGTTGCGCCGAACACCGTGAACACGATGCCGGAGAAGACGATCGACGCAGTCGCCGACCACGCCGAGATCACCGGCGACACCGTCACCGGTCGCTCCGCAGAGGCTCAGGAAGTATTCGACAAGCTCGAGGCCGTCGGCATCGATCTTCGCGATGTGTTTTTGGTGTTGGAGGACGAGGGCGTCGAGAAGTTCGAGAAGTCGTGGCACGAGTTGCTGGACGCGACACAGGAGCAGCTCGACGCCGCCGAGAAATGAGCGCCTGGCAAAACCCGTTGCGGGACAAGCGCGATAAGCGACTGCCCCGCATCGCCGGGCCGTGCGGTGTGGTGATCTTCGGGGTCACCGGCGATCTGGCCCGCAAGAAGCTGATGCCGGCGATCTACGACCTGGCCAACCGTGGACTGCTGCCGCCGACGTTCGCGCTCGTCGGCTTCGCACGCCGCGACTGGGCCGACGAGGATTTCGGCAAGGTCGTCTTCGACGCGGTAAAGCAGCACTCCCGTACGCCGTTCCGGCAGGAGGTCTGGGACCGGCTTTCCGAGGGAATCCGGTTCGTACAGGGCACGTTCGACGACGATAAGGCGTTCGGCCGGCTCGCCGAAACGTTGGACAAGCTCGACGCAGAGCGTGGCACCGGCGGCAATCACGCGTTCTATCTGGCGATTCCGCCGACCGCGTTCCCGCTCGTGTGCGAGCAGCTGCAGAAGTCCGGGCTGGCACGCCCGCAGGAGGGGCGCTGGAGCCGGGTGGTCATCGAGAAGCCGTTCGGTCACGACCTGGACAGCGCACGTCAACTAAACGCGGTCGTGAACACCGTGTTCCCCGAGGAGACGGTGTTTCGGATCGACCACTATCTCGGCAAAGAGACCGTCCAGAACATCCTCGCGCTGCGCTTCGCCAACGAGCTGTTCGAGCCGGTGTGGAACGCGCATTACGTCGACAGCGTCCAGATCACGATGGCTGAAGACATCGGCCTCGGCGGCCGGGCAGGGTACTACGACGGCATCGGCGCCGCCCGCGACGTGATCCAGAACCACCTGCTGCAACTGCTCGCCCTGACCGCGATGGAGGAGCCGGTCAGCTTTCATCCTCACCAGCTGCAGGCAGAGAAGATCAAGGTGCTCTCGGCCGTCAAACTGGTTGAGCCACTGGATCAAACGACGTCGCGCGGGCAGTACACGGCCGGATGGCAGGGTAGCCAGCATGTCGTCGGGTTGCTCGAAGAAGAGGGCTTCTCCAAGGATTCGAGCACCGAGACGTTCGCCGCGATCAGCCTCGAGGTCGATACCCGCCGGTGGGCGGGCGTGCCGTTTTTCCTGCGCACCGGAAAGCGTCTGGGCCGCCGGGTGACCGAGATCGCGCTGGTGTTCAAGCGCGCACCGCACTTGCCGTTCGACCAGACGATGACCGAGGAGCTCGGCGAGAACGCTCTGGTGATCCGTGTGCAGCCAGACGAGGGCATCACGCTGCGGTTCGGCTCCAAGGTGCCTGGCAGCGCAATGGAAGTCCGCGACGTGAACATGGACTTTTCGTACGGCTCGGCCTTCGCCGAGGACTCGCCGGAGGCCTACGAGCGATTGATCCTCGACGTCCTGCTCGGCGAGCCGTCGTTGTTCCCGGTGAACGAGGAGGTCGAATTGTCCTGGGAGATCCTCGATCCCGTGCTTGACTACTGGGCGACGCATGGCCGCCCCGACCCGTATGCGGCCGGAACGTGGGGACCGGAGTCGTCGTTCGAGATGCTGCGGCGTGCGGGCCGGGAATGGCGGCGGCCGTGATGCCCGAAGGCGACGACGAGTGAGCATCGCAGCGAGGAACGAGCAAGGAGCGCAGCGAGGAGAAGCCGAGCCGTGATAGAGGAACTGGCCGATACCACCACCAACGACGTCAACAAGCGGATCACCGAACTCCGCGAGAAGTTCGGTGCGATCACTCTCGGCCGGGTGCTGACGCTCGTCGTCGCGCCGGATCGCGAAGAAATCGCCGAGGAGGCCATCGAGGCGGCGGCCGCGGCGAGCCGGGAGCACCCGTGCCGGATCATCGTCGTCATGCCCGGTGACCGCGGCGCGACTGACGCCCGCCTCGATGGCCAACTGCGCGTGGGCGGCGACGCCGGGGCGGGCGAGGTGGTGGTACTACGTATCTCCGGCCCGCTCGCAGAGCATGCCAGCAGCGTGGTGCTGCCGTTCTTGTTGCCCGACACGCCGGTGGTGGCGTGGTGGCCCGGCGTCGCACCGCAGGTCCCGGCCCAAGATCCGCTGGGCCAGCTGGCTATTCGCCGCATCACCGATGCGACGTCCGCGGAAGATCCGCTGTCGGCGATAAAGGGGCGGCTCGGTGGCTACACCGATGGCGACACAGACCTGGCGTGGAGTCGAATCACCTATTGGCGCGCGTTGCTGACCTCGGCATTGGACCAGGAGCCGCATGACCCAATGCAGTCGGTGCTGGTCTCGGGGCTGAAGAATGAACCCGCACTGGACATCCTGGCGGGCTGGCTGGCCAGCCGGCTCGATGCTCCGGTGCGGCGTGCGGTCGGCGACCTCAAGATCGAACTGAACCGCAGCACCGAGACCGTCACGCTGAGCCGCCCGCAGGAGGGTGCCACGGCGACGCTGAGCCGCACCGCGAAGCCCGACGCGCTGGTGCCGTTGGCCCGCAGGGAAACTCGCGAATGCCTCGCCGAGGACCTGCGGCACTTGGATCCCGACGAAATCTACGAGGAAGCCCTGCGGGGCATCGGCAAGGTGCAATACTCATGAGCAAACCGATCGTCGAAACGTATTCCGACAGTGCCACGTTGGTGGCGGCAGCGGGTGACCGGCTCGCAGAGGCGATGGTGTCCGCCATCGACGCCCGCGGCCGCGCCGTGATCGTGTTGACCGGCGGTGGCACCGGGATCGGGATGCTGAGTCACGTGGGTGAGCACGCAGAGCGCATCGACTGGTCCAAAGTACATCTCTACTGGGGTGACGACCGCTTTGTCCCAACCGACGACGACGAACGCAACGAAAGGCAGGCCAGGTCAGCGCTGCTGGGCCGCGTCGGTATTCCGGCTGAGAACGTGCATGCGATGGCGCCCAGCGACGGGAGATTCGGTGACGACATCGACGCCGCCGCGCAAGGATACGAGCGAGAGTTGGCCGACAACGCCGAATCCGGCGAGCCCGCCCCGGATTTCGATGTGCACCTGCTGGGGATGGGCCCCGAAGGTCACATCAACTCGCTGTTCCCCCACAGCGATGCCGTGCGCGAGAAGACACGCCTCGTGGTGGCCGTCGAGGACTCCCCGAAACCGCCGCCCCGGCGAATCACGTTGACACTGCCGGCAATCCAGCGGTCGCGCGAAGTATGGCTGGTGGTGTCCGGTGCCGGCAAAGCCGACGCGGTGGCCGCGGCGATAGGCGGCGCGGATCCCGACGACGTGCCGGCAGCTGGTGCAGTTGGGCGCGAGAGCACGGTCTGGCTCCTCGACGACCCTGCCGCGGGCGGGCTTTAGGGCGCACGCGTAAGGACCCCTGTTCACAGAACAGGGGTCCTTACGCGATGGTGTTACTTCTCCTGGTGGGAGCGCTCGCGCTGCTCGGCCCCCTTGGCGCTGGCTCGGGCGCTTTCCGCAGCCGCCTCCTTCTTCGCCGCGTTGCGCTGAGCGTCGGCCTTGTCTTCCTGCGCCTGACCCTCGCGGACGAGGTCATTACGGCCGAAAACCGTGCCGATCAGCTGCTTGGCTATGCCGATAGGACCCTCGATGATCCCTCGGATGGCCTCCTGCGGACCGCTCTTCCGGTCAGCACCCATGCGATATCCCTCCTTCGTAGTCACTGACGACTTCACCCCGCGGGTTCCCACTACTGGCCGCCGTGAAAAGTGACATGGCTCTCTCGGCATACGACGACACGCAATAATGACCGGCATGGCAGACAAAGGTGGCGCGCGAACAGGCCGGGAGCGGATAAAGACGCTGGCTCAAGCCGCGCTGAACGCTGACCTCACCGTGGAACAGGTCGACCAGGTGCTGAACAACCTCGTCGCTTCCCTGGCCGCGCTGGACAATTCGATCGAGGGGCTGGACGGGTCGCTGGAGACGTTCAACAGCAGCCTGACCTACCTCAACGACACGCTGGGCCGGCTGGAGGGCATCGTCGACCGCGTCGAGCGCATCGTCGAGATCGGCGAGGCGGCCGTCGCTCCCCTTGCGGCCACAGAATCCGCCGTGCAGAGAGTGGTCAAGGCCGTCACTCGCCGATAACCGGTGGCGCCACCAACGGCAATTCGCCGATCAGCTCGTTCGAGTTGCCGGCCGAGATGAGGTATCTCGGCGTGCGATGTTCGCCGCCGCCGTCGCGAGCCATGTGGCCCGGGTACATCCCGCCCATGAAAGGCATGCCCATAGCCGGTGCTGCTGCACGGGCGGCACCGCCCAGGGGCGGCCCGGACGATGTCGTCGGCGAAGCACCCGAAGGCGGGACCGTCGGCGTCGGAGGCGGATCAGGACCCGTGTGCAGCGGGACAGGCACTGGCGACGACGGCAGCGCCGCACTGTGCGTCGGCACGCGCCACGACGGGTCTGCCCCCACCGCAGGCAACGGCATGCTCTGAGGCGCCGCATCGGCATTCAACTGCGGCGGGAAACCGGCCGGCGTCGACGGAAGTGGCGCCATGCCCACCGGGTGGGCGGGTTGCGACACCCCGGACGGCAGTGTGGTCTGCGACGGGTGCCCGGCAGGTCGGAACGGGTCGGGTGGCGCCGGAATGTCTTCGACCGCGTTTCCGGCCGCGACGGCCGGCAGGCTGTAGCACTGCCGGACTTGAACGAGCGCATCTGCGAGATCATGCGGCGTCGCCGCCGCGCGCAAGTCCCCTGCCGCCGTGGACAGCTCACCAAGATGCACGGCAGCAGACCGGCACGCGGAAAGCCCGTCGAGCGAGCCGGCGACGTAGCGCCGCAGCGCGTCTGCGGACGCGTCGGCGCCGCGACCGCGCCATGACCGCTCCAGAACCGCGGCGACGTGACCGTCCAGCTCGGCCAAGATGTCGCCGATCCGGTCCACGGCGCGCTGCCAGTCGTCGGCGAGCCGGGTCATCCGCACCGGATCGAGCCTCGCCTGCATGTCCATCACCGCGGCGTTTGACCACACGGCCGGTGTCCATGTGTCCGCGGCTACTCGGGCCATTGCCTGCCCAGTACGTTGTTGTCAGTTTCACCGTATACCTGTGTGGTGGAACGGAATTGGGCCGCGATCTCGTTCAGATTGGTTACATGCCGCGCAAGCAGCCAGCGCAGCGAGTTGGCACCCGCCGACTTCTCTTGAAGCAGCCGCGCCCACCCGCGTCCTTCCTCGCAATCGCCCAGCCATCCGTCATATAGTCCGTCGGCCAGCGCCACGACAGTAGCGGTGTGCTCCGTCAACCGTGCAGCGGTGCGAACGCACAATTCCGCGACGTCGTGCCCGCCCTCAGGTGTCAGAAATACGTCGGTCATGTCGTTGCGACGCAGCATTGACGGCGATCGGTTCCGTCAGCCGCTGTTGCGCAACGCCGACGCGAGGCCGTTCATCGTCAGCAGGATTCCCCGCTGCACCAGCTCGTCGTCGTCGCCCGCGCGGTATCGCCGCAGCAGTTCCACCTGCAGATGGTTGAGCGGTTCGAGGTAGGGGAAGCGGTTGAACACCGACCGGGCCAGCGCCGGGTTATCGGCCAGCAGGTCGTCCTGCTCGGTGATGAGGCTGTGCATGCGGATCGTGCGGTCATGTTCGTCGACGAGCATCTCGAAAACGCGGTGCCGCAGCGACTCGTCGGGAACCAGCTCCGCATACCGCGCCGCCAGTCCCATGTCCGCCTTCGCGAGCACCTGGGCCATGTTCGACAGCACGCTTCGAAAGAACGGCCAACGTCGGTACAGATCCCTCAGCGTTCCCAGTCGCGAGTCGTCGTCGCCGATCCACTGCTCCAATGCGGTTCCCGTCCCGTACCAGCCCGGCAGCATGACCCGTGACTGGCTCCATGCCAGCACCCACGGGATCGCGCGCAGGTCGTCGATCGAGGTCGTCTGTTTGCGCGACGACGGCCGGCTGCCGATGTTGAGCGCACCGATTTCGCTGACAGGGGTCGACGCGGTGAAGTAGTCGACGAATCCGGGTGTGTCATGGACTAATTCGGCGTAGGCACGCTTCGCGAGCGCGGCGAGCTCGTCGAGCAGTCGGTACGCGGGCTCGGCATCGTCGCCGAGGCCTTCCACGTCCAGCAGAGTGGATTCCAGTGTGGCGGCCACCAATGTTTCGAGGTTGCGCCGCGCGATCTGCGGCTCGGCGTATTTGGCTGCGATCACCTCGCCCTGTTCGGTCAGCCGCAGCGATCCGGACACCGCTCCCGGCGGTTGTGCCAAAATGGCGTCGTAGCTCGGTCCACCCCCGCGGCCGACGGTCCCGCCACGACCGTGGAAGAGCCGCAACCGAATACCCGTCTTGCGCGCCGTTTCGACGAGGTCGAGTTCCGCCCGGTACAACGCCCAGTTGGCGGCCAGGTAGCCGCCGTCCTTGTTGGAATCCGAGTAGCCGAGCATCACCTCTTGGCTGTCGCCGTGTGCGCGGACCAGCGCTCGGTACACTGGCACGTCCAGCGCAGCCTCGAGAACCTCGGCGCCATGTTGCAGGTCGTCGATCGTCTCGAACAGCGGCACGATACCCACCGGGCAATGCGGTTCACTGGCGTCGAGGAGTCCGACCTCTTTGAGCAGGATCGCGGTCTCGAGCATGTCGGACACCGAACGGCACATCGAGATGACGTAGTTCGGTACCGCCCGCGGACCAAAGACGTCGATCGCGCGCGCCGCGGCGGCGACGATGTCGAGTTCCTTGCACGCGAGTTCCGAGAGGTCGGCGTCCCTGTGCGTCAGCGGGCGCCGGGTCGCCAGCTCGGCTGCCAGCAGTTCGACGCGCTCATGCTCGGACAGCGACAGATAATCCGAATGCACACCGGCCCATGCCAGTAGCTCGTTCACCACTTCTTCGTGCACGTCGGAGTTCTGCCGCAGGTCCAGGCTACTGAGATGGAAACCGAAGACCCGCACCGACTCTCGCAGCCGCGCCAGCCTGTCGTCGGCGAGCAGTGCGCTGCCGTGGCCGCGCAGCGACGCATCGATGACGTCGAGATCCGCCATCAGCTGGCCAGGCGACTCGTACGGATCCAATCCAAGATCGAGCTCGCCGCTGGGCTGTCGATCCAGTTTGGACTGTGCTGTCGCCGTCAGCCGGCCGTGCGTGACGCGCAGTGCCCGCCGATACGGCTCGTCCATCCGGGCCTGGTCTTGGCAGCGATCGGCCAATGCGGCCAGCTGGTCGGTAATCTTCACCAGCCGCACAGACATCGACAGTTCCTGCTCCAACGCGGTCAACTCGGCGAAGTAACGGCCGAACGCCGCCTGCGCCGCGCTGCCGACGGCCAGGCTGACCACGTCCGCGGTGACGTTGGGGTTGCCGTCGCGGTCGCCGCCGATCCACGACCCGGTTCGCAAGATCGGGTCGTCTAGCAGGTGCCGATCGGGCCAGCGACTCTGCAGGGCGCCGCGTACCTCGGCGTTGACCGCGGGGATCACATCAAAGAGGGCGGCGTGATAGTAGCGCAGGCCGACTTCGATCTCGTCCTGAATCTTCAACCGCTGCAATCGAATCAGTGCGGTGTCCCACAGCATCAGGATCTGGCGCCGCAGTTCGGTTTCGATGCTGGTGCCGTCTATGGTTTCGGATTGGCCGTGCAGCCGCAGCCGCATCAGCTCGGTGATGCGGTGCTGGGTGTCGAAGACGGTGCGACGCCGGGTCTCGGTGGGGTGGGCGGTGATCACTGGTGACACCAGCGCGTCCTTCAGCGAGTCGGCGACGGCGCCCGGATCCAGTTGTGCGGCATCGAGTTTGAGATAGGTGGCGGCCAAACTGCTGTCCTGGGGTGGTTCGTCGGCTTCGACGTGGACGGCGCGACGTCGTTCTCGGTGGATGTCCTCGGCGACGTTCGCCAATAGTGCGAAATGCGAGAAGGCGCGGATGACGGGAATCGCCTGGCGCACGTCGATGCCCTGGAACATCCGAGCCAGCTCGGCGCGGTCGATTTCGGAGCGCCTGACCCGAAACGATTCCACTCGGGCGCGTTCGACGAGATCGAACACCTCCTCCCCGTTCTGTTCGCGGACTGTGTCGCCGAGGAGCGCGCCGAGCAACCGGATGTCTTCGCGCATCGGCTCGGTCGCCTCACGGCCGACCCGGGTGCGATGTACCGCACCGAACGGTTCCAGTGCGTCAGAAGACTCCGCCATGCCCTCAGTATGGGCGGGGCGTACGCGGCAGTATCAGGCTGCCGCCACGGCCGCAATGATGATCAGCAACAAGATGACGACCAGCGGCACCACCGCGAGAGCGATCGTGATCCCGACGCCGTTGTACTTCTGCGGCGGGTAACCGAGCGAGCCCGGGCTGAACGACCACATGGGGGCCTTGTATTCGAGTTCGACGACGCGCCCGGCCGGCACGTCCACGGCGGCGTCGGCCGGTCCGAGCCGCGGCGGGAGGAAATACGGCGTGTAGACGTGCACATGGTGCTGGCCGGGACGCGCGGGCACCACGGTCCGGCCCCAGCCGGCGGGCGGCATCTCTTGCCCGTCGATGAAGATCTTCGGCTTGATGAAGTAGAACAGCCACGCCAGCGGGAAGAACTGGGTGTTGATGGCGATGCCCTCGCCGGGCTGGGGTTGCCCGTATTGCTGCGTCGCGCCGTACTGCTGCTGTGGGGCCGGCGGTTGAGCGTACTGCTGCGGCGGTGGGCCGTACCGCTGCGGCGGCGGTCCATACTGCTGCGGCGGCGGACCGTACTGCTGGCGCGGCGGACCGTAAGGCTGCCGGTACGGTGGCGGATTCTGCGGGTACGGACCTTGGGGAGCACTCATGTTCGCGCCCTCTCGTGCGACGGAGCCAGCCTGTAGTGAGGCATCACCCTAGCCGACGAGGGCGGGTCAGCCGCCGTACTTGATCATCAAGCCGACGCCGATGATCGAAATGACCCAGATGGCCGTCACGAACAGCGTCAACCGGTCGAGGTTCTTCTCGACCACCGTCGAGCCGGCAAGGCTGGACTGCACGCCGCCCCCGAACAATGTCGACAGGCCGCCGCCCTTGGCTCGGTGCAGCAAAACCAGCAGCACGACCAGGACGCTGGTGACCACCAGCAAGATGTCCAGGGTCATCTTCATGGCCGCCACCCTACCGTCACGGCGCCCCCGAGCTGGGCAGGGGGCCGCCGGCCGCGATGGCGGCCATGGTCGCGAACTGCTCGCCGTCGAGCGACGCGCCCCCGACCAGCGCGCCGTCGACGTCGTCGCAGGCGATGAGCTCACCGATGTTCTTGGCGTTGGCCGAACCGCCGTAGAGCACCCGCACACCGTCGGCGACCTGTTCCGACGCCAAGTCGGCCAGCTCGTCGCGGATAGCCTTGCACACCTCTTGCGCGTCGGCGGCGCTGGCCACCCGGCCCGTGCCGATCGCCCACACCGGCTCGTACGCAATTACCACATCGGCTAGCTGCTCCTTGGTCAACCCTGACAGCGATCCGCGCAGCTGCCCGACGTTGTGGGACACGTGGTCGCCGGCCTCACGGACCTCGAGGTGTTCGCCGATGCAAACGATCGGCACCAGCTGGTTGCGAAACGCCGCGGCCGCCTTCTTGGCGACGAGTTCGTCGTCCTCGTGATGATAGGTGCGGCGCTCGGAGTGACCGACGACGACGTGCGTACAGCCCAGCTTGGACAGGAACGTGCCGCTGATGTCGCCGGTATATGCGCCGTCGTCGTGCTGCGAAAGGTCCTGCGCACCGTATGTGAGCCGCAGCTTGTCGCCGTCGACGAGCGTCTGCACCGAGCGCAGGTTCGTGAACGGCGGCAGGACGGTCACGTCGACCTTGTCGAAGTATTTGTCCGGCAGGGAGAATGCGATCTTCTGCACAAGCGCGATCGCTTCGAAGTGGTTGAGGTTCATCTTCCAGTTGCCAGCGATCAGCGGCTTGCGGCTCAACGTCTCTCCTCGCTCAGGTGGTCAATACTTTTAAGCCCGGAAGGGTCTTGCCTTCAAGGTATTCGAGCGACGCGCCGCCACCGGTGGAAATATGTGAGAACCCGTCCTCGGGCAGACCGAGCGTCCGCACGGCGGCGGCGGAATCTCCCCCGCCGACCACACTGAACGCACCCTTTTCGGTGGCCGCGGCGATCGCCTCGGCCACACCCTTGGTGCCGGCCGCGAAGGCCGGAAATTCGAAGACCCCCATCGGTCCGTTCCAAAAGATGGTCCTGGCATTGGACACGAGGGCGGTGAACCGCTTGACCGACCCGGGCCCGATGTCCAGACCCATCTTGTCGTCGGGAATCTCGTCTGCGACGACGGTGTGGGCCGGCGAGTCCGCTTTGAACTCGCCGGCGACGACGATGTCGACGGGCAAGTGGATGACGTCGGCGTAGTCGTCGAGAAGCTTCTTGCACGTGTCGACCATCTCCGGCTGGACCAGCGAAGTGCCGACCGAAAGACCGCACGCAGCAAGGAATGTGAAGCACATCCCACCGCCGATCAGCAGGCTGTCCGCCTTCTTCGCCAGCTCTTCGATCACAGCGAGCTTGTCCGAGACCTTCGACCCGCCGAGGACGACGGCGTAGGGACGCTCGGTGGAGGCGGTCAGTTGTTGCAACACCTCGACTTCGGCGGCCACGAGTTTCCCGGCATAGTGCGGCATCAGCGTGGCGACGTCGTATACCGAGGCCTGCTTGCGGTGCACCACACCGAAGCCGTCGGACACGAAAGCTCCGGCCGATTCGTTTGGGCCGCCGGCCAATTCGGCGAGCTGGTGCGCCAGCGCGAGCCGTTGTGCGTCGTCTTTGCTGGTTTCACGGGGGTCGAACCTGACGTTCTCCAGCAGCAGGATGTCACCATCCGTCAGCCCTTCGGCCCGCGCCAAAGCGTCGGGCCCGACCACGTCGCCGGCCAATTGCACATGCCGACCCAGCTGTTCACCGAGTGCAGCGGCAACGGGTCGCAGCGAGTACTTGGGGTCGGGTTTGCCGCCGGGGCGACCGAGGTGCGCAGCGACGACCACCCTCGCGCCGGCATCGGCCAGCGCCTGCAGCGTCGGCACCGACGCCGCGATACGACCGGGATCGGTGATCCGGCCGTCGTCGAGTGGGACGTTGAGGTCGGAGCGAACTAACACCCCGCGTCCCGAAACGTCTTGTGCGAGAAGGTCGTCGAGGGTCTTGATGGCCATCTGGCTAGAGTGACCTGCCAACCAGCGCAACGAGGTCGACGAGCCGGTTGCTGTAACCCCACTCGTTGTCGTACCAGGACACCACCTTGGCCTGGTTGTCGATCACCTTGGTGAGGCCCGAGTCGAAGATCGAGCTGTGCGGGTCGGTGACGATGTCGCTGGACACGATCGGTGCGTCGTAGTACTTCAGAATGCCCTTCATCGGCCCGTCGGCAGCCGCCTTGAACGCGGCGTTGATGTCCTCGACGCTGGCCGACTTCGACAAGTCGGCGGTCAGGTCGGTGGCCGAGCCGGTGGGAATTGGCACTCGCAACGCGTAGCCGTCGAGCTTTCCCTTCAACTCGGGCATTACCAGGCCGATGGCCTTGGCCGCGCCCGTCGACGTCGGCACGATGTTCAGCGCGGCGGCGCGTGCCCGGCGCAGGTCCTTGTGCGGGCCGTCCTGCAGGTTCTGGTCCTGGGTGTAGGCATGAATCGTCGTCATCAGGCCCTTGACGATGCCGAACTCGTCGTGGAGGACCTTCGCCAGCGGCCCAAGGCAATTCGTGGTGCACGACGCGTTGCTGATGATGTTCTGGCTGCCGTCGTACTTGTCTTCGTTGACGCCGAGCACGACGGTCAGGTCTTCGCCCTTGGCCGGCGCGGAGATGATCACCTTTTTGGCGCCGGCCTGCAAATGACCCTTGGCCTTGTCGGCGGCGGTGAAGATGCCGGTGGACTCGACGACGACGTCGACGCCGAGATCGCCCCACGGCAGTGCCGCCGGGCCCTCCTTGACTTCGAGGGCCTTGATCTTGTTGGTGCCGACGACGATCGTGTCGTCACCTTCGAGGCTGACTTCCTGCGGCAGCCGGCCGAGAATGGAGTCGAACTTCAACAGATGGGCCAGCGTCGCGTTGTCGGTGAGGTCGTTGACCGCGACCACTTCGATGTCGGTGCTGCTGCCCTGCGCCTTCTGCCCCTCCAGCGCCCGGTAGAAGTTGCGTCCGATGCGTCCGAAGCCGTTGATGCCTACCCGGACCGTCACTGGTCTCTCCCTTGTCCGCCTTGATTCGCTGATGTTCTCTGCGTTCAGCCTAATGGGGCGCCGGAAGCATCGTGCGCGCGGTGCTGGCCGGACGACCGTCCGAGGCTACGCCGTGTGAGCAGGGTCTCGACAGGTGCTCGAGCGATACGTCGAAATTGCGCTCAGGGTCGTGATTGCGCTCGAGCAACAGCCCTGAGCGCAATCTCAACGGTGATCGCGCGATGCGATGTCGGCCTGGCGGCCTGCCCTTCTAGAGCGGGTGCGCTGCGAACCACTCGAGTAGCAAATCGGCTGCGACGTCGGGCTGTTGGTCCGGGATCCAGTGCGAACCGTGCAGGACCTCGAACCGGTAGTCGCCGGTGACATACCGGGCGGTGTCGCGCGCGGGCTTCTCGGCAAGCGCGATGTCGCCGTCGCTCCAGACGTACATCGTCGGCACGGTGATCTTGCCGACGGCGCGGGTCGGGTTGCTCAGGAACATCGCCCGGTACCATTTCAACGCGGCAGTCAACGCGCCGGGTTCGGTCATCCCCTCGACATCGCGCTCCGCAGCTTCGCGCGTCTGGCCGCCCGACACCAGAGACTTGATCGCACGGGTGCCCTCCCCCCTCGGCCCGAGCAGCAGTCGCTCCGGCAGCCAGGGCAGCTGGAAGAAGTACATGTACCACGACATGAGGCCCTGCCGGCTCGTCACCCAACCCTTCAAGAACGCGCTCGGGTGAGGCACAGAGAACGACGTCATCGTCGCCAACCGGTCATTGAGTTCGTCCGCGGCTCCCCATGCCACCGCGGCGCCCCAGTCGTGTCCGACCAGATGGACCCGGTCGGCACCGGCCGCATCGATCAACGCACGCACGTCTTCGACCAACTCGGCCGAGCGATAGTCCCGCCGCCGGGTCGGACGGGCTCCCGGTGAATAGCCGCGCTGGTTCGGCGCGAGGCACCGAAAGCCGCGGGCGGTCAGCCGCTCGATCACGGGATTCCAGCTCGTGTTGAACTGCGGGAAGCCGTGCAGCAACACAACCACCGGCCCGTCGGCCGGGCCCGCATCGATGACGTCAAATGTCAGATCACCGCGCCGGTATTGGTCCACGCTACGCATCCTCCAACAAGTCGGGGGTCACGGCAGACTCGGTATCGGGAATGCCCTCTTGTTTCGCTTTGCGATCAGCCATCGACAACAACCGCCTAATACGCCCTGCCACAGCATCTTTCGTCATCGCCGGATCGGCAAGCCGACCCAGCTCCTCCAATGACGCTTGCCGGTGTTCGACGCGCAGCTTGCCGGCCGCCGCGAGATGATCCGGCACGGTGTCGCCGAGGATCTCCAGCGCCCGCTCGACCCGCGCCGCCGCCGCGACCGCCGCGCGGGCCGACCGCCGCAGGTTCGCGTCGTCGAAGTTCGCCAGTCGATTCGCGGTCGCGCGCACCTCGCGGCGCATCCGCCGCTCCTCCCACGTCAACCGAGTGTCTTGTGCTCCCATCCGCGTCAGCAGCGCACCGATCGCCTCGCCGTCGCGCACCACCACGCGGTCCGCGCCACGCACCTCGCGCGCCTTGGCGCTGATCCCCAGCCGCCGCGCCGCGCCCACCAGCGCGAGTGCCGCTTCCGGACCGGGGCAGCTGACCTCCAGCGCCGACGATCGCCCCGGCTCGGTGAGCGACCCGTGCGCCAGGAACGCGCCGCGCCAAGCGGCCTCGGCGTCGGCGACGCTGCCCCCGACTACGTGCGCGGGCAGCCCGCGCACCGGACGTCCGCGCAGGTCCAGCAGGCCGGTCTGGCGGGCGAGCGCCTCACCGTCCTTGGCCACCCGCACGACGTAGCGGGTCTGTTTGCGAATCCCGCTGGCGGACAACACGTGAACGACCGCGTTGTACCCATACAAGTCGAAAATGTCCTTGCGGAGCCGGCGCGCGATGATGCCGAGATCAACCTCGGCTTCGACGATGACCTGCCCCGCCACGATGTGCAATCCCCCCGCGAACCGCAGCAGCGAGGCGACCTCGGCCTTGCGTGCGCTCACCGAGTTCACGATCAGGCGGCTCAGCTCGTCCTTGACTTCGGCGGTCATCGCCACGGCTCGTCACCTCCCGGTCCATTCAGACGCGGTCCTTTCGACGGGCCGACCGCGGGGGTCGGCACCGTCGGCGCGATCGGCACCGCCGTGGAGCGGGCTCGCACGCTGTCCAAGACCGCGGCCAGCTTCGCCGGGTCATGTAGAGATTTACCAGGCCGAGCTACGTCAGCAAACCTCACGTCCGCTTTGAGCAATGCCGCGGTGCGATGCAGCTGCTGTCGTTCCCGCTCCGCGGGCACGCGCTCCGCGTCGACGACGATCTCGTCCGCACGGAAGTCCGGAGCGTGCTGGGAAAGGACGTGCAGATACCGCTCGGCAGAGAACCCTGCAGTCTCCCCCGGCTCGGCCGCGAGGTTGAGCACCAGCGCCCGACGCGCGGTCGTCGCCTTCAGCGCCGACGCGAGGCCAGGCACCAGAACGTGCGGAATGACGCTGGTAAACCACGAACCTGGGCCCAGCACAACAAGATCCGCGTTCAGGATCGCGTCGACGGCCTGACGGGTCGCGGGCGGATCGCCCGGCAGCAGCCGGACGCGTCGCACCTTGCCGGGCGTCGTCGCCACCGCTACCTGGCCCCGAATTACCCGGGACATCCGAGGGTCGGACTCCAGGCCGGACACGTCGGCCTCGATCTGCAGGGCGACCGGGCACATCGGCAGCACTCTGCCCTTCACGCCCAGGATCCGCCCGATCTCGTCCAGCGCCGCGACGGGGTCCGCCAGCACTTCGTTGAGCCCGGCTAGCAGCAGGTTGCCGATGGGATGGCCGGCCAGCGCGCCGCTGCCGCCGAAACGGTGCTGCAAGATCGTCGCCCACAACCGGCCATACCGGCTGTCAGAAGCCAGCGCCGCCAACGCCATTCGCAGATCGCCCGGCGGAACGATGTCGAGCTCGTTGCGCAGGCGGCCCGAGGATCCGCCATCGTCGGCCACCGTCACCACTGCGGTGACATGCGGGGTGAGCCGACGCGCAGCCGACAGCGTGGCGTACAGCCCGTGGCCTCCGCCGAGGGCGACGATGCGGTAGGTCATTCGCGGCCCAGATCCCGGTGCAGGACCCGCACCGACAGCTCGTCGTTGGGTTGCAAAACCTCGGCCAGCGCCTCGGCCATGGCGACACTGCGGTGCTTGCCGCCGGTGCAGCCGATGGCAACGGTCATGTAGCGCTTCCCCTCCCGCCGGTATCCCCCGACGACGAGGGATAGCAGTCGATGGTAGGTGGCGAGGAATTCTTCGGCACCCGGTTGCGACAAGACGTAGTCGCGCACGGCCGGCGCCTGACCCGTCTGCGGCCGCAGCTCGTCGACCCAGTGTGGGTTCGGCAGGAATCGGACGTCCATCACCATGTCGGCGTCCATCGGGAGCCCGTACTTGAACCCGAACGACTCCACCGTCACGCTGGTGTGCGCGACGGCCTCCGCGCCGAACGCCCGCTCGATGGTTTCGCGCAGCGCCCGCACGGACAACGCCGACGTGTCGATGGTCAGGTCCGCGCCTTCGCGCAATGGGGCCAGCATCCGGCGCTCGGCGGCGATGCCCTCGGCGAGCGTCCCGCGGCCCTGCAGCGGGTGACTGCGCCGATTCTGCTCGTAACGACGGACCAGGATGTCGTCCGACGCCTCGAGGAACAGCACTCGTGGGAAGGTGCCGCGCGAGGCCAAATCCCTTCTCACCCAATCCAAGTCGCCGGTGAACCCGCGTGAGCGCACATCCAGCACGACGGCCAGCTGGGTGATGCGCGACCCGGCGGCCAGACCCAGGTCCACCATCTGTGCGATCAGCTCGGGCGGCAAGTTGTCGGCCACATACCAGCCGAGATCCTCCAGGACTTTGGCGGCTGTACCCCGTCCAGCTCCGGACAGCCCCGTGACCAGGACGACGTCGATGCCGGATTGCGCTGCAGGTGCCTCGTCCCGGCGGCCGTGCCGCAGCTCTTCGCCCGTGCCTTGGTCTGTCATCCGGATGCCCTGGCCCGATCATTGCCCATCGCGGCCGCGTCCGTCGTGGTTCCGGTGGAATCGGCGATTGCTTTCTCGTTCCTCGCGTCCGCCGTGCCCAGCGCTTCGAGCACCGCCTTGGCGGTGGTCACCCCGATGCCCGGCACGGCGGTGATCTCGTCGACGGTGGCCTGCTTGAGTCTGGCCACCGAGCCGAAATGGGCCACCAGTGCTTTGCGGCGCGTCTCGCCCAGTCCGCGGATCGAGTCCAGAGCCGATGCGGTCATTCGCTTCGACCGCTTGCTGCGGTGATAGGCGATCGCGAAGCGGTGCGCCTCGTCGCGGATCCGCTGCAGCAGGTATAGCCCTTCGCTGTTGCGCGGCATGATCACCGGATCGGGCTCTGCGGGCACCCACACCTCTTCCAGTCGCTTGGCCAGGCCAATGACTGCAACGTCGGTGATACGGAGTTGGTCGAGCGCCGCCTGTGCGGCATTCACTTGGGGCGCGCCGCCGTCGACCACGAAAAGATTTGGCGGGTAAGCGAATTTGCGCGGTTTGCCATCTAACGCAGTGTCCTGAGCCTCCGAGAGGTGACGCCAGAAGCGGCGCCGGGTCACCTCCGCGATCGATGCGACGTCGTCGGATCGGCCCTCGCCGGCGGCTTCCCGAATCGCGAAGTGCCGGTAGTCGGATTTGCGGGGCAACCCGTCCTCGAATACCACCAGCGAGGCCACCACGTCGGTGCCCTGCACGTGGCTGACGTCGATACATTCGATCCGCAGTGGAGCCTCGCTCAGTCCTAACGCGTCCTGAATACTCTGCAGTGCTTCGGATCTCGCGTTGAAGTCACCAGCACGCTTGAGCTTGTGCTGCGCGAGCGCTTCCTGGGCATTGCGATGCACGGTTTCGGCCAGCGCCCGCTTGTCGCCGCGCTGGGGTACCCGGATAGCCACCCGAGATCCCCGCAAGCCCGAGAGCCACTCTGCTAGTTGGTCGGTGTCGGGAGGCAATACCGGCACCAGGACCTGCCGCGGTACCGGATTCGTGTATTCGTCTGCCGCACCGTCTAATTCGGCCTGCTCGCCGTAGAACTGCGTCAGAAATTGCTCAACCAGTACCTCACCGCCGGATGCGCTTTCGTCGTCTGTCGCCGCCGAAGCGGCTCCGGGCTCCCCCGACTTCTCGACGATCCAGCCGCGCTGCCCGCGCACCCGCCCCCCGCGGACATGGAAAACCTGGACGGCCGCCTCGAGTTCGTCGTCGGCGAACGCGACGACGTCGGCGTCGGTCCCGTCGCCGAAGACGACCGTCTGCTTCTCCAGCGCCCGTTTGAGCGCCGAAACGTTGTCGCGCAATCGCGCGGCGCGCTCGAAATCCAACTCCGCGGCGGCCTCGTTCATCTGATGTTCCATGTCCCGCACGAACCGGTCGGTCTTACCCGAGAGGAAGTCGCAGAAGTCCAGCACGATCCTGCGGTGCTCCTCGGCGCTGACCCGGCCGATGCACGGTGCTGAGCACTTGTCGATGTAGCCCAGCAGACATGGCCGGTCAATCTGCCTGTGGCGCTTGAACACTCCTGCCGAGCAGGTGCGGGCGGGGAACACTCGGGTGAGCAGGTCCAGCGTCTCGCGGATGGCCCATGCGTGCGAATACGGGCCAAAGTAGCGCACGCCCTTGCGACGCGGCCCGCGGTACACCATCAGGCGCGGGTAGTCCTCGTTCAGGGTCACCGCGAGCACCGGGTACGACTTGTCGTCGCGGTAGCGGACGTTGAACCGCGGATCGAACTCCTTGATCCAGTTGTACTCGAGCTGCAGGGCCTCGACCTCGGTGGAGACCACCGTCCATTCGACGCTGGCCGCAGTGGTCACCATCTGCCGCGTGCGGGGCATCAGACCGGAGATGTCGGCAAAGTATGACGTCAGCCTGCTGCGCAGGCTTTTGGCTTTGCCGACGTAGATCACCCGGCCGTGCTGATCGCGGAAGCGATACACGCCCGGTTCGACGGGAATCGACCCGGGAGCAGGCCGGTATGTCGACGGATCGGGCACGTTCCCAGGCTAGTACCGTCGCCGAAACCGACGTTTGGCAGAGGAAGCGCGAGTGGCGGCCTGCAAAACGTCAATCTCGCGGGGATGAACCCGCGGGACGATACTTGGCGGCTAAGGCGCGCACCGAGTCCATCGCCGCGACCGCCCGGTCCTTGTCGACGGCCTGGATCGCCATCAGCGGAATGTATTCGTCGTCGGCCAGGTCGACGCGCGCCCACCGGGCTCCGACGGGGAATGACACGTCGACTACGTCGGGCCATTCGATCAGCTTCTCGCCCAGCATGTTTCGTACGGCCAAGCCGGCCTTCCCGGCACGCAGCCGAGGCCGCGCGAACAGCAGTACTGCGCCGGCGATCACGACGCCCAGTCCCGCGATTGCGACCTGGTCGGAAGTCTGGAACACCACCCCGGTGGAGCGCACCTTCAGCAATACACCTACCGCAATATGGGCGGCCAGGATCAGGACGGCGGCGCCGTACGCGAAGTAGGGCGTCAGGTGCGGACGCACCTGGAGTTCCCAGGTCATTTGCTCTTCGCGCAAGCGCTCATCGCCGTCATTTGCTCTTCGCGCAAGCGCTCATCGCGTCATTTGCTCTTCGCGCAACCGCTCATCGCCGTCATGACCGGAGTTCGCGCAGCGTCAGCGCCGTCGACAGCGCCGCGGCCGTGGCTTGGGCGCCCTTGTCCTCGGCCGACGCCGGCAGCCCGGCGCGGTCGAGCGCCTGTTCCTCGTTGTTGGTGGTGAGCACTCCGTTGGCCACCGGTGTGGCGGCGTCGAGCGACACCCTGGTCAGCCCCTGGGTGACGGCGTCGCAGACATAGTCGAAATGCGGTGTCTGCCCGCGGATGACGACCCCGAGGGCGACGACGGCGTCGTGGTTGCGAGTCAATTCCTGTGCAACAACAGGGATTTCGATCGCCCCCAGTACCCTGACCACCGTAGGCTTACGCACGCCGGCCTCCGCCGCCGTGCGCTGTGCGCTTTCGAGCAGGGCATCGCAGATTGTCTTGTGCCATGTGCTGGCGACAATCGCCAGGCGCACACCCGACGCATCGAGCGCCGGCATGTCCGGCACGCCATGCGCAGGGCTCAAAGAGCACCGCCGAACTCGCCGGGCAGATGCGCCTCGAAGTCGTCGAGGCCGGACAGGTCGTGGCCCATGCGGTCGCGTTTGGTGATCAGATACCGGATGTTCTCGGCATTGGCGCGCACCGGCAGCGGCACCCGCTCGAGGATGTGCAACCCGTATCCGTCGAGCCCCACCCGTTTTGCCGGGTTGTTGGTCAGCAGCCGCATCGAGCGCACGCCGAGGTCGTAGAGGATCTGCGCGCCGAGCCCGTAGTCGCGCGCGTCGGCCGGCAGCCCGAGTTCGAGGTTGGCGTCGACGGTGTCTGCGCCGGCGTCCTGCAGCTGGTAGGCCTGCAGCTTGTGCAGCAACCCGATTCCGCGGCCTTCGTGACCGCGCATGTAGAGCACGACGCCGCGGCCTTCCCGCGCGATCATCGCCATCGCCGCGTCCAGCTGCGGACCGCAGTCGCAGCGCCGGGAGCCGAACACGTCGCCGGTCAGGCACTCTGAGTGCACGCGCACCAGCACGTCTTCGCCGTCGCCGACATCCCCGCGCATCAGCGCGACATGCTCGACGTCGTCGTAGATGCTCGTGTAGCCGACCGCCCGAAACTCGCCGTGCCGGGTGGGGATCCGGGCCTGGGCGATACGCCTCACGTGCTTCTCGTGTCTGCGCCGGTGATCGATCAGGTCGGCGATCGAGATCAGCGCCAAGCCGTGTTCGTCGGCGAACACCCGCAGTTCGTCGGTCTGCGCCATCGCGCCTTCGTCTTTTTGGCTGACGATCTCGCAGATCGCGCCGGCAGGTTGCAGCCCGGCCATCTTCGCCAGGTCGACCGCGGCCTCGGTGTGTCCGGGCCGGCGCAGCACCCCGCCGTCCTTGGCCCGCAGCGGCACTACGTGACCCGGCCGAGTGAAATCGTCTGCGACACTTGACGGATCGGCCAACAGACGCATCGTCGTCGCCCGATCGGAAGCCGAAATGCCGGTTCCCACACCTTGTTTCGCGTCCACGGTGACGGTGTAGGCGGTGCCGTGCTTGTCCTGGTTCACCGCATACATCGGCAGCAGGCCGAGCCGGTCGCAGACTTCACCGGCGAGCGGCACACACAGGTAGCCGGACGTATAGCGCACCATGAACGCGACGAGCTCGGGAGTGGCCATTTCGGCCGCGAAGATCAGGTCGCCTTCGTTTTCACGGTCCTCGTCGTCGATGACGATCACCGCCTTGCCCGCCGCGATGTCGGCGACAGCGCGCTCAACACTGTCCAACCTGGTCATGGCGGGCAACTCCTTCGACTGCGGGGTCGCATCTGCCCCGTACATCGAGTATGAACCAACTAGCCGCTGATGCTGTAACCACCTGGCTATTTGCCCAGGTCACAGGCCTTGCGTGCCGGCGCTCAGGAGTCGCTCGACATATTTGGCGAGCACATCCACCTCGAGGTTCACCTCACCGCCGACGGGCACCGACGCGAGCGTCGTCTCCGCCAGTGTGGTCGGTATCAACGACACCTCGAACCAGTCCTGGCCAGCGTCGTTTCCTATGCCCGAGACCGTGAGGCTGACCCCGTCGACGGCGATCGAGCCCTTTTCGACGACATAGCGGGCGAGGTTCGCCCGCAAGCCGATCCGGACCACCTCCCAACGCTCGGATTGGGTGCGGGAGATCACTGCGCCCGTGCCGTCCACGTGGCCCTGAACGATGTGGCCACCGAGCCGCTTCTCGACGGTGACCGCCCGCTCGAGATTGACCTGCGGGCGTTTACCGACGTGGCGCAGCGTCGAGCGGTTCAATGTCTCGGCGATCACGTCCGTGGTGAAATCGCCGCCCGGCAGCACCTGCACCACCGTCAGGCAGACGCCGTTGACCGCGATCGAGTCGCCCGGCGAGGCGTCGCTGGTGACGATCGGCCCATGAATGCGCAATCGGGCCGTGCCCGATGTCGCCGGCCCTGCGGCTCCGGCCTCGGGCAGATCGACTATTTCGACGACGCGGCCGACCTCTTCGACGATGCCGGTGAACACCAGCACAGGCTAGTGCGCAACCGGCGAGCCTCTACGATGGCGGGCATGTCTTTGCGCCGAACTGGTATCGCCCTGCTCGCCGCCCTCGGATGCTCCGCCGCCCTCCTTGCGGGCTGCTCGAAGTCGTCGGACGAACAAAAGTCCAGTGCACCGTTACCGGACGCCGCCACTTTGGTGAAGCAGTCGACGCAGACCACGCGCGACCTCAAGAGTGCCCACTTGGACATCACGGTCGACGGCACGATCGAGGGGTTGCCGATCAAGACGTTGACCGGTGACCTGACCAACGCTCCTACCGTCGCGGCGAAAGGCCACGCCAAGGTGACGCTCGGCGGCAACGACGCCGAGGTGGATTTCGTTGTGCTGAACGGCACGCTGTACGGCTCGCTGGACCCGGGCATCTGGAACAGCTTCGGGCCCGCGGCCAACCTCTACGACGTCTCGGTGATTCTGAATCCGGACACCGGCCTCGCGAACGTGTTGGCCAATCTCAGCAATCCCAAGGCGGGAGAGCACGAAACGATCAAGGGCGTCAAGACGGTCAAGGTCACCGGTGACGTCAGCGCGGACGCCGTCAAAAAGATCGCGCCGAAGATCACCGTGAGCGGTGCGGTTCCGGCGACGGTCTGGATCCGCGAAGACGCCAACCACGACTTGGTCCGAGCCGAGCTTGAACCCAGCTCCGGCAACACGATTTCGATGACGCTCTCGAATTGGAACCAACCCGTCAGCGTCGAAAAGCCGCCCGGCGTTTGATGCACGCCAACCGCGGAGCCGCGGGGCCGGCGACATCCAACCGGCGCGTCGCGATCGCTGCCGGCAGCCTTGCCGTGCTGCTCGGCGCGCTCGACACCTACGTCGTCGTCACGATCATGCGCGACATCATGCGCGATGTCGGCATCGCGGTGAATCACGTCCAGCAGATCACGCCGATCATCACCGGATACCTGCTTGGCTATATCGCGGCCATGCCGCTTCTCGCCCGCGCCTCGGATCGGTTCGGCCGCAAGCTGCTATTGCAGGCCAGCCTCGCCGGGTTCGCGGTCGGGTCCGTGGTGACCGCGCTGTCAACCGATCTGACGATGCTGGTGATCGGCCGCGTCATCCAGGGCACCGCGAGCGGCGCGCTGCTGCCCGTGACGTTCGCGCTCGCCGCCGATCTGTGGTCGCAGCGCAACCGCGCGGCGGTGCTCGGCGGCATTGGTGCCGCGCAGGAACTCGGCAGTGTGCTGGGCCCGCTTTACGGCATCTTCATCGTCTGGCTGCTGACCAAGTGGCAGGACGTCTTCTGGATCAATGTGCCGCTGGCGGCGATCGCGATGGCGATGATCCAGTTCAGCTTGCCGTCACGAGCGCGTGACGACGGCCCGCGCGAGCGCGTCGACGTCGTCGGTGGCGTGCTGCTGGCCGTGGCGCTGGGCCTCATGGTCGTCGGCTTGTACAACCCGCGGCCCGACGGCAAACAGGTGCTGCCGGATTGGGGCCTGCCAGTGCTGTGCGGCGCGCTGGCCGCGCTTGTGCTTTTCGCGATCTGGGAGCGGTTCGCCCGCACGCGGCTGATCGACCCCGACGGCGTGCGGTTCGGACCGCTGTTGTGCGCACTCGGCTCGTCGTTGTGCGCCGGCGCGGCGCTGATGGTCACGCTCGTCGATGTCGAGCTGTTCGGCCAAGGCGTGTTAGGCCTGGACCAGGGTCAGGCCGCCGGGCTGCTGTTGCGGTTCTTGATCGCGCTGCCCATCGGGGCGCTGGTCGGTGGCTGGCTGGCCACCAAGGTCGGTGACCGCGCTATCGCATTCATCGGCCTGCTGATAGCGGCGGGAGCCTACTGGTTGATTCATTACTGGCGCGTGGACGTGCTCACCAGACATCACGACCTCGGCGTCATCTCCCTGCCGACGTTCGACACCGACCTCGCACTGGCGGGCCTGGGCCTGGGCCTGGTGATCGGGCCGCTGACCGCCGCGGCGTTGCGGGTGGTCCCGCCTGCCCAGCACGGCATCGCGTCGTCGGCGGTCGTCGTGGCCCGGATGATCGGGATGTTGGTGGGCATCGCGGGCCTGTCCGCATACGGGCTATACCGGTTCCAGCAGATTCTGCAGACCATGCCCAAGCCGTCGGGCAACCCGCTGGAGATCGGGGAGCAGATCCAACGCAACTACCAGAACGCTTATGCCATGGAGTACGGCGAGATCTTCACGATCACCGCGATCGTGTGCGTCGTCGGCGCCGTCCTCGGGCTGTTCATCGGCGGCCGGGAGAAGCACCGCGACGACGAGGCCGTGCACCAAAAGCCCGGGACCCTCGCCTCGCAGACCTGATTCACGAAATTGAGGCGGATGCCTCATTCCTTTCGCGGCTGAACCGCAGGACACTTCCTGACGTAGTTACTTCAGGAGGCTGACATGACACAACCTGCTACTGCCGCGCGCTCCCGCATCGGCGGCGCGCTGGCCTTTGCGTACGGCATCGCCGCATATGCGTTCTTTGTCGTCGTCTTCCTGTACGCGATCGCGTTCGTTGCCGACGCCTGGTTCGTGCCCAACACCATCGACCGCGGCGGGTGGGGAGACGGCGAGGCGACCGTAGTCGCGGTCGTGGTGGACGTCGGGCTGCTGCTGTTGTTCGCGGTGCAGCACAGCGTGATGGCCCGCGCCGGCTTCAAACGCTGGTGGACCAGATTCGTGCCGTCCGCTGTCGAACGATCCACCTATGTCGTTGCTGCCAGCGTCTGCCTTGCGCTGCTGTTCGCATTCTGGTTCCCGATCACACCGACGCTATGGGACGTCACCGCGCAGCCGTGGCGCGGTGTGCTCGTCGGGGTGGCGATGCTTGGCTGGGCGATCGCGTTTGTCAGCACGTTCTTGATCAACCACTTCGACCTGTTCGGCCTGCGCCAGGTGTTCCTGCGGCTCCGGAATCTGCAGCCATCGCAGTATTCATTCAGGACGCCCGCGTTTTACCGGATCGTGCGCCATCCGCTGTATTTGGGCTTTCTGGTCGCCTTCTGGTTCACCCCGACGATGACCGTGGGTCACGCGCTTTTCTCGGTCGCCACCACCGGCTACATCCTGATCGCCGTCCAGCTCGAGGAGCGCGATCTCATTCGGATGTTCGGAGGCCAGTACCGCGATTACCGCAAACGTGTGCCCATGCTCGTGCCCGGGTATTCCCGTCGGAGAACCATCTGAACGGGAGGTACTGATGAGTCTCGACGGGAAGACGATCGCATTCCTGGTGGCGCCCGAAGGCGTTGAGCAAGTGGAGCTGACCGAGCCGTGGAAGGCGGTCGAAGAGGCCGGCGGGACGCCGCAGCTGGTGTCCACGGAGGTTGGCAAGGTGCAGGCGTTCAACCATCTTGACAAGGCCGACACCTTCGACGCAGAAAAGGCCGCCGACGACGCGAACGTCGAGGACTACGCGGGTCTGGTGCTGCCCGGCGGAGTGGCCAACCCCGACAATCTGCGGATGAATTCGGGCGCAGTGAGTTTCATCAAGGAGTTCTTCGACGGCGGTAAGCCTGTGGCGGTGATCTGCCACGGGCCGTGGACGCTGGTCGAAGCCGACGTCGTGCGCGGCCGCACGATCACGTCCTGGCCGAGCCTGCAGACCGACATCCGCAACGCGGGCGGCAACTGGGTGGACGAGGAAGTGGTGGTCGACGAGCGTCGAGGCAACACCTTGATCTCCAGCCGCAAGCCCGACGACCTGCCCGCGTTCTGCTCGAAATTGGTGGAAGCCTTCTCCGGATAGCCCCGCAGGTCGGTAACGTCCTTCGCATGCGAGGCACGCTGTGCTGACCGCCGCGCTGCGTGATCTGCAATGGCGCAAGCGCCGATTCGTGATTGCAATCGTCGGCACCGGCCTGGTTTTCGCGTGCACGCTCGTTCTCACTGGGCTGGCCAATGGTTTTGACGTCGAAGCGGGACGCACTGTCGACTCGCTGGGTTTCGATCGGTATCTCATCGCCGACGGCGCTGCCGGGCCGTTCCTGGGCTCGGCGCCCTTCGCGCAAACCGAAGTCCAGGCCGCAGAGCGACTTCCCGGTGTCACCGTCGCCGCCCCACTGGTGTACGGCAGCACGACCGTCCCCGACCGCGGGTCGCCGCGGAACGTCAACGTGTTCGGCGTCCCTGTGCGCGAGCCGGGGATGCCCGCGTTGTCGGCGGGGCATGCGCCGACGGCCTGGGATGAAATCGCGGTGTCCACGACGATGGGCCGCAGCGTCGGGCAAGACCTCGAAATCGGCTCGCGGACAATGAAAATCGTGGGTCTGGTCTCCGATTCGACTGCGCTGGCCCGGCAGCCGAACGTATTTCTGACCGTGGCCGGCGCGCAGCAGCTGCTGTTCTCAGGGCAACCGTTGATCTCGTCGATCGGTCTGCGCGGTGTCCCCGAGTCGACACCGAAAGGCTTTCGCACGGTCGACCGCGCCGGCGCGATCGAGGACCTGGTCCGTGCGCTCAGCGGCGCGAAGAACGCGATCTTCCTAATGGCCTGGCTGCTCTGGGTGGTGGCCGCGTTAGTCGTCGGGTCGATGATCTACATGTCGGCGCTCGAACGCACCCGAGACTTCGCTGTCTTCAAGGCCATCGGCGTCTCGACCCGGTCGATCATGGTGGGGCTGGCGGTGCAGGCGATCGTCGTGGCTGTCCTTGCGGCCGTCATCGGTGCCGTCCTGTCGGTGCTGCTGGGCCCCCTGTTCCCGATGCGCTGCGACATTCCGACCGCGGCGTTCGTACTCCTGCCGGCGGTCGCGATCGCCATCGGGTTGCTCGCCAGCGTTGCGGGATTGCGTCGCGCGGTGACCGTCGACCCGGCGCTGGCGTTCGGGGGACCCTGATGGCCGACCTGCGGATCAAGGACCTCGTCGTCGAATACTCCAGCGGCGGGTACGCGGTCCGTCCGATCGACGGGCTGAACCTCGACGTCGGCGAGGGCTCACTGACGATCCTGCTGGGGCCCAGCGGCTGTGGGAAGACCACGCTGTTGTCTTGTCTCGGCGGGATTCTCAAGCCCGCCGAGGGACGTATCGAATTCGGCGACATCGACATCACCGCGCTCGAGCGGCGCACGTTGGCGCAGTACCGGCGCAACACCGTCGGCATCGTGTTCCAGGCGTTCAATCTCGTGGCGAGCCTGACCGCGCTGGAGAACGTGATGGTGCCGCTTCGGGCAGCGCGTATACCGCGGGGCGAAGCACACAAGCGGGCCGAGGAGTTGCTCGAGCGGGTCGGCCTGAAAGAGCGCATGCGGCACCGCCCCGGCGACATGTCAGGCGGGCAGCAGCAGCGGGTGGCGGTGGCGCGGGCGATCGCCCTGGACCCTCCGCTGCTTCTGGCCGACGAACCGACGGCGCATCTCGACTTCATTCAGGTGGAGGAGGTGCTGCGCCTGCTTCGTGAATTGGCCGAAGGCGAGCGCGTGGTCGTCGTGGCAACCCACGACACCCGCATCCTGCCGCTGGCCGATCAGGTCGTCGAACTCGTCCCGCATATCGCTGCGACCGAACACGAGCCTGAGGTCGTGAATCTGAAGAAGGGCGAGGTGCTGTTCGAGCAGGGCATGATGGGCGACTGCATCTACGTGGTGTCCGAGGGTGAAATCGAACTCGTTCGCGTATTGGCCGACGGCGGTGAGGAAGTGGTGAAGGTCGCTCCGGCGCATCACTACTTCGGGGAGATGGGCCCGCTGTTCAGCCTGCCGAGGTCCGCGACTGCCCGCGCGCGGGTGAAGACGACCGTGATCGGCTACACCGTGTCGCAGTTCCGGGAACGGCTCGGCGGCATTGGATTCCGGGACATCATCGAGCACAAGGAGCTGGACGACTGATCCCGCGGTCGCGCGCGAGCGCGCTAGCCTGGCACCAGGCTCAGCAGCAGATCGGGACCGATTTGTTCGACGCCGTCGAACTTCCATCGCAACGCCTTGCCGATCGTCGGCACCCCGACGTCGTCGATGACGCTCCCAGGACCGCCGAGCAGAAGCGGGGCAATGTAGGCGAGGATGCGGTCCACCAGACCTGCCCGCAAGAACGCGCCCGCTAGTGTGGGGCCGCCCTCGAGAAGCACGTCGGTGCGGTCAGCGAGCGCCTTGATCACCTCATGCGGGTCATGCGTGCGGATCAGCATGGTCCGCGAGTCGTCATTGAGAATCGTTGCTTCTGAGGCGATTTCACGCTCGCCAACCACGACTCGCAGCGGCTGTCGGCCTGCCAGACTGCCGTCGGGACGCCGTGCGGTCAATGCGGGATCGTCGGCGAACACCGTGCCGGTGCCGACGACGATCGCGTCGGCCATGGCCCGGCGCCGGTGCACGTCGGCGCGGGCGGTCTCGCCGGTGATCCACTGGCTCGTTCCGTCGGCGGCCGCGCTGCGCCCGTCGACGCTGGCCGCGAATTTCCATGTCACATGCGGCATCCCGGTACGTTGCTTGTGCAGCCACTCCCGCAGCGTGCCGCGCGCGACATCGTCGGCCATGACGCCGTCCACGACATCGATGCCGGACCGCTTGAGTTGCAGCGCTCCCCCGGCGGCCTCCGGATTCGGGTCTGCCAGCGCGTACACCACCCGTGACACGCCGGCCGCGACAAGCGCATCCACGCAAGGTGGCGTCCTGCCGTGATGGTTGCACGGCTCGAGCGTGAAGACTGCCGTTCCACCACTTGCCAATTCACCAGCTCGGCGCAGTGCCACCACTTCGGCGTGCGGGCCGCCGGTCGGGTGGGTGGCACCGACGCCCACCACCTCGCCGGCGGCGTCGACGATCACCGCTCCGACAGGCGGATTCGGATACGTGGAGCCTTTGACGCGCTCGCCATGCTCGATGGCCAGCCGCATGGCGTCGTCATACGAACTCATAGCCGCAGATGCGGGGATGCGGTCGCGGCTTGGCGGCGCAGCGCCTGCACGGCCGCGGCGGGATCGTCGGCGCCGTACACCGCCGACCCGGCGA
>DATBFF010000084.1:0-64718 GCA_036558625.1 Mycobacterium sp. | reverse complement strand
GTGACCGAAGCGATGCTCGCCGCAGGGGTACGCCCGGGTGATCGGGTGCTCGAGCTGGCGTGCGGGCCCGGGGGAACCGGCCTCGCCGCCGCCGATGTCGTCGGACCCGACGGCGAAGTCGTGCTGTCGGACGTGGTGCTGGAGATGCTCGGGATCGCGGCTCAGCGTGCCGCCGCCCGCCAGCTGGGCAACATCACCATCGCCCAAGTCGACATGGAGAACATCGCCTTTCCCGACGCGAGCTTCGACGCGGTGTTGTGCCGTGAGGGCCTGATGCTGGTGATCGATCCCGCGGCGGCGCTACGCGAGGCGCACCGGGTGCTGGTTCCCGGAGGCAGTGCCGCGTTCGCGGTGTGGGGGCCGCGGGAGAGAAATCCATGGCTGTCCCTGTTGCTCGACGAGGTCAGCGCGCGGCTGGGCGTACCGGTACCGCCGCCCGGCATGCCCGACCCGTTCGGGCTGGCCGAACACGGCAACCTCGAGGAACTGCTCGGTGCCGCCGGATTCGACGACGTCGTCATCAGCGAGGTGGCCACACCGATGGCCGTGTCCACGTTCGATGAATGGTGGTCCATCGTTCCGGCGCTGGCCGGTCCGGTCCGGCCGGTGCTGGACGCGCAGCCGCCCGAGGTCATCGCGGCGGTCCAGAGCCAGATCGAGGCGGCGATTGGGCAATTCCGCAGCGACGCCGGCGGCTTCGAGATACCCGGCCTGAGTTTCTTGGCCTGCGGCCAGCGGCGCGGGCACCGCATTTGACAGCTGTAAAGTTCGGCCATGGACAACATCAACGGCAAGACAGTTGCGATCACCGGGGCGGCTCGCGGCATCGGGCATGCGACAGCGAAGGCGCTGCTTCGCCGCGGCGCCCGGGTGGTGATCGGCGACCGCGACGTCAATGCGCTCGAGTCGGCGGTCGCCGCGCTGAACGCGCAGGGCCAGGTGTCGGGCTATCCGCTGGATGTGACCAACCGCCAGTCGTTCTCGGAGTTTCTCGACAAAGCCCGCAGTGAAGGTGGCGGGCGCATCGACGTGCTGATCAACAACGCCGGGGTGATGCCGGTCGGCCAGTTTCTGCAGCAGTCCGAGCAGGCGATCCGCTCCGCGATCGAGGTGAACTTCTACGGCGTGCTCAACGGCTGCCAGCTGGTGCTGCCGGAGATGGTCGCTCGGCACAGCGGTCACATCGTCAACATCGCCTCGCTGGCCGGTATGGTCGCGGTCCCCGGACAGGTCGTCTATGCGGGCACCAAGTTCGCGGTCGTCGGCCTGACCACCGCAATGGCTGACGAATTCGCGCCGGACGGCGTCGAAGTCAGCGCGATCATGCCGACGTTCACCAACACCGAACTGATATCGGGCACGCACCCCAGCGCGGCACAGAAACCGGTGCAGCCAGAGGACGTCGCGGCCGCGGTGGTCAAAGTGCTCGACAAGCCGACAACGCTGGTCTCGGTGCCGCGCTTCGGGCGGTTCATGGCCGCGATCACGCAGATGCTGGGACCACGCGGCCGTCGCGGCCTCAACAAGCGGATGGGCAACGACCGCGTGTTCCTCGATTTCGACCCCAGCGCGCGGCAGCGATACGAGGACCGCGCTCAGCACGCGCTCGGCGTCGACGACGGCTGACTACAGGTGGTTGACCCAGCCGGGTTTCACCGGCCAATGCCCCGGCGGGACACCGGTGATCTGGCCTATGTGCCCAGGTGGTGGCAGCACTCCCGGACCCTGACCCGGTCCATGGCACGGCACCCACGGCGGGCACCAATGGTCATCGGCCTGCGCGGCTCCGGCGGCGCCCAGCGCGCCCATTCCCAACGCGGCGGCCATCATCGTCGTGGCCGCGGTTTTCTTCAGTCTCATCCTGTGGTGATTACCCGACCCGAGACGTGAGAAAACTCAGTCGATAGTGAGGGCGGGAGCTCCTACCCGGTATGCCTCGATCGTCTCGAGCTGCTCGAAGAATCGGTCGGGCGAAAGTTGGTGGGTCCGGCTTCGCTCACCCGATCCGACGAGCACCACGTGAACGGCATTCGGAAAATCACGCTCATCCCGGAGATCGATTTCTGTCGGGGTCATCCAGACTCGCGTGACCGTTTCGAGCGCCTCGTCTTCGAGCTCCGCACCGGAGGGCGCGAAGAACCAGCACGCGAATCCGTCATCGGATGAGTATTCGGTATCGAAAGTCCATCCGCGCGCCAGAATTCGATGCTCGAAGCGCTGCGCCTCCCCGACGAGTTCGGCGACGAGTTCTGGGTATCCGTCGGCCAAGGTGCCGCCGACACCGAGGATGGTTTCCGTCACATTGCCGGGCGGCAACTCGACCGGTTCCTCGTCGAGCTCGTCGAGTTCGTCGAGCGCATCGGTGATCCGCGCCCAGACCACCTTCTGCGCCAGCCGCTTCTGCCGGCGAGCCTTCTTGCGGGTGCTCGGCTTGGACATGTGCCGATGCTATGACGTCACCGGCATCCAGCCGCATCGGCGCGCGGGCAGACACACCGGGTCAAGCTCGGTCCGGCCGTCAGGCGGCATAGGAAATCGGCGAAGTATGGACGATCCCGGTTTCTGGGCCGTTAATGTGCGGAACAGACGCTGCCGAATGGCGCGTCATGGACCTGTTTCGAGGGGGCCCTCTGGCTACTACGAGACGGCGCTTCCGCCGCGCTCCCGAGTCCCCGTCGACCCGTCGGGTGCGAAACTCTCTCGCCGACTACCGATTCCATCTCCTGGCCGCTGCTGCCATCGTGGCATTCGTCCTCGGGTGGATCGGCTATTGGCAGTACTTCGACATGGCAGCGGCCCACGGGCAGGGTGAGCCGCCTCGCCTGACGGACGCGGCATTCGCGAGTTTCAAGTTGTTCTCCCTCAACGCTCCCGACAAGACACAGCTGCCGCCGGCACTGGACATCGCTCGGTTCCTCGCACCAGTCGTAGCTGGTTGGGCCGCGCTTTCAACGATCGGGCTGCTGTTTCGGGATCGCCTGCTGCAGATGCGGATCCCCACTATGCGCAACCACGTGATCATCTGCGGGCTGGGCCACATGGGCAGCGTTTTCGTCCGTCACTTGCGCGACCATGGCGACCGGGTGGTCGTCATCGAAACAGACAGGAGCAACGCCAGCATCGAGTTGTGCCGCGATCTGGGCGTTCCGGTCGTCGTCGGCGACGCCCAGTCCAAGCGCACTTTGCTTGCCGCGGGCGCAGCCCGCGCGGGCCGGCTGCTCGCGGTGAGCCCGCGAGACGCCATCAACACCGAGATCGTCGCCGCAGCAAGGGAATTGACCGCTCACCGCACCACTCCCCTCGAGTGCCTTGCGAAGATCTCCGACCCCGATTTGTGTGCGCTGCTGCGTCTGCAGGAAGCTCGCCGCGGCGAGGAGACCTCCTCCCTGGACTTCTTCAACATCGACGAGGCCAGCGCCCGGCTTCTGCTCGATCGCTTCCCGCCCGATCTCACAAGGGAGCCCCACATACTCATTGCCCACCTCGACCCGCTCGGTGAATGGGTTTTGTGGCATGCGGCGCGGGACTGGTACTGCGGCGCAGGCGAGTACGGGGCCACGAAACTGACGGTCACCGTGGTCGATGACGACGCCGACGAACGCGTCGCTTCGCTCCTCGGGCGCTACCCGGCGCTCGAAGGTTCATGCCGAATCATCTGCTGCACCGCATCCGTGCGCGACATTCGTGCGCTGCCACTGCGGTACGCAGAGCAGGCGGTCGCGCCCATCGCCCAGGTGTACGTCACCGCATATCAGGACGAGCAGGCGGTGGAGACGGCGCTGGTCTTGCGCCATGAGTTCGAGGGCGTCCCGATAGCTGTCGCGCTTGCCCGCGGTGAGGGCGTCGCGGCCCTCACCACCGCAACCGCCGGCTTTCTGGACAAGATCGACATGTTCCAGACGATGGAAAACACCTGCACCGTCGAACTCGTCAAGGGCGGCTCATGGGAGGCCATGGCCCGGGCGGTGCATTACCGGGAAAGGGAGGACGCCTCGAAGATCCGACGTGCCGATCGGTCCTGGGACGCGGTGCCCGACCACTACAAGGAATCCAGCCGCGCGCGGGTGCGCTACGTAGTGAAGCAGCTGCGTGAGATCGGCTTCGAAATCGGTCCCTTGCGCGACTGGAACGCGGTCGACCTGATCACCGAAGACGACGCCGAAAAGCTTGCGCGTGCCGAACACGACCGCTGGATGCGCGAGCGCTTTGCGCAGGGCTACACGTTCGGCGAGCGGAATGAAGCGAAGAAGACAAACCCGAACCTGGTGCCGTTCGACGAACTCGACGACGCCGTCAAGAAGGAGAACCTGGGATTCGCCCGGGCCATCCCCAACATGCTCGCCGCGGCCGGTCTGCAGGTGGTGCGCCGACACGCCCACCCTGCATAACTGCGCGTTAACTCAGCGCTTGGTCGAGATCGGCGATCAGATCCTCGGTGCCTTCCAGCCCGATCGAGACCCGCACCACCCCATCGCCCAGTCCGATCGAGGCTCGCCCGTCTGGGCCCATCGCACGGTGCGTCGTCGTCGCGGGGTGGGTGATCAATGACTTCGAGTCGCCCAGGTTGTTGGAGATGTCGATCAGCCGCAGCTTGTCCAGCACGTCGAACGCGCGGTCCTTGCCCCCGCCCTCCAGTTCGAAGGTGATGACGGTGCCGCCGCCGCTCATCTGGCGCTTGGCCAGGTCGTACTGCGGATGCGACTCGAGGAACGGATAGCGCACCCAGCTGACCGCGGGGTGGTTCTGAAGAAACTCGGCGATCCGCAGCGCTGAGGTGTTGCTGTGCTGCACCCGCACCGCCAGGGTCTCCAGCCCCTTCAGCAACAGCCACGCGTTGAAGGCGGACATCGCCGGACCGGTGTGGCGCATCAGTTTTTGCACCGGGCCCTCGATGTATTCGGCATCTCCGAGAATCGCTCCGCCCAGCACGCGGCCCTGCCCGTCGATGTGCTTGGTCGCCGAGTAGACGACGACGTCGACGCCCAACGGGAAGCCCTGCTGCAGAATCGGCGTCGCAAATACGTTGTCCAGCACCACTTTCGCCCCGGCGGCATGCGAAAGATCACATACCGCCGCGATGTCGACAAGCGACTGCATCGGGTTTGACGGCGTCTCGAAGAAGACCGCCTGCGTGGGCTCCGAGAGCGCTTTCTCCCACTGCGACAGATCGTCCCCGTCGACGAACACGGTCTTCACACCCCAGCGCGGCAGGATCTCGTCGCACACCATGAAGCAGGACCCGAACAGGCTGCGCGCCGCGACCAACCGGTCGCCCGCGCCGAGCAGCGCCCCCAAGGATGTGAACACGGCCGCCATGCCGGTGGCGGTGGCAAAGCACGCCGGCGCGCCTTCGATCAGACGCAGCCGCTCCTGAAACATCGAGATCGTCGGATTGCCGTAGCGCGAGTACACATACCGGTCGATGTCGCCGGCGAATGCCTTCTCCGCTTCGGCCGCATTCGAATACACATAGCCGGAGGTCAGGTACATCGCCTCGGCGGTCTCTTCGAAGCCGGACCGCATCAGCGCCCCGCGCACACCGATGGTGTCCTGGCTGACGCCGTCTGGGAGGTCTGCCGGAGTCTTGATGCTCACGACTGCCTCCACGGCAGGCCGACGGCCCGCCATCCCGACCCGCCGCGATGCCCGTCGGCGTCGAGGTGTCCCTCGAATCCGTCTAACACGTTGTAGGACGGCGTGATTCCGGCCGCGGTCGCAGCTTCCGCCGCTGAAATCGACCGGTTGCCGGAGCGACACAAAAAGACGACGGGTTGTTCGCCCGGTTCGACGCCGGCAGAGCGCAATTCGTCGACGAACCGCTCATTGGGTAGCCCGCGCATGTCCGACCACTCGACATACACCACGTCCCGCCCCAACTCCGTGAGATCCGGCACCCCGACGAAACCCCACTCGGCCACAGTGCGGCAGTCGACCAGCACCGCGTCGGGGTTGTCGCTCAGCAGTTTCCAAGCCTCCTCGGGCGTGATGTCACCTGCATAACTCACGTCGTTGAGTCTTTCACACGGCCTACGACAGCCCCCGCAGTGCGGCAGCGACCTGATGGGCACGATCGCGCGCGCTCTTCACGCTCGTCCCGGTGGCCAGCGCGACGGCGACCCGCCGGCGCGGGTAACTCTTCGGGATTCCGAAAGCCCACACGTCGCTCTCCGGTATCGCGAGCGCGTCCGAAAGCGCCTGCGTAGCACGCTCGGTGCGTAGTTCGTCGTCGTCGACCGTGACTGCGTCGCCCTGGGCGTACATCACCTGCGCTGCGCCGGGCGTGATCAGAATCGTGTCCACCGGTAACCCGAGAATGGCACGGGCGTGCAGTTCGAACTCCGAAAGTCGCTGCGAGCGCAGCGTGACGAGCCCGGTGTCGTACGGCCGTGGGCTGACGTCGACGAAGTACACCTCGTTGCCCTTCACCAGCAGCTCGACTGCGTAGACCCCTCGCCCGCCGAGTGCATTGACCACGCGCGCGGCAACCGACTTGGCCGCGCCGTGTGCCGGGCCGGTCATCTCCTGCGGCTGCCACGACTCCAGCACCTCACCGTCGACCTGGCGATGTCCGATCGGTTCACAGAATTGCACCCGTGGACCCGACCGGCCCGTACTGCGAACTGTCAAAAGCGTTATCTCGTGGTCGATTTCGACCATCGTTTCGGCCATCACCCGCGTGTTGGCCAGACGTTCACCGGCCGCAGTCGCCCGTTCCCATGCCGACGCGACGTCGCTGTGGCGCAGCAGCACGGACTCGCCCTCACCCGGAGCACCCGAAACCGGCCGCACCACCAACGGGAAGCCGACGTGCCGGGCGATCGCGGTCAGCTCCGCGGCCGACCCTGCGAACCAGAACGGGGCCGTGGGGAGACCGAGTTCGTCGGCGGCCAGGCGTCGCAGCCCCTCACGGTCCAGGCTCAGCCGGGTCGAGCGTGCGGTCGGCACCACGTCGGTCAGCCCGCGCTCACCGATCGCCGCGAGCGCGTCGTGGGCCACGACGGGTACACCGTCGGCATCGTCAGAGTCGGCGACGACGTAGTCGGGCTGTTCGCGTTCGATCAGCGCGGTGAGTGCGTCGGGGTCGGTCATCTTGACGACGACGCTGCGGTCGGCCAGGTCGTGGATGGGCGCGTCGGCGTAGTGGTCGACGGCGACCACCACCGCCCCGAGCCGCTGAAACGCCGTCACCAGCTCGCGGCTCAGCTCGCCGGCCCCGAGCATCATCACGACCGTCACGTAGCGAGCCTCGAATCGACGTAGCACCACCGCCACGCCTCCCCCGGCTCGTGCGAACGCATCACCGGGTGGTTGGTCTGGTGAAAGTGGGCGGTCGCGTGCTTGTGGACGCTCGAGTCGCAGCAGCCGACATGCCCGCAGCTCAAGCACATCCGCAGATGCGCCCAGCTGGATTCACCGAGCTCGGAGCATTCCTGGCACCGGCCAGGCGTCTGCGGCTGCGGCTCCTGCGCACCGGCCGCAGACCTCAGGTGCTCGCAGGTGTCGGGGGGCTGTGCTGCGCGTCGTCGCATGCTGCTCAAGGATATGCACGTGAACTCGTCACTGTTGCTGGTCCTCGTCGCGGCCGTGCTGCTGGCTGCGCTGGCCCGGCGCTACAGCGTCTCGGCGCCGCTGGCGTTGGTCGTGGCCGGCCTGGCAATCGGGTGGATTCCCGGCATCGGGGCGATCGAGCTGGATCCCGACATCGTGCTGTTCGTCATCCTGCCGCCGCTTTTGTGGTCGGCCGGGCTGGAGAGCTCATATGTCGCGCTACGCCGCAACGTGCGCTCGATCGGCCTCCTGGCGATCGGGCTTCCGCTCGCGACGACGTTCGCTGTCGGGTTCGTCGCCTACCAGACCGTGCCGCAGCTGACGGTCGCGGCAGCGTTGACGCTGGGCGCGATCGTCGCGCCGCCGGATGCGGTGTCGGCTACTGCCGTCGGGCGCCGTCTCGGTCTGCCTCGCCGGACGATGACCCTGCTCGGCGGGGAAAGCCTGCTCAACGACGCCACCGCGCTGACCGCGTACAAGGTGACGCTGGCCGCGGCGATCGGGACCGCGGTCAGCTGGGCGCAGGGGCTCGGCACATTCGCGCTGGCCGCCGCCGGCGGAGCGGTGGTCGGGGCGCTGTTCGGCTCGGTGATCGACGTCATCCGGTCGCGGCTCGACGACGCGGTGGTGGAGAGCGCCATCGGACTGGTCGCTCCGTTCGTCGTGTACTTCGTCGCCGAGTCAATCCACAGCTCCGGGATTCTCGCCGTCGTCGTCGCCGCACTGTTCCTCGGGCAGCGCGCGACGCACGCCAGCTATGCGACACGGCTTCAGGACCAAGCGGTGTGGAAGGCGCTGCAGCTGATCCTCGAGTCGGTGGCCTTCCTGTTGATCGGGCTGCAGCTGCCCGGCGTGGTCAACGAGATGAAGGGGCAGCCGGCATCGGTTTTCGTCTGGTCGTCGGTGGCGGTGTTCATGACGGTGCTGCTGGTGCGGATCGGCTGGATCTACGGGTTCGCGTATCTGCCGCGGGCATTGTTCGCCGGCAGGCGCGAGGGCGACCCCACACCAACGCCGGCGCAGGTGTTCGTGGTGGCGTGGGCGGGAATGCGCGGGGTGGTCTCGCTGGCGGCGGCGTTCGCGGTGCCGCTGACGACGCTGTCGGGTGCCGCATTTCCGGGGCGGCCGCACATCGTGTTCCTGACCTTCGTCGTGGTGATCGGCACGCTGCTGCTGCACGGTCTGACGCTGCCCTGGGTGATCCGGTTTTTCGGCGTGCGCGGCGACGATGCCCAGCGCGATGCGGTGGCGATGGCGGGTGCGCAGGACCGGGCGGCCCGCGCCGCCGCGGAGCGCCTCGGCGAGCTGCTGGCGGACCAAGCCGACCACGGCCCGGTCGACGTCCACGAGAACGCCGCGAAGGTTCTGGAGCACTGGAATGAGCGGCGCCGCAACGCCGCATGGGAACGGCTGGGCCGAAGTGACGAAGAGATCGGCGAGAGCCCCGCGTCGGCGTTTCGGCGGCTGCGACTGGAAATGCTTGCCGCAGAACGGGAGACGTTCATCTCCGAACGCGATGCGGGACGCATCGACGACGAGGTGCTGCGCTCGGCGCTGCGCGGGCTGGACCTAGAGGAAGCCACGCTGCGGCGCGATTGAGCATCTGGAAGCATGGCCGGATGCTCTGGACCCGCCTGGCCGCGTCAGTCACCGGCCGCCGCTCGTGGCTGATCGCGCTCGCCGTCGCACTGCTCGGCGGTGCGGTGATGGGATTGGCGGGCGCCAACGCGGCGGGCACCCAGTCGCCTGAATCCCTGCCCGGCACAGCGGAATCCGCGCGGGCCGACGCGGTAGGCGGCGACCGGTCCGCGGCCATTCTCGTCGTCACTCGACACGACGGCCAGGTGCTCACCGCGGGCGACCTCGCCGCCGTGGGCCAGGCCCGTGACCGAATGCTGCATACGACCGGAACGGCTGTGCCACCGATTCCCGTCATGACCTCGCAGGACCACAAGGCGGCGGTCGCAACGGTGCCGCTGTCGGCCGGCCTGTCCGGCTTCGCGCTCAGCGACGCGGTCGAGGCGCTGCGCAATGCCGCCGCCGACGGTCTGCCGGCCGCACTCAGCGCGCATGTCACCGGCGGCCCGGCGTTCGGCGCGGACATCGCGAACTCTTTCACGGGGGCCAACGTCACTCTGCTGATCGTCACCGCGCTCGTCGTCGCGATCCTGTTGATCGTCACGTATCGCTCGCCGGTGCTCTGGCTGGTGCCGCTCGCGGTGATCGGCTTCGCCGACCGTGTGGCAACGTCGGTCGGGACAGCCGTTGCCGACGCGACGGGGCTGACGTTCGACGGATCGACGTCGGGGATCACGAGCGTGCTGGTGTTCGGCGCCGGGACCAACTACGCCCTGCTGTTGATCTCGCGCTACCGGGAAGAACTGCGGCGCAACGCCGATCACCGGACCGCGCTTCGAGATGCCGTGCGCGCCGCCGGCCCGGCGATCGTCGCCAGCAACGCGACGGTGGTGCTGGCGCTGCTGACGCTGATGCTCGCGGTGATCCCCAGCACCCGCAGCCTCGGGGTACTGGCAGCATGCGGGCTGGTGGTCGCGGCGTTGTTCGTCGTACTGGTGCTGCCGCCGCTGCTGGCGCTGTTCGGCAAGAGGCTGTTCTGGCCGTTCGTCCCGAAACCGGACAGCGCCGATACCACCGAGACCGGCCCGTGGCACCGAGTCGCCGCGGCGGTGGCGCACCGGCCCGCACTGATCGGCGGCGCCGCGATCGTGGTGCTCGTCGCGCTGTCGACGAGCCTGTTGAGCGCCGACATCGGGCTGTCGCAAACCGATCAATTCCGGGTCAAAGCGGATTCCGTGACCGGATTCGACACGCTGGCGAAGCATTTCCCTGGCGGCCTCTCCGACCCGACAACCGTCGTCGCCGACAGCGGCCGCGACGCCGCCGTGGCACAGGCCATCCACGCCACGCCCGGCGTGGTATCGGCGCGCACTTCGGGCCAGGCGGGAGGGCAGACCAGGTGGACGGTGGTCATCGACGCCGCACCGGCAAGCGAGCAAGCGTTCGAAACCGTGACAGCACTTCGTCATTCGGTGCACGCCGCCGACGCGGGCTCACTGGTCGGCGGCCCGGATGCAAGGGCACTCGACATCCGCGATGCCGCCGCACGAGACCGGCGCCTGGTGATACCGGCCATCCTGGTCGTCGTGCTGGTGGTCATGTACGTGTTGCTGCGCGCCGTGCTGGCACCACCGGTGCTCGTCGCCGCGACGGTGTTGTCCGCGCTGGCGGCGCTCGGTCTGGGCAACTGGGCCAGCCGACACGTCTTCGGCTTTGACGCACTGGACAACAGCACGCCGTTGTTCGCGTTCCTATTCCTGGTGGCACTCGGCGTCGACTACACGATCTTCCTCGTCACCCGTGCCCGAGAGGAGACCGCCGGCCACGGCACGCGCGACGGAATGGTTCGCGCGGTGTCCGCGACAGGCGGGGTGATCACCAGCGCCGGCATCGTGCTGGCAGCAGTGTTCTGTGTGCTCGGCGTGTTGCCGCTGATCGTGTTGACTCAGCTGGGAATCATTGTGGGGCTTGGCATCCTGCTGGACACGTTCGTCGTTCGCACGCTGGTCATTCCCGCGCTTTTCGCGTTGATCGGTCCAGCGGTCTGGTGGCCGTCAGAAGTCACGGCTGCCCCGGCAGCAGGCGCACCATGAGGCCGGTGCCCTCGGCGAGCAGTGCGTTGTCGTCCTCGGTAGTGAGCTCGCCGGAGACGAAGGCCTTGCGACCGTCCACCGAGTCGACACGCCCGCGGATCACCAACGGGGTGTCGATCGGTGTGACCTTGCGGTAGTCCACTTTCAGGAACGCGGTACGGCTGATCGGCCGATTCGACGCCCGCACAACCATGCCGAACATCCAGTCGAACACCAGCGGGAGCACGCCGCCGTGCACCGCGGAGTTGCCGCCCACGTAGTAGCGGCTGAACTCACCGCGCATCTCGACGCCGTCCGGCTCGAACCTGGTCAGCATCCACGGCGGCATCAGCAGGCTGCCCAGGCCCGGGAGCTTCGGCGCCCGACCCGCCGGGGCGAGACCCTCGGACACCTGGAACGGCGTCAGCTTTTCGACGAGCTTCTCCACGCTGTCGGCCGCGGTGTCCCAGTCGTTCTCAGGCGGGTCGACCGACACGGCGAGATCCTGCAGCCGGCGCATCGCGGAGACGAAGCGGACAAAACCAGGCGGCGGGTCGGCGGGCTCGTATTCGGGGAACCCACCGTGCTTGGAATATTCGGGGTCGTCGAGGAACTCGCTCACGGATTCGACCGCACAATATCGCGACGCACCACCGTCTGGTCGCGCCCAGGCCCGACGCCGATGCACGAAACGAAAGCTCCCGCAAGCTCTTCCAGGCGCAGCACATAGTCGCGAGCCTTCGCGGGCAGATCGCCGAACTCCCTCGCCGCGGAGATGTCCTCCCACCAACCCGGCAGCTCCTCGTACACCGGCTCGGCGCGCATGAATTCGCTTTGCGTCATCGGTAATTCGTCGATCCGCTTACCGTCGACGGTATATGCGACGCACACCGGCACCGTCTGCAGGCTGGACAGCACGTCGAGCTTGGTCAGGAAGTAGTCGGTGATGCCGTTGACCCTGGTGGCGTAGCGGGCGATCACCGCGTCGAACCAGCCGCACCGGCGGCGGCGCCCCGTCGTCACGCCGACCTCGCCACCGGTCTTGGCCAGGTACTCGCCGTGCTCGTCGAACAACTCGGTGGGAAACGGCCCGGAGCCCACTCTTGTGGTGTACGCCTTGAGGATTCCGAGCACGACGTCGATTCTGGTGGGTCCGATGCCCGACCCGGCGCATGCCCCGCCAGCGGTCGGATTCGACGACGTCACATAGGGATACGTGCCGTGGTCGACGTCCAGCAGGGTGCCCTGGGATCCTTCGAGCACCACCGTCTCGCCGCGGTCGAGTGCCGTGTTGAGCAGCAGCCGGCTGTCGGCGATCCGGTGCGCGAAGCCCTCGGCCTGGCCGAGCACGGTATCGACGATCGTGTCGGGGTCCAGCGCCTTGCGGTTATAGATCTTCACCAGCACCTGGTTCTTGAATTCCAGTGCCGCTTCGACCTTTTGGGTCAGCAGCTCGGGGTCGCGCACATCGGAGACGCGGATGCCGATTCGCGCAATCTTGTCCTCGTAGCACGGCCCGATGCCGCGGCCCGTCGTGCCGATCTTCTTGTTGCCGAGGTAGCGCTCGGTCACCTTGTCGATTGCCACGTGGTAGGGCATCAGTAGGTGGGCATCGGCGGAGATCAGCAGGCGCTCGGTGTCCACACCGCGCTCTTGCAGACCGTTGAGCTCGGCGAGCAACACCCCGGGGTCGACGACCACGCCGTTGCCGATCACGTTGGTGACACCGGGGGTGAGAATGCCTGACGGGATCAAGTGCAGCGCGAAGTTTTCGCCGCTGGGCAGCACGACGGTGTGTCCCGCGTTGTTGCCGCCTTGGTAGCGCACCACCCACTGGGCCCGACCACCGAGCAGATCGGTGGCTTTGCCCTTGCCTTCGTCGCCCCACTGGGCGCCGATCAGGACGATTGCCGGCATGGCGCTTCTCCGTCTTATTGTGATCCAGCCGGTGACCCACCCTATCCGACCGTTTGCCCAGGAGTTGGCTTTGACTGCTCAGGTGGCCGTGCTGTGTTTCAGCGGCGCGACGCTGCCCCGGCCGTTGCGCAAGTTGCCGGTGGTCGGCCGCGCCGAGGCCGGCGACTACAAGCGGCTCGTCGTCGTAGGCTGCAAGGCTGACCTGGCGGAAGTCCTGACGCATCTGATGCGCACCGAAAGGCTGGATGTCGAAGTCGGTTTCGTGTCCGGGCGCCGCGGCGCGCGCCGCGCACTCACTGGAAAGGCGCGGCGGGTACCGCTGGTTCGCGACGACGCCGGCCATGCGATCGTCGGCGCGGCGACATGGCAAGGCGCCGACGGACCGTTACGCGGTGAGGCGGTGGTGGATGACACGCCGTTGTTCGACGGGAACGTGCCCGGCGTGCGGATCGAGCCCACCGGTGTGATGCCCGGGCTGCGGGCGTCGGTTTTGACAGAGCGCGGACGCCCGCGGCGTTGGGTGACCGGGCGTGCCGCACAACTGGGTACGACGGGGGCGGTCGTCACGCGTGACGACGTAACTGATGATCGCACGGTGAAGCGGTCCACGTTCTATCGGCACATCACGGGCTGGCTGCAGGTGAGGTAGGCGGATGCGGGTCATCGTCACAGGAGGAAACAGCGGCGTCGGCAAGGCCACCGCGACGGCGCTGGCCGGCGCCGGGCACAGCGTGCTGATCGCGTGCCGGACCATCCCGAAGGCCGAGCAGGCCGCCGCCGAGATGCCCGGCGATGTAGAGGTCGGCTACCTCGACCTCGCAGACCTGGCCAGCGTCCGGGCGTTCGCCGACACCGTGGAAACCGTTGACGTGCTGGTGAACAACGCCGGCGTGATGGGGTTCCCGCTCGTCACCCGCACCACCGACGGGTTCGAAGCGCATATCGGCACGAACTACCTCGGTCACTTCGCGCTGACGTGTCTGCTCGGCGACAAGATCAAGGACCGGGTGATCTCCGTGGGCAGCGCCAGCTACCACTTCGGCCGGATCGCGCTCGACGACCTGAACTGGCACACGCGCAAATACTCAAAGTGGCGCGCATACGCCGCATCCAAGCTGGCGGTGATGCTCTTCACCCACGAGCTGGCCCGCCGCGGCATCCGCGCGTACGCGACTGATCCGGGTGGCGCGGACACCGACATCACCCGGTACAGCACCGGTTACTTGGGGTGGACACACGAGCATCGGATACCGTTCGTCGCTCAGACGCCCGTCGCCGCGGCGCGAGCCAGCATCGAGGCGGTGACGACAGAATTGCCCAGCGGAACCTATCTCGCGCCGCGTTTCAACCAGTGGGGCAAGCCGAGGGTGACCAAGCCGCGACGCAAGGCCCGCGACCCGGTGATGGCGCGGGCGCTGTGGGACCTTTCCACCGAGCTCACCGGCTGCAGCTGGGACGTCCGGTAGCTTTCGTGGGGTGAACATCCGGCCGGTGCGTCAGTCGGTGCGGCCCAGCCCTGTCTTTTTGGCCATCTGCGCGGCCACCGCACTCGGTGGCGTGCTGGCCTGGTTTGCCGGATCCGACGACACACCGCTGGCATACCTGGGCGTGTTCGTGTTCGTCATCGCCGGCTGGTTGGTTTCGCTGTGCCTGCATGAGTTCGCGCACGCATACCTGGCCTGGCGCTACGGCGACCGCGACGTCGAAATCCGTGGTTATCTGACGCTCAACCCGCTGAAGTACTCGAACCCGCTGTGGTCGCTCGGATTGCCGTTGTTGTTCATCGCGCTCGGCGGTATCGGCCTGCCAGGCGGCGCGGTCTATGTGCGCACATCGTGGATGACGCCGTGGCGACGGACGTTTGTGGCCCTCGGGGGCGCGATCGTCAACGCTGCCTTGGCCGTGATTTTGCTCGTGGTTACCTCGGTCTTCGCGGAGGTCGACCATCTGGTGTTCTGGGCGGGCATGGCGTTTCTCGGGTTCCTTCAGGTGACCGCGGTCGTGTTGAACTTGCTGCCGATTCCGGGTCTCGACGGCTACGGCGCTTTGGAGCCGCATCTGAGCTACGAGACCCGGCGAGCACTCGAGCCCGCGAAGCAGTTCGGCTTCCTGATTCTGCTGGTCGTGCTGATCGCGCCGCCGCTCAATCGCTGGTTCTTCGGCATCGTCAACTGGTTCTTCGACCTCTCCGGTGTTCCGCAAATCCTGTGGCAGGCGGGGATGAACCTGACCCGGTTCTGGTCGGCCTGGTTCTGACGCGCTTGCGACATATGCGCGTCTACGCATAGATTTCAGCCATGGGTGCAGGCCACGATCACGGCGGGGCCGACGCTCGCGTGTCGCGGATGATCGTCGCCGCGGCCGTGTTGACCGGGTTCTTCGTCGTCGAACTGATGACGGCGCTGTGGATCAAGTCGATTGCGCTGCTGGCCGACGCCGGGCACATGCTCACCGATCTGGTGGCCCTGTTCATGGGCCTGACCGCCGTCATCCTGGCCCGCCGTGGCAGCAACTCTGCTGACCGCACCTACGGCTGGCACCGCGCCGAGGTGTTCACCGCGGTTGGCAATGCCGTTCTGCTGCTTGGTGTTTCGGTGTTCATCCTTTACGAGGCGGTCGAACGGCTCGGCAATGCACCGCGGGTGCCCGGTGTGCCGATGATCGTCGTGGCGCTGGCCGGCCTCGCCGCGAATGCGGTGGTCGTGCTACTGCTGCGGTCGAGCTCCGAGCACAGCCTGGCCGTCAAGGGCGCCTACATGGAAGTCGTCGCCGACACCGTCGGCAGCGTCGGCGTGCTGATCGCCGGCGTCGTCACCGTCACCACCGGTTGGCCGTACGCCGACGTCGTCGTCGCCGTGTTGGTCGCGTTGTGGGTGCTGCCGCGCGCGTTCTCGCTGGCGCGGGCGGCCTTGCGGATCCTGTCCGAGTCGTCACCGAGCCACATCGACGTCGACGAGCTGCGGGTCGCGCTCGCCGCGGTCGACGGGGTGATCGACGTGCACGACCTGCACGTCTGGACGCTGGTGCCGGGCAAAGACATGGCCACCGCGCACCTGACGAGTTGCGGCGACTCGGTCCGCGTGCTCGAGGACGCGCGGGCAGTGCTTGCCGCCCGCGGACTCGAGCATGCGACGGTGCAAGTCGAGCCGCCGGAAAACGCCGGCGACTGCCAAGGCGACGCCGACTGGTAGCGGCTACCCGCCCTCGGCGGTCTTTTTCAGCCCGGCGAGCATCGCCTCCCAGTTCGCCGTCGCGCGCTGCGCCTCCTCCTCGCTGCCGTTGTTGTCTTGACTCAGCGAGACATGGGTGGCGCCGTCACGCTCGTCGAGCTCGTAGGTCAGCGTGTGGTAGTTCTCGAGCTTGTCGGGCTGACCGGACATCGGACTGAAGTGGCTCATCTTCAATAGTCGGTTCGGCTGCACCTCGAGGATCTCGCCCTTGTCCTCGAAAGCTTTTCCGTTGTACTCGCCCTTCCAGACGATCGGACTACCCGGTTGCCAATCCGTCTCTACCCGGCTTCCGAAGAAGTACTGCGCGACCTTGTCGGGATCGGTGAGGGCGTGCCACACACCGGATGCCGGCGCGTCGACGTCGACTTCGGCTTTCGCGATATATGATTCAGTCATATATCCACGAAACCACTTGGGAGGACAACCGTCAAGGACGACCCGTCACGACTGGTGAACATGCTCGGTGCTGCGGGACTCGGAATCAGCGACACCCTGGACGACGTGGCAGCGGACACGGGATTGGACAGCACGTCTGCAGCCGCGCTCGTCGCGATGCTCGATCTGACGAGGGCCGGTTCGGTGCAGCGGCTGAGCCAGCTGATCGGTATCAGCCATTCCGGGACCGTCCGGCTGGTGAACCGGCTGGCCGATGCTGCCTTGGTCGAACGCAGTGCCGGCCCCGACGCGCGGACCGTCACAGTGCGGCTGACCCGACGGGGACAAACGGTCGCGCGCCGCATCCGGACCGCCCGCCGCGCCGCGCTCGAGGCGACGTTGAGGGGACTGTCCGAGGCGCACCGCCGTCAGCTGACCACGATCTGCGAGATCCTGGTCGCGAACCTCACCGAGTCCCGGCTGGCGGCCCGGCGAGCCGGCGGGGCCCCCAGCGGCGGTGCGCTGTGCCGGATGTGCGACCCCGTCGCGTGCGGGCGTCCCGACGGCGACTGCCCCGCGGCCCGAACCGCTCGCTAGTTGGCCAACCCCAGCTGGCCGCGGGCAGCAGGATCGCAGTCGTCGAGCAGATCGAGGCAGCGCTGGAACTCGTCGGTCTCCCCGATTGCGTCGGCCGCTTTGGCCAGCGCAGCGACGCAGCGCAGAAAACCACGGTTGGGCGCGTGCTCATAGGGCACAGGGCCGAACCCCTTCCATCCGTTGCGCCGCAGCTGATCCAGTCCGCGGTGATAGCCCGTGCGCGCATACGCATATGCGGTGATCGCCTTGTCGTCTGCCAGGGCGTCCTCCGCCAGTTGCGCCCACGCCACCGAAGCGGCCGGGTGCGCGGCCGCGACGATGGCCGGGTTCTCGCTGGCCTGCAGTTCGGCCTCGGCCAGCGGGTCGCCGGGCAGCCGGACCGGGTCGGGCCCCATCAAGTCGCCGAACGATGTCATGGGGACTATTGTGCCGTGCGCCACCCGTCGGGACTCCAGTCCGGTCGGCAGAAGTCGATAAACTCCGGCGTGGACACACCACCGCACGCAGCACGAAACGACAGGACCGCAATACGCATGCCGAACCCCTCGGGTCCCGACCAGGACACCGCCAACGCGCCCGACGACGCAACGTCAGGCGCGGAAACCGCCGGTGAGCCCGAACCGCAATTCGCCTCGGCCGAGCCCACCGTGGTGCTGTCAGGCGGCGGCGAAGACGAACAGGCCGACGACGGCTCGGAGAGGCGCTACAGCGCACCGTCGGGCTTCGACGTGATGTCCACGGTGAAGATCGAGAACACGCCCGACCCGGTTACCGAAGTCATCGGCGTCGGCCAGCCGAGAACCGCTGTGCCGCAAGTCATTCCGCCCAGACCGGGCCGGCACCGCAGCTGGCTCCTCGTGTTGCTGCTGATAGCGGTGATCGCCGTGCTCGTCGCGCTCGTCGTGCTCGGAATCATCTGGTTCAACCAAAAGCAGTCGCCGGCGGCCTCGCAGGAGGACATGGTGCGCCAAACGATCTCCGACTTCGACACCGCGGTCCAGAAGGGTGATCTCGCCCAGTTGCGGGGCATCACGTGCGGCGAGACCCGCGACAACTACGTGAAGATGCCGGATAAGGATTGGGCCTCGACTTTTGCGCGAGTCGAGGCGGCCAAGCAATATCCGGTGGTCGCCAGCATCGACGAGGTGGCCGTCAACGACCATCACGCGGAGGCCAATGTGACAACGTTCATGGCTTACGCTCCACAAGTCCGGTCGACGCGAAGCTTCGACCTCCAGTTCCTCGACGGGCGCTGGAAGATCTGCGAGGCACCGATCAGTTAGAGGCGGTCACCGACCGGCCGGCGCAGTGCAGGTCTTTGCACGCCTGAACCACACGTTCCGTCATCCCCGCTTCGGCCTTCTTGAGGTAGCTGCGCGGATCATAGGTCTTCTTGTCACCGACCTCGCCGTCCACCTTGAGCACACCGTCATAGTTGGTGAACATGTGCGCGGCGACGGGACGCGTGAATGCGTACTGTGCATCGGTGTCGACATTCATCTTCACGACGCCGTAGGTCAGAGCCGCTTCGATCTCCGATTTGAGCGAGCCGGAGCCGCCGTGGAAGACGAAGTCGAAAGGCTTTGCGGCTGAGGGCAACCCGAGCTTGCGGGCAGCGACCTTCTGCCCGTCGGCCAGCACCTCCGGGCGCAGCTTCACGTTGCCCGGCTTGTATACCCCGTGGACGTTGCCGAACGTGGCGGCCAACAGGTACTTGCCGTGCTCGCCTGCTCCCAGAGCGTCGATGGTCTTCTCGAAATCTTCCGGTGTGGTGTAGAGCTTCTCGTTGATCTCGTGCGCGACGCCGTCCTCTTCCCCACCCACCACGCCGATCTCGATCTCGAGGATGATCTTTGCGGCGGACGCCTCCTTGAGCAATTCCCTTGCGATGTCGAGGTTCTCGTCGATGGGGACCGCGGAGCCGTCCCACATATGCGACTGAAACAGCGGGTCCTGGCCGTCGGCGACACGCTGTGCGGAGATCTGCAGCAGCGGCCGAACGTAGGTATCGAGCTTGTCCTTCGGACAATGGTCGGTATGCAGCGCAACCGTGATCGGATACTTGTCGGCGATCACGTGCGCGAACTCTGCCAGCGCGACGGCGCCCGTGACCATGTCCTTGACGCCGAGACCGGAGCCGAACTCCGCGCCGCCTGTGGAGAACTGGATGATTCCGTCGCTGCCGGCGTCGGCGAATCCCTTCAGCGCGGCGTTGATGGTCTCTGACGAGGTGCAGTTGATGGCCGGGAAGGCGAATGAGTGCTCCTTCGCGCGACCAAGCATCTCGGCATAAATCTCGGGCGTGGCGATGGGCATAACAGTTCCCTTCCGGCGGGTCTCACCGGCAAGTATCTCAAGCCGCGCGCTACGACGGCACCTTCGGCCCGACCTTGCGTGCCAGGTCGACGGCGGCGGCGTTGGCCTCGTCGGCCGACATCTTGGTCACCGCCACCTGGACGGTGTTGGAGCGGTTCCCGGCGGCGAACTCCACTTGCCCGCTGCCGATGAACCGCATGCCGTCCGGGCCGGGTGTGAAAGAGAATGCCGGATCGACGGGCGGCAACACGTTGTTGGGCGCGGTGCCGGGATTGCTGATTTCCAGCGACACCGATTCGTAGGTGGTGGGGTTCTCCCACTTGCATTGGCCCATGTCCGGGCGCGTCGCCGTGGACTGTCCCGCAACGTCCGTGCCGAGAAGAGCTTTGACGTCGTCAGCGGGGATCAGCGCGCAGGCGTCGATGGGCGCAGACGCGGCTGAGGGCTCGCCGCCGGGAGACTTGGCGCTCCCGCCGGCGTCATTGTTGTCCGAGTGTGATCCGCACGCGCCTATTGCACCGCACAACACCGCGCATGCCAGGACGGAGGCCAGTCTTTCGCTCATGGTCTGACCGTATTGACCCGGCGGCCGCAGAGAAATCAGGTGTTTGCCTGTAGATCGGTATGTTAGGGGCCGATGAATACCACCGTGGTGGCCCTGCCGCACCTGATGGACCCGATGTACTGGATCGGTCCGCAGGGACTCTTCGCGTCGGCGGTGCTGCCGGGCATCTTGGTGATCATCTTCATCGAAACGGGGCTGCTGTTCCCGATCCTGCCCGGTGACTCGCTGCTGTTCACCGGTGGTCTGCTCGCCGCGGGAGGGACGCTGAACATCTGGACGCTGGTGGTGACGGTGCCGCTGGTCGCGATCGCCGGCGACCAGACGGCGTACTTCATCGGCCGCGGCATCGGCCCGGCACTGTTCGACAAAGAAGACTCCCGGTTCTTCAAGAAGCGATACGTGACCGAGTCGCACGAGTTCTTCGAGAAGCACGGGCCGTTCACGATCATCCTGGCCCGGTTTGTACCGATCGTGCGGACGTTCACCCCGGTGATCGCCGGAGTGTCGAAAATGCGCTATCCCGTCTTCCTCGGCTTCGACATCGTCGGCGGCATCGCATGGGGCGCGGGGGTGACACTGCTGGGCTACTTCCTCGGCAACGTGGGTTTCGTGAAGCAACACCTGGAGCTGATGATCCTGCTGATCGTGGTGCTGTCGCTGCTTCCGGGGATCATCTCGGTGGCACGGGGGTTGCTGTCGCGCCGGCGCGCCCGTAGAGAGCGGGTACCCGAGAAGTCCGGCTCGGCATTCGAGTAGCCGACTACGCTATCGGCCGGCTAGGGGCCGTCTGACGATGGTGATCGCCACCACATCGCGAGGAGATCACCATGACCGCTGCCATCATCGATCTGCCGATCGTCTCCTACGAAGACGCCGAGAGTCCCGACGAGGCCCACCGGAACCTGAGGAAGGCCCTCGAGCAAGCTCCGATCGCGATCGGCTCGCATGGTCCGGAAATCCTGAGCTACGAGTTGGTGCATTCGGTGCTCCGCGACTCCCGGTTCCGCATGCCTCCCGGGATGATGCTGGCGCCGCAAGGCATCACCTCCGGGCCGCTGTGGGATCGCGTGATGACTTCTCTCCTGTGCCTCGACGGAGCCGAGCACACCCGGCTGCGTCGACTCGTGTCGAAGGCGTTCACACCGCGTTCGGTCGAGCGACTCGACACGACGATCGCCGCGATCATCAACGAGCTGGTCGATCCGCTGATGGCCACCGGCCGGTGTGAGATCGTCGACGACATTGCCCGCCCGTACCCGGTGCCGGTGATCTCCGCGCTGCTTGGCGCGCCTCGCGAGGATTGGCGACGATTCTCCACGTGGGCCGACGATTTCTTCCAGCTGTTCACCTGGAGCGTCGCCGAATACGAGCGCGAAATCTTGACGGCATGGGGCGAGATGGACGACTACATCGACGTGATGGTCGCGCAGCGGCGGCAATCGCTCACCGACGACCTGATCTCCGAGCTGATCCACGCCGAGGACGAAGGCGACCGCCTGTCGCGCGAGGAGTTGCGCATGCTTGCCGTCGCCATTCTGATGGCGGGCACCGACACCACCCGCAATCAGGTGGCCGCCGCGGTGGACGTGTTCTGCGACCATCCCGATCAGTGGGACCTGCTCGCCGAGCGGCCCGAGCTGGCGATGAAGGCGGTCGAAGAGGTGATGCGGTATTCACCGGTCATCTTCGGTGCGATGCGCATCGCGGTCGAAGACGTCGAGTTGGAGGGTTTCACCATCCCGGCCGGCACCTTCGTCATGTGCAACACGGCTGCCGCAAACCGCGATCCTGACGTGTACGACGATCCCGATCGGCTGGACATCACCCGCGAGGGCGCGGCGCCGATGCAGACGTTCGGGGCCGGCGCGCACTACTGCCTCGGTGCGAACCTGGCGCGGCGGGAACTCGCAGAAGCATTGCGCGTCATGGCTTCTCGGATGCGCAACCTGCGTCGTACATGCCCGTCGGTGTGGAAGCCGATCGTCGGCATCACCGGGCCGGCGGTACTTCCCGTCGCTTTCGACACCGCGTAGTCCGCTGGCGGTTGTTTGTCAAGGGCGATGCAACTTGCCTGTGGATGAATCGGCGTCTGGGGATAACTTGGGCTGAATTGGGTTGTGCGGCAGGTGTTGTCGGGGTGGGTGTCGGTGGGTGTCACTACGTTTGTGGTATGAGTTCGACGGCGTTCGACCAGAGCCAGGCCGGCTATGACGCGCTGGACGCTGTCCTGGACAAGATCGCCGCCGTCGATTACGGCGGGTTGTCCACGGCGGAGCGGGCGGCGCTTTTGGACCGCCACGAGGCGGTGGTGCGCCGGCTGCCTGTGCTGGTGCACGAGTTGATCAACGAGCTGGCCTGTCACGGCACGGTCGAGGAGCTCGGCGATAAGCCCGCCCACGTGCTGGCCGACCGGCTGCGGATCAGCCGCGCCGAGGCCAAACGGCGCATCGAAGAAGCCGCCGACCTGGCCCCGCGGCGCGCGCTGACCGGCGAACCGCTGCCGCCGCGCCTGGAGCACACCGCCGCCGGGCAGTTGGCCGGGTTGATCGGCGCCGAGCACGTCACAGTGATCCGCGACTTTCTCGCCAAGCTGCCCTGCTGGATCGACGAAGCGTCCCGGGCCACAGCCGAAAAAGATCTGGCCGAGGCGGCGACGCGGTTTCGCCCCGACCAGCTCAAAAAGCTCGCCGAGCATCTCGACCTGTGTTTGAACCCCGACGGCAACTACAGCGATGAGCACCGCGCCGCACGCCGCGGCATCACACTGGGGCGTCAGCGCCCCGACGGCACCAGTCACCTTTCAGGAGAGGTGACCCCGGAGCTGCGTGCCGGGCTGGAGGCGCTGTTTTCCAAACACGCCGCCCCGGGCATGTGCAACCCGGCCGATGAACACCCCACCATCACCGGCACCCCCTCCCAGCACGCGATCGACGCCGATCACCGCAGCCGCGCGCAGCGCCAGCACGACGCCCTCAACGCGGTGCTCCGCAACAGCTTGATGTCCGGTGCGCTCGGTGAGCACAACGGGCTGCCAGTGTCGATCATCGTCACCGCCGACATCACCGACCTGCACAACAAGACCGGGGTGGCCCGCACCGGGGGCGGCAGCTGGTTGCCGATGACCGATGCGATCCGGCTGGCCGCCGACGCGTATCACTACCTGGTGTTGTTCGACAAGGCCACACCGTTGGCGCTGTACAAGGGCCGCACCACCCGCTGCGCCACCCCCGCCCAACGGCTGGTGCTGCACACCACCGACCGGGGCTGCAGCTTCCCGGGCTGCACCGTGCCCGGCTACGGCTGCCAAGCACACCACGCCGCCACAGACTGGGCCGCCGGCGGGCGCACCAACATCGACAACCTCACCTTCGCCTGCGGCCCGCACAACCGCCTGGTCACAGACGGCGGCTGGGCCACCCGCAAAAACCAGCGCGGCCAAACCGAATGGATCCCACCCCCGACACTCGACCGCGGACAACCCCGCACCAACACCTACTTCCACCCCGAAAAAATGCTGCCCAACGAAGACGACGACCCGGTCTAGTCGGCTGCTGGATCACGACTGTTTGGGGGCGGGGTGCCTCTTGATCAGATCGACTCCTAGCACCTCGCGAAGATCTTGAACGCCGCGGTGCGCGGTTTGTGGTCGGCGGTCCCGACTCCCGCGGCGTTGCCGGTGATCGTGAAGATCCGGTTCAGGAAAGTCGCGTCGGCGGAGCCGTCGCCGCCACGCCAGTAGCTACCGGAGAACTGGTCGAACCCGCGGATCGTTACCGTCTCCACTGACGTCTTGTCGCCGTCGATGTCGACGATTGCGGTGGCGTCGTGCTCACCTTCGTTGATGGTGAGGAACCACGACGACTGCAACTGATTGCATTGCAGGGCTAAATTGCTGCCCTGTTGCTGGCCGTCAATCGTCAGGGTCGCGCCGGCCCGGCCACGCACCGGCGTCGACGAACAGCCGGCAGTGCTGCCGATCGCGATGAGCAGGACTGCAGCCGCTGCAGCAGATCGCATGTGCATCGGACCTCTCTATCAGACCCCGCCCCGGATAATCGACGCCAATTGTTCGCGTGTCTGCGCGCCGACCCGCTGACAGGCGCGGTACACGTGACCTTCCACCGTCCGCACCGACATCACCAGCCGCTCGGCGATCTCTCGGTTGGACAGCCCTGCCACCACGAGTTCGATCACGTCGCGCTGACGCCCGGTCAGCGGTACACCCGCGGGGCTGCGCAACGCCGGTGTGCACAACCCGCCGCACTCATTGGTCAGCTCCTGCGCGATCGCCGCGGCATAGAGTCCCCGACTTCGCAGTTGCCCGCGGGTAAGCACCGCCGCAGCCTGTGCGGCGGTGTCTGCGGCGGTCGCGTGGTCGCCCATTTCTCGGTAGTCTGCCGCAGCTGCGAGCAGGCCCTCCCCGTCGCCGCGGCACAGCGACTCCGCATGCGCCGCAATGGTATTGGCGATCGGCAGTGTCAGCTCTTCCGCCAGCTCGCGGGCCCGGGTCGCCCCCGAGGCGTCGCCCCACTGCACAGCGGCCTGAATGCACGCCAGTTCATGGGTCGGCTGCTCACGCTCTCGGGCGTCGCATTCCGCCGCCTGGACGACGCCGACCGCCTCGGCGAGTGATCCCCCCGCCGCCAGCACCCAGCCCTGCGTCAGGGCCAGCCTGGTCTGCATGTACAGGTAGTCGTCGGGCACGCGTGCCTCGGCCAGCGCAGCGGCGGCAGCATCGGGTCGGCCCAGCTTGGCGTGTGCCTCCGCCAGCGCGAAGCAGCTGGCTGCCCGCAGACCCGTTGTCACACCGTGGTTTTCCGCACCGGCCAGGGCCTCATGGAAAAATCTCACCGCACTCGAGGCCTCGCCGCGCATCATCGCGACGTTGCCGAGCAGCAGTGCGAGGTTCGCGTACGCGACTCCGGGAACGTCACGCGCCGTCTCGGCCAGCTTCTCAGCCGCCGACACAAACTCGGTGATGCGGCCCGTGAGCCGACATGCCCGCGCATACACCCCGCCGAACCAGAACCGCAGCGGCGCCGCGATGAACGATGTCGCGGAGCGCTGCAAGGCGTCGTCAGCCACCGAGGCGAGGTCGTCCCCTTTGCCCAGCGCTCCCAGCGCCATGACCAATGCAACCGCTGCCATCATCGCGTGAAAATCAGGAAGCTCATCGAAACACAGTGCGGCCCTGGCCTTTTCCTCGGCACAATGACAGCGGGCCAATACGACGTCGACGCAGGATTCGACGGCCGTGCGCTCGGCGCTCTCGGGCAGCGTGGCCAGGATCGCCGCGGCGTCATGCGGTCGCCCGAGCATCCACGTCAGGTTCGCCGCCCGCACGGTCGCCCAATAGTGCCGCTCGGCCGGTGCCTCAAACGTCATGGCGGCCAACACATTCTCGGCATCCGCGCCGCGGCCAAGGATCGCAAGGTTCATCGCCCGCAGGCCCGTGGCGTCAAGCGCGCCCGCCTCCGCGGCGGCGGCACAGAACCGATCGGCCAAGCCGAGGTCGAGCATCGTCATCGCGGCGCGCGCCGATTCCATATACAGCTCCGGGTCGGGCGGCAGGTCCGAGTCCAAGGTGAGCAATGCCCGCCGGACCGTGGCGTAGATGTCCGGGTCGGGATTCTTCGCAAGACTGCGCGCCAGCTTGCCGCGCAGCTTCGACAAATACATCTCGCCCGCGGTCGCCCGCCGCACTTCCCCGAACAGCGGGTGCGCCAGCCTGGCGGTCAGCGCGCCGCCAGTGCGTTCGACGGTGACAAGGCGCAGCTGCTCGGCCTGCTCGAGATCGCGCCGTCGCACCACGTCGCACAACACATCGACGTCCAGCGGCTCAGCCTGGGACAAGACGTCGAGCACCGACGCCACTTCCGCACTCAACCGGCCCATTTCGCGGCTGACCATGTCATTGACGTTGGGCGACACCGCGATTCCGTCGTCCCACATCCACACCCCCGCGACCTGACGCAACCGGCCCGCGGCGACCTGATCCATGACGAGCTGCCGCAGAAACAGCGCGTTGCCGCCCGTCAGCGTCCAGAACCGCCGGGCGCTACGAGTGTCGACAGGCCCACCGAGGTCGGCCTCGATGACATCGCGCGTGGCATCGGCCGACAGGGGTTGCAGATCGAGCCGGGCGAGCAGGCGGTCCTTCCACAGCGCGGTCACGGCATCGGGCTCGCCGGCGGCACTGCGCACCGTGATCACCAGCCGGCTGCCCCGCGACTGCGCGAGTTGGTGGACGACGTGCGCAGACAGTTCGTCCAGAAGGTGCGCGTCGTCGACCCCGATCAGAACCCGCTGTGCCACAAACGAATTGATGAGTCGACGCACACCGGGCATCGGTTCGGAAATCGGGTCGGTCAGCGACGCGGCGAATGCGCCCAGCGGCAGCGACCGCGCTGACTGGGTGCCGACAATCCAGTTGGTGCGCCCGCCCCCAGCCTCGGCGCGAGACAGCACCTCGCGGGCCAGCCGGGTCTTGCCGACCCCCGGGGCACCGACGATGACGACGCCGGCGTACTTGCTGCCCGCGCCGAGGGTTCGGCGGATGAAGTCGAGTTCGTTCTCGCGCCCGGTCAGCGGGTCGCCGCTGGTCACCGGCTGAATATAGCTCCTATCAGCCGGCTGTCAGCTGATATGCGGCTTCCATCAGCATCCAACCCGACAGCTGCACCGACAGGTCGCGCTCGGGAATCTGCGACGACGTCACCGCGCCGCCACTGAACTGAGCGCTTCCGCTTTGCTCGGTGGGGATTTCGGCGGTGCGATCCCAGAACGGTCCGAACAGTGGCAAGCCGTCGACGGTCTGCCGGTGCTGCCATGCCGACTCCGCGGACGTCAGCACCAGCTTGCGCGCAGTGTCCCGCGCCGCGGCGTCTTCCGCGGTGTCGCCCGGCAACGTCGTGGCCACGAGGGCGAGATAGCGGATCGTGATGCCAGGGAACAGGCCACCGTCCCCGCCCCCGTCGCCCTTGAGCACGCCGCCGCTCGTCATGTGCTCTGACACCGCGGCCACCAACCGGCGCACCCGCGGCGCGTGGCGCTCGTCGCGGGTCCGCACCGCAAGTTCGGTCTCCAGGCCGAGCACCACGCCCTGACAGTAGGAGTACTGGGCCCGCGACAGCGAGCCGTCCCTGATGCCGTCGAACACCAGGTGAGTCTCCGGGTCGACCAGCGTCTCGTCGATCCAGTCCGCCATCATCTGGGCCTGGCGCAGTTCGTCGTAGCGGGCCAGGAAGATTCCGGCGGGACCATTGGCGGGAGCGTTGAAGTAGCGGTCCGGTTTGCGCCACGGGATGCCGCCGCCGTACTCGGGCATCCAGGCCTTGGTGAACTGCTTGGTGAAGATTCGCAGCGGGCGCGGCTTTTCGACGCCGGCGAGCCGGCCCGCCCGCTCGGTGGCCAGCGCCATCCAGGCCATGTCGTCGTAGTACTCGTTGCCCCATTTCGGGAAGTTGCGCAGGAAGTGCCCGCGCAGCTGCGCCGCGATGTGCTTGCGGCGCTGCGGCTGCGGATCCCGCAGGTCCGCGTCGACGAGACAGTCCAGCAGATGGGCCTGCCACCAGTAGTTCCAGCCGGAAAGAAACCAGCGGTCCCGTGTCCGCCACGGCCACCCCACGACCCCGAGCTGTGTTCCCGGCACGCCCCACACCTTCACCACGTGGCGTGCGTTGACCGCGGCTTCGGCGCTCGCCGCGCGGTTCGCCCACTGCTGTTCCATGGCGACGATCCTGCCTTACCAGGCGCGGCCGAGGTCGGCCCATTGCCGGATCCACGCGTGCATGGCGATGCCCGCGGCCACCGACGCGTTGACGCTGCGGGTGGACCCGAATTGCGCGATCGACACCGTGATCGCCGCCCCGGCGCCTGCTTCGTCGGTGATCCCGGGACCCTCCTGGCCGAACACCATCAAGCACTCCCGCGGCAACGTCGCCTCCTCCAGCCGGGCAGCGCCGGGGAGGTTGTCGACGGCGACGACGGTCAGGTTGCGTTCGGCGGCGAAGGCAAGCAACTCGGCGGTCGTGGCGTGATGACGCAGCCGCTGGTAGCGGTCGGTGACCATGGCTCCGCGCCGGTTCCATCGCCGCCGGCCAACGATGTGCACGGTGTCGACGGCGAACGCGTTGGCAGTGCGCACGACGCCGCCGATGTTTGCGTCGTGGCCAAAGTTCTCGATCGCGACGTGCAGCGGGTGGCGACGTTCGTCGATGTCGGCGACGATCGCGTCGCGAGTCCAGTACCGGTAGGCGTCGACGACGTTGCGGGTGTCCCCGCCGTGCAGCAGTTCGGGATCGTAGCGAGGGTCGTCAGGCAGCGGTCCTTGCCACGGCCCGACACCCGGTGTGTCAGACGGCCATTCGGTGGGCCCCGCATCATTCACGACTGATCCACACCGCGGCGTGGGTGCCGATGACCGATAGCGTCGCGTAGAGCAACGCCTCGTTGATCTCGCCCTGGGTACACAGTGACGCGTCGAGTCGCACCGCGTCGAGCTTCACGTCGGGCAGCACCAGAACCGACGAGCCGTAGCCGGCGCAGGCGGGGCTGAGCGACTTATCCGGCGGCAGAGAAGGTGACACCACCACCATCATCGGTCCGCCGCGTTCTGCGGATTCGTCGCTGTACTCGGCCTTGATCGCAAAGATGTCCAGTCCCAAGAGCATGTACCCGTCGCCGGTGAAGATCCCCGGGTCGCCGAGGGACTGCTGACTGATCATCGTGCCATCGGCGCGCCATGCTTCGACGCTGGTGGTTTTCACCGTCAGGCCGGTGTCGCTGCGGTTGGTGGGTAACAGGCCGACCGGGAACGCGACCGGGTACGCGGCGGTGGTGTCGGCGATGCGGTCGCGCGGCGAGTACGCGTAGACGCCACGCACCGCGCTCTGGTTCTCCAGCGGACCGAGGCACACGGTTCCGGTGAGCCGGTCGGGGTTGGGTGCGGACAGCGGTGAAAACGCCAGGGATGCAACGTTTTTACAGCTTCCCATGCCATCGACTTCGAGCGGGTGAGCCAGTGCGCCGTACAGACCGAACCGGACGTCCTCGGGCTTGGCGTGCGGCTTGCCCGGCTCGGCCGCTGCGGCGTCGACGTCGACGAGAACATGACCGGAATCCCAGCGCAGGTTCGACATCGACATGTTCCACCCGAGCAGCTTCATCGATTCGCCGAGCTTCGCGGTGGCCGCCCCGTACGAATCCGGCGTGTGTTGCGGACTCGAGCAGCCAGCGACAGCCAGCATGGCGATCGACGCGATCGCGACCAAAGCACGCACGGCTTAATGCGTCATCCGCTTGCTGATCAATCGCGTCAGCCAAGCCGGGCTCACCTGTGCCAGGTAGTAGGCCAGCTGGGTCTGCACGCCGACCGGGTAGTGCACTTTGGCCGCGCGCGGCTTGTGGTGCAACGCCCGCCATGCCGCGTCGGCGACGTCGTCGACGGTCAGATGGATACCCAACGACTCGGTGGCCCCGGTCTTCACTCCGGTGAGCATCGCGGTGTCAACGAACAACGGCCACAACGCGATTACCGAGATGTCGTGGGAGCGCCACTCCCATTCCAGCGCCTCGGTGAGTCCGCGCACCGCGAATTTCGTTGCACTATAAGAGGCAAACTCGGCTTGACCGTAGATGGCCGACGCCGAGCACATGTTGAGCACGCGGGCGCCCGGCGTATCGCGCAGGTAGGCGAACGCGGCATGGCAGCCGAACATCACACCGGTGACGTTGACGTCCACTTGTTGTTTGTGCCGGGCGGGATCAATGTCGACGAACTCACCCGTGGCGAGCACACCGGCGTTGTTGACCAGAATATCCAGCCGCCCGACCGTCGTATCGGTGAATTCGCGCAGGGCACCGTGCCAGGCGTCGATGTCGGTGACGTCCATCGCCGATGTCCAGATAGACCAATCCTGCCGGGTTGCAAGGTCTTTCAACGCGGCAAGCCGGGCATCGTCAACGTCGACCGCCCCGACCGTGTACCCCGCTGACGCAAACCGGCGGACGATGCCCAGACCGATGCCGCGGGCGGCTCCGGTGACGAAGACCGCCTCAGGTGCGGCCACGGCCCTGCCCGAACGTCTTGGTCATGAACCGCAACACGTTTCGTGGCATCATCCGGCCGCCGGTGGTGAGCACTTTGTACTGCAGCCCAGGAATGATCACCACCTTTCCCTTCGCGACGCCGGCCAGGCAGTCGGCCACGACGTCGTCGACATCCAGCCACATCACCGACGGCATCGCGGCCATCTCGATGCCGGCGCGTTCGTGAAATTCGGTGTGGACGTATCCCGGACACAGCGCGTGCACGGTCACGCCGGTACCGCTCAGCCCGCCGGCCAGCCCTTCGGAGAACGACACCACCCATGCCTTGGACGCTGAATACGTCGAGCCGCGGCCTGCCAACAGACCCGCGACGCTGGCGACGTTGATGACCGTGCCGGCATTCGCGTCGACCATCGGCGGCAGCGCTGCGCGCGTCAATTGCATGACTGCCGTCACGTTGACGTCGAGCTGGGACTGCAACAGCTTCGGGTCGGCCGTCCAGAATTCGCCGGACGTGCCGAAGCCGGCATTGTTGACCAGCACCCGCACGCCGCGTGCCAGCCGGTCGGCCACCCGGGCGCGCCCATCGGCGTCGGCAAGGTCCGCAATCAGGACTTCGCTTGCGGCAGCGTGCTTCTCGCGCAACTTGGCGGCCAACTCGTCAAGGCGTTGCCCGTCACGGGCCACGAGTACCAGGTCGTGGCCGTCGGCTGCGTACCGCTCGGCAAAGCCCGCACCGATGCCGGATGTCGGGCCGGTGATCAGAGCGACAGGACGCGCCATCCGCGGCTAGGGCTGGTAGCTGCGCGGGCCCGGGCGTCCGGCGCGTGACTGCTGTTGCTGCGGCGGACGGCGAATGGGCTCGACGCGCGGCTGCTGACGCCCAGGCTGACGGATCTGTTCGGTCCTCGGGGGCGACAGCTCGGCAGGCTGCGCGGCCGGCCGGCCCGGCGCGCCGTTGCGGTGCCCGCCCGGCTGGGCGATGGCCTTGTGCACCGGCGGCAGCACCCGCAGCAAGTCGTTGAACTGCCGCACGGTGCGCAGGCCTTCGTCCCACTCCCCGCGGCTGCTGGTGATCGGCATGGATACCAGCGTCCAGTTCTGCTCGTTCCACATGATTTCGGCGCAGTCGGGTGCGGTGTGCGCGAACGTCACCATGCGACGGTCGCAAGCACGACGTGCTGCGTCGAGGTTGGTGGAGTACACCATCCGCGGGCCAATCGCCCCGAGCAGCCAGACGTCGTTCTCCCGTGGCTCCTTGAGCCCTTTGAGCCGCAGGTCCATCACGACGTTGGTGCCGACCTTGCGGTGCAGCGCGATGACGGTCGCGACGTCTTCGAGGTCGAAGATGTAGACCGCCTCGCCGCGGATCTGGCCCAGCACCACGTTGCGCGCGGTTACGTCTCCGACCGTGGACATCACGCCGCGCTTCCAGCGCTTGAGAATCTCCGCCGACTCCGGCTCGTAGTCGAACCCGTGCGAGCGGGCCCACGACCTGCGCCGACGGCCGTGGTTGTGGCGCCTGTCCTGGTCTACGTACAGCAGGACGCCCGCGCTCACGAAACACAACGCGGACAGGGTGAACCAAAGCGGAACCATTGACACCTAGCCTATCTGCTGCTGGTCCTGATACCCGAACTCGCGCGGATCACAACACCGTCACGTCGTGTGGCTTAGCGTCAAGGCCATGGCATACCAGGACTACCAGCACCTCCGCGTCGCGGTCGACAACCGCATCTGCCGGGCCACGATCGACAATCCGCCGATGAACCTCGGCGATCTCAGTCTGGTGGCGCAGGTCGGTGGCTTCGCGCAGGAGGTGGCCGCCGACGACGACGTGAACGTCGTGATCGTCGATTCGGCCGATCCGGACTTCTTCATGGCGCACGCCGACGTGACGATGCTGCAGACGCTCCCGACCGACGACACGTCTCTGCACGAGGAGCTCTCCCCGTTTCATACCGTCATCGAGCAGTTCCGGACCATGCCGAAAGCCACGATTGCCGTGATCGAAGGGATCGCCCGCGGCGGCGGCAGCGAATTCGCGTTGGCGTTCGACATGCGCTTCGCCGCACTGGGTAAGGCCCGGTTCGCCCAACCCGAGGTCGCAGTCGGCATCATCCCCGGAGGCGGGGCGACACAGCGGCTGCCTCGGCTCGTGGGACGCGCACGCACATTAGAGATTGTGCTGGGCGGCATGGACATCGACGCCGCGACCGCGCAGGCGTGGGGATATGTCAACCGCGCTCTGCCGCCCGACGAGCTCCGCCCGTTCGTCGACAAGCTCGCCGCGCGGATCGCGTCGTACCCGCTCGACGTCATCGCGCGGGCGAAACGCGCCGTCGACGCCGCGATCGGTGACCTCACACCCGGGCTCAACATCGAAGACCAGCTATTCCGGGAAACGCTGGCGGGTCAGGCCGCCGCCGACGGCATGGCCGACTTCATGGCCCGTGGCGGCCAGACCCGTGACTACGAACTCGGCGATACGCCGTTCTAGCCGAGCACCAGCGAGTCGCCGTCCGGGCTGACGTTCACCGGCACCGTGTCGCCGTCGTGCACCTGGCCCGACAGCAGCATCTTGGCCAGCTGATCGCCGATGGCCTGCTGCAGCAGCCTGCGCAGCGGCCGGGCGCCGTACACGGGATCGAACCCGCGCTGGGCCAGCCACTTCTTCGCCGGCAACGACACCTCGAGCTGCAGCCGCCGCTGACTCAGCCGCTTCTGCAGCTGCGCCAGCTGGATATCGACGATCTGCACCAGCTCTTCGGGGTTCAGCCCGTCGAAGATCAGCACGTCGTCGAGCCGGTTGATGAACTCCGGCTTGAACGTCGCGCGCACCGCGGCCATCACCTGCTCTTCGCTGCCGCCCGACCCGAGGTTGGACGTCAGGATCAGGATCGTGTTGCGGAAGTCGACGGTGCGGCCCTGCCCATCGGTGAGCCGCCCCTCGTCGAGCACCTGCAGCAACACGTCGAACACGTCCGGGTGCGCCTTCTCGACTTCGTCGAACAGCACGACGGTGTAGGGCCGGCGCCGCACCGCCTCGGTCAGCTGCCCGCCCTGGTCGTAACCGATGTATCCGGGCGGCGCGCCGACGAGCCGGGCCACCGAATGCTTCTCGCCGTACTCGCTCATGTCGATGCGGACCATCGCGCGCTCGTCGTCGAACAGGAACTCGGCCAGCGCCTTGGCCAGCTCGGTCTTACCGACGCCGGTGGGGCCGAGGAACATGAACGAGCCGGTCGGCCGGTTCGGATCGGCGATGCCGGCGCGACTGCGGCGCACCGCGTCCGACACCGCGACCACGGCCTTGCGCTGGCCGATGACGCGGCGGCCCAGCTCGTCTTCCATCCGAAGCAGCTTGGCGGTCTCGCCTTCGAGCATCCGTCCGGCCGGGATGCCGGTCCACGCCGAAACGACGTCGGCGATGTCGTCGGGGCCGACCTCTTCTTTGAGCATTACGGCTTCGCGCGCCTCGGCCTGCGGCAGCGCGGCGTCGAGTTGCTTTTCCATCTCCGGGATGCGCCCGTAGCGCAGCTCCGCGGCCTTGGCAAGGTCGCCGTCACGCTCCGCGCGCTCGGACTGTTGCCGCAGCGTCTCCAGCTGTTCCTTGAGGTCGCGGACGATCTCGATGGCGTTTTTCTCGTTCTGCCACTTCGCGGTCAGCTCTGCCAATCGCTCCTTGTCGTCGGCGAGTTCGGCGCGCAGTTTCTCGAGCCGGTCCTTGGACGCGTCGTCTTCCTCTTTCTCCAGCGCCATCTCCTCGATCTCGAGGCGACGCACCAGCCGCTCGACCTCGTCGATCTCGACGGGCCGGGAGTCGATCTCCATTCGCAGTCGGGAGGCGGCCTCGTCGACCAGGTCGATCGCCTTGTCCGGCAAAAAGCGCGACGTGATGTAGCGGTCGGACAATGTCGCGGCGGCCACCAGCGCGGAGTCGGTGATCCGCACGCCGTGGTGTACCTCGTAGCGGTCCTTCAGGCCGCGCAGGATGCCGATCGTGTCTTCAACGGACGGCTCGCCGACGAACACCTGCTGAAAGCGGCGTTCCAGCGCGGCGTCCTTCTCGATGTGCTTGCGGTATTCGTCGAGCGTCGTCGCGCCGACCAACCGCAGCTCGCCACGCGCCAGCATCGGCTTGATCATGTTGCCGGCGTCCATCGCGCCCTCGCCGGTGGCACCGGCGCCGACGATCGTGTGCAGCTCGTCGATGAACGTGATGATCTGGCCGGCGGAGTTCTTGATGTCGTCGAGCACGGCCTTCAGCCGCTCTTCGAACTCGCCGCGGTACTTGCTGCCCGCCACCATCGAGCCGAGGTCCAGGGCGACAATTGTCTTGTCGCGCAAGCTTTCCGGCACGTCGCCGGCGATGATGCGCTGGGCGAGGCCTTCGACGATCGCGGTCTTGCCGACGCCGGGCTCGCCGATCAGCACCGGGTTGTTCTTGGTGCGCCGGCTCAGCACCTGCACGACGCGGCGGATCTCGTTGTCCCGTCCGATGACCGGGTCGAGCTTGCCTTCCTTGGCGCGCGCGGTCAGGTCCGTGGAGTATTTCTCCAGCGCCTGATAGGTGCCCTCGGGGTCGGGGCTGGTGACGCGGGCGCTGCCGCGGACCTTGACGAACGCGTCGCGCAGCGCCTGCGGCGACGCGCCGTGACCCGTCAGCAGTTTCGCGACCTCGCTGTCACCCGTCGCGAGTCCGACCATCATGTGCTCAGTGGAGACGTACTCGTCGTCCATCTCGGTGGCCAACTGCTGCGCGGCGCTGATCGCGGCCAGCGACTCGCGGGACAGCTGCGGCTGGCTGCTGGCACCGGTGGTGCTGGGCAACTGGTCGAGCAGCCGCTGCGCCTCGGTGCGAATGGCCGCCGGATCCACGCCGACGGCCTCGAGCAGCGGCGACGCGATGCCGTCGTTCTGGGTCAGCAGCGCCATCAGCAGATGGGCGGGCCGGATCTCCGGATTGCCTGCGGCGCTTGCCGCCTGCAGGGCAGCGGTCAGCGCCGCCTGAGTCTTCGTGGTCGGGTTGAACGAGTCCACGACACCTCCGATCGTCTAGATAGGGGTCACAAAAAGCCTTGTCGCGTTGTTCAACGCCGTCAAGGTTGAGTCTGTTCCGCTCAACTATGTATTTTTCGCGCCGAAACTCACGTATGCAGAGGAAGTTCGAGTAGCCGCCTGCAAAACGTGAATCTCGGCAGGCGGCACTCAGCCAGTTCGTCGGATTACCGGCCCAGCCGCCGTCGCCAGTCCCTCGCGCCGATGAAGCGTGCCATCGTGGCCATGATCCTGCCCTTGCGGCGGGTATAGGGATACCAGTTGACTTCTTTCTTGGTGGCGACACGGTCGGCGACGACGGACTTTGCGCGGCAGTACATCCGAATCCCGGCCGCGCCCCCCGACCGCGCGCCCAGCCCCGACTCGTTCCACCCACCGAACGGCACGGGGTGCTGCATGACGCCGAGAATGACGTTGTTGACGTGGACAAATCCGGTGTTCATCCGCCGGGCCAGCGCCATGGCCTTGTCCTTGTCCCGGGTCCAGACGCTGCCCGAGAGCCCGAACCGCGAGTCGTTGGCCTTCTCGATCGCTTCCGCGGCATCGCGCACCTTCATGACCGGCAGCGTCGGGCCGAACGTCTCGTCGCGCATGCAGTCCATGTCGTGGTTCACGTCGACCAGCACCGTCGGCTCGTAGAAGTACCCGCTGCCCGCTTTGGGCTTGCCACCGGTCAGCGCCTTGGCGCCCTTGTGCACCGCGTCGTCGACGTGCCGCGCCACGATCCCCAACTGTTGTTCGGTGGCCATCGCTCCGATGTCACACGAATAGTCGTGGCCGGCATCCATCCCCTGACGCAGTTGCGCCGTTCTCGCCACGAGCTTTTCGACGAACTCGTCGTACACCGGCTCTTCGACGTACACCCGTTCCACCGAGATGCAGATCTGCCCGGAGTTCATGAATCCGCCCCACAGCGCGCCCTCGACCGCGCGGTCGACGTCGGCGTCGGCGCAGACGATCATCGCGTCCTTGCCGCCGAGCTCGAGGCTGCATCCAATCAGCCGCTGTGCCGCGGCGACAGCCACCCGGCGCCCGGTGTTGACCGAACCGGTGAACATCACGAAGTCGACGAGATCGACGACGGCAGAGCCGGTTTCGCCGAAGCCGTAGACCGAGTCCAATACGTCGGGCGCGCCGATCTCCTTCCAGCCCGCGACCGCACGCTGCCACACCAACGGAGTGAACTCGGAGGGTTTCGACAGCACCGCACAGCCGGCCATCAACGCCGGCGGAATATCCAATAGGGGGACCGAAAGCGGGCCGTTCCACGGTGTGATCACACCGACGAGGGGGTAGGGCTCGTAGCGGACCGTCAGTTTCTTGGTCGCGTTGGCCAGCCCGGCGGGCTTCACGGATTCGTCGGCCAGGAAGTCGGCGGCGTTCTCCGCCCAGTAATTGATGAGATCGCCGTTGATCTCCAAACTCGCGTCACCCCAGGACTTGCCCGACTCCCGCTGCAATAGCGTCAACAGTTCGTCGCTGTGGTCGAACAACCAGTCGCGAAACCTGCTCAACCATGCGGCGCGCCCGGCGGGTCCCAAGTCCTGCCACTGAGGCTGTGCCGCGCGCAGTCGCGCAGCGACGGCGTCGATTTCGGCCCGCGGCGTCACCGCGACACTGCCCACCACCTCGCCGCTTGCCGGACACTTGACGACCACCGATGAGGGCGGACTCGGCTTCGGCGATTCCGGTCGTATTTCGGTCTGCGGTTGCATCGCGACCACCTCCAGCGGCGTCCTGGCCCCCTGCGATGACACTAGTCACCAGGGCGGCGGCAGGCCGACGAATGCCGTTATTTTGGACCGGGCCTGGGCTTGAGCACCAGGCTTGCTGCCAGTGCGGCGATGCCGATCGCGGCGCAGGTCCCCAACGCGGATTGAAATCCGGCCGCCGTTGACTGCCGAGATGACACCGCAGTTGATCCCGAAGCCGGTTCGCTCAGGCGTTCGCGCACGATCAAGAAACCAAGTCCGAACGTTATGTTGCAGCCGCCCTAAAGGATTCGCCCCAGCACGACAACCGGCAGCGAGGTGCTCACCACACACAGCAACGTCGGCACGCACAGCCACCACCAGGATGGAAAGCATGACGCGCTTGCGGCCGACGTAATCACTGAACCGGATCAGTACCACGTTGCAAATCGCGGCGGACAGATAGAAGTAAGTCGACATCGCGGCGAAACAGACCTGCATTTCGAGGTATTTGGCTGCTGCTTTGTGTTATGCATTAGCGGCGTCGGCAGCAGGGGAGGGTCCGTTATGGGGTTCAGATCCGTGTCCGCGATGCTCGTCGCCGCGTGCGCGATCACGCTCACGGTGCCCGCCGCACATGCCGACCGTCCGCGGCCCGTACCGATTTACGGGCTTTACGACGCTTTCATCGATCGTTCGAAGCAAACGTTCAACGGTCAGCCGGCGCCATCGGACGCGGACACGCAGCAGGGTCAATTCACCACCAACTGCGACGCGAATGGCTGTGTGGCGCATTGGTTCAGGCTGACCGAGCTGCAACAGAATCCCAATGCTCCTGCGATGTACGACTACACCTGGCAAAACGACCGCTGGGAGTCCAGCAGCGAGTACCCCTTCCACTGCGACGGCGGTGGCACCGCGCCAAGCGTGCGGTCGGATTTCTTGGCGCCCAATCCCGACGGAACCTTCTCCGTCGAGCGGACGTTCGTCGTCGCGTCGCCAGGCTGCCCCGGGGACGGACCCGGAACCTATTGGCTGCCCATCACTTTGACACCAGCGAATTGACAGAACAGGACGGGACAACACCAGATGCCGACACAGTGGAGCAGGCGCGGATTTCTTTCGATGGCCGCAGCAACCGGCGTGATGCTCACCGCCGCGCGAACCGGCCAGCGTGTGGCGTCAGCGGAGCTGGGCGGGGTCACCGTCGAGCATGCATTCGGCTCGACGTTGGTGCCGGCACCACCGACGCGTGTGGTCAGTGCGGGCTTCACCGAGCAGGACGACCTCTTGGCGGTCGGCGTCGTGCCGATCGCCACCACCAAGTGGTTCGGTGATGAGCCGTTTGCGGTGTGGCCGTGGGCAACACCCAAGCTCGGTGGGGCGCAGCCCACCGTGCTCAGCCTGTACGACGGCATCCAGGTCGACCAGATCGCGAGTCTGAAGCCCGATCTGATCGTCGCGACCAACGCAGGCGTGGACGCGGACACTTATCAGAAGCTCTCGGCGATCGCGCCGACCATCCCCCAATCGGGACCGGCGCCGTTCTTCGAGCCGTGGAAAGACCAAGCGAACGCGATTGGTCAAGCCGTATTCCAGGCAGCCGCAATGCAGTCGATGATCGCCGACATCGACGCGCGGTTCACCGGTATCGCCAACTCGAACCCACAGTTCCGCGGCAAGAAGATCGTGTCGCTACAGGGCACGACGTTATGGGAGAACAGCGCAATCGCCACTCGCTCGGACTGGAAGACCGAGTGGCTCACCCAGATGGGTTTCGTGATCCCCACCGAGATCGACGCTTTCGGCCGCGAAAACGACGACCGGGCATACATTCCCCTCGATCAGATCGGGCCGGTGCTCGGCGCGGCCGACGTTCTGCTGTGGCGGACCGAAAGCGACGAAGAGGTGCAAGCGCTGCTCGCCAACCCGGCGATCGCCGCGTTCGGCAATCGCAATGTGTTCACCAACAAGGTGCAGGCGGGGGCGATTGCGTTCACCTCACCGCTGTCCTTCCCGCTGGTGGCCGACCAAATCCCACCGATGCTGGCCAAAGCGCTCGCCTGAAGCCCAGGTGCTGACCGAACTCATTCCCATGGCGTCGGTGATCACGCTGTCGCCGCTGTCGATCATTCCTGCCGTCCTGGTCCTGCACTCACCGCGGGCCCGGCCGGCCGCGCTGCTGTACCTCGCCGGCTGGGTCGCCGCACTTGCCGCGGTGACCGCGATCTTCGTCGAACTGTCCGACCTCGTGGGAAATCTCGACCAGCCCCCTAAGTGGGCATCCTGGCTGCGGATCGTCGTGGGGGCGGCGCTGATCGTATTCGGCGTGTTCCGCTGGCTGACTCGGCATTCCTCGCAGCACATGCCGGGCTGGATGCGTCAGCTCAGCAGTGTCACGCCCGCCAAGGCGGGTGCATACGGCGCGGCGCTGGCAGTAGTCAATCCCAAGGTCTTGTTCATCTGTGCCGCAGCCGGTTTGGCGATCGGCACCGAGGGGCTGGGCTTTCCGCAGGTGTGGGTAGCGGTGGCGTACTTCGTCGCTATTGCCGCGTCATCGGTGGCGCTGCCGGTGCTGGCCTATGCCGTCTCGGGCGACAGGCTTGATGCGCCGCTGGCCAGGCTGAAGGATTTCATGGAGCAGCACAACGCCGCGCTTGTGGCGGGAATCCTCGTCGTGATCGGAATATTGGTGCTCTACAAGGGAATTCACGCACTGTGAAGCGTACACTCGTCGAGCGTGGGGCTCGACGACGCCAAAGCGCTGCGCAGACTGCGCGCGGCAGTCGATCCGCCGTCGAGTGACAACGAACTCGTCCGCCGGTTCTACACTCGCTGGTTTGCCGTCGAGCCCTCGATCCGCGACCTGTTCCCGCCCGACATGGACGGCCAACGGGCCAGTTTCGGCCACGCGTTGTGGTGGGTGCTGGGCCAGTTGGTGGCCCAGCGGTCCGAGGAGCCGGTGGCGTTCCTGGCCCAGCTCGGCCGCGATCATCGCAAATACGGTGTGACACAGGCGCATTACCGGAGCCTGCAGGCTGCGCTCTACAGCAGCCTGCGCAGCCACTTGATCGACGATTGGGATGCCGCACTCGACGACGCGGCTCGTGAAGCGCTCGCGTTGATCACCGGTGTGATGAGCGGCGCGGCCGACGCGGAGTCGGGTCCGGGATGGTGGGACGGCGTGGTGGTCGAGCATCAGCGGGTGTCGCGCGACCTCGCGGTGGTGCGACTGCAGTTGGACCGGCCGATCGACTACCAGCCTGGCCAGTACGTCAACGTCGAAGTCCCGCAGTGCCCGCGGCGCTGGCGCTACCTGTCCCCGGCGATTCCGGCCGACGGACGCGGCGCGGTCGAGTTCCACGTCCGCGCGGTGCTCGGTGGAATGGTCAGCACCGCGATAGTCGGCGAGACGCGCCGAGGCGACCGATGGCGGCTCTCAGGTGCGCTCGGCGGGCTGCACGTCGACCGCGACGGCGAAGACGTGCTGATGGTGGCGGGCAGCACCGGTCTGGCGCCGCTGCGCGCACTGATCATGGACCTGGCCCGCTTCGGTGACAATCCGCGGGTGCACCTGTTCTTCGGCGCCCGCTACCCGTCGGAGCTGTACGACCTGCGAACTCTGTGGGAGATCGCAACGCACAACCCTTGGCTGTCGGTGTCGCCGGTGTCGGAGTACAACGGTGATCCGCCGTGGGCGGCCGGCTACCCAGACGTGCAGCCGCCGCGCGGCCTGCACGTGCGGCAGACGGGCCGGCTGCCCGAGGTGGTGACCAGATACGGCGCGTGGGGTGATCGCCAGATCCTCGTCAGCGGCGGGCCACAGATGATCACCGCCACCAAAGCAGCACTGATCGCCAAAGGCGCTCCGCCCGAACACATTCAGCACGACCCAGTGGCAGGCTGACGGTGCCGTTGAAATCCTGTGGCACAATCCGACGATGGCCGACTTAGAGACTGTCACGCTCAAAGATCCGTCCTGCCCGCTCACCGCAACCTACGTACCCGGCGCCGGAATGATCGGTACGTCGCTGTCCGACGACGGCGTCGAGCTACTCGGGCAGCGGCGCGGCCTGCACGCCTACCTGACGACAGGCAAGACGATGGGTATCCCGATCTTGTACCCGTGGGCAAACCGGTTGAGCGCCAACACCTATGGAGTCGACGGCGGCGCGGTCACGCTTACCCCGGGCGTCGGCGGCGTCCGCACCGACCAGCACGGTGTGGTGGTCCACGGTGTGCTGGCGGCCTACCCCGGCTGGCAGGTGACCGAGCAGACCGAGAACCGGCTTACCGCCGAAATCGACTACGGTGCGACACCCAGGCTGCTGGTCAGCTTTCCGTTTCCACACCGGTTGACGCTCGACGTCACGCTCGCCGACCGGGTGCTCACCGTCAAGGCCACGGTGACGCCCACCACGACTGCGGACGTGCCGTTGTGTTTCGGGTTCCACCCCTATCTGCGGATTCCCGACGTACCGCGCGAGCAGTGGCAGATGGAGTTGCCGGCCATGCGCTACTGCCCGGTGAACGCGTGGATGATTCCCACCGGGCAGACGGAGGAGCGCGAGGCCGTTACGGAGACGTTGGGCGACAAGTACTTTGACAACAGCTACGACGAAGTGGAGCCGGGCTCGGTGTTCGCAATCGCGGGCGGTGACCGACGCATAGAGGTGCACTACGACGAGGGCTACACCGCCGCGCAGGTGTTCTCGCCCAGCGACGACGAGGTGATCTGTTTCGAGCCGATGTGTGCGCCCACCGACTCGTTGCGCCGCGGCACCTACCGGGTGGCCACCGAGGACGAGCCCGCCACCGCGACGTTCTCCATCCACGTCTAGCGGCGCCGGCGCGACCGCGGTTCCCACACCACCAACGCCGTCGACTTCGGCACCACCGCCACGTCGCGACGCTGGTTAGCGCGCAGGTGCTCGACCTCCTCGGTCAGCTCGCGCACCCGCGACTGCAGCGCCTCGACTTGGTTGGTCAGCTCGATGACGCGCTTGATGCCCGCCAGATTGACGCCTTCGTCCTGCGAGAGCCGCTGTACCTCGCGGAGCAGGTCGACGTCGCGCTGCGAGTAGCGCCGCCCGCCTCCGGTACTACGGCGGGGCGTCACCAGCCCGAGCCGGTCGTAGGTGCGCAGTGTCTGCGCATGCATGCCGGCCAGCTGTGCGGCCACCGAGATCAAGAACGTGCGGGTTTCGTCGGATTTGCTCATGATTGTCTCTTCTTCGCGCAAGCGCTCATCAGCGCCCCGCCCATCCGGCGCGCGGATCGAACCCGCTGGCCTTCTCCGCTGCCGCGTACTTCTCCAGCTCGTCGACGGCCGCGCCCTCCAGGTTGGGCGGCACTGCGACCTTGACCGTGACCAACAGGTCGCCGTTGCCTCCGTCGCGCTTTGGCACGCCGCGGCCGCGCACCCGCAGGATGCGCCCGTCGGCGGTGCCCTTCGGCACCCGCACGCCGACCTTGCCGTCCAAGGTCGGCACGGAAAGCGTTGTGCCCAAAGCCAATTCGGAGAAGCTTACCGGCACGGTGACCGTCAGGTCGTCGCCGTCGCGTCCGAATACCTTGTCCGTGCGCACGTGCACGGTGACGTACAAGTCACCGGACGGCGCGCCGCGCAGCCCCGCCTCGCCTTGACCGGGCAGTCGGATCCGCTGCCCGTCCTGCACACCGGGAGGAATGCGCACATTGATGGTGCGAGTGCGGGTGGCCACGCCGGTGCCTTTGCACTCTGGGCAGGGGTGCTCGATGATCGAGCCGGTTCCGCGGCAGTCCGTGCACGGTTCGGAGAACCCGAACGCGCCCTGGTTGCGGTTGATCACGCCGGAGCCGTTACAGGTGCTGCACACCTTCGGGCTGGTGCCCGGCCGCGCACCGCTGCCGTGACAGTTCGTGCACGGCGCCGGGCTGGTGAGCCGCAGCGGCATCGCCACGCCCTTGGTGGCCTCGATGAAATCGAGTTCGGTCTCGGTCTCGAGGTCGTTGCCGCGACGTGGACGGCTGGGTCGCGGCTGCGCGCCGCGGCCGAACAGACCGCCGAACAGATCGCCGATATTCGCGCCGCCGGTCTGGCCGGCCGAGTCGAACAGGTCGTTGAGGTTGAACTCCGTCCCATTTCCGGCGGTACCGAACCCGCCGAAGTTGCCCGCGGAGAAGCGCCGTCGACCGAAGCCGCCTTCGGCGAACAGCCGCCGCGTCTCGTCGTACTCTTTGCGCTTGGCGGAGTCGGTCAGCACGTCCTTGGCCTCCGACACCGCTTTGTACCGTTCCTCGGCGGCGGCGTTGCCTGGGTTGCGGTCTGGATGGTTCTCGGCGAGCAACTTGCGGGCGGCGCGCTTGATCTCGTCGGCGCTGGCGTCCGAGGAGACGCCCAGCTCCTTGTAGAAGTCTTTTTCGACCCACTCACGTTGAGCCATCGGGCGTCACCTCCTTCCAGCGCTCAGCTGGCTGATTCTTCTGATTCTGCGGCCTCTTCCGCGTTTGCGCCCGGCTCTTCGTTCACCGTGTCGACCTCCGATGCTCTTGGCGCAAGCGGCTCATCGACCACGCCCACCATTGCGTGCCGCAGAATCTGCTCGCCCATCCGGTAGCCGCGGCGCATCACGGTGCCGACGACGGGGTTGGACCCGTCACCCTCGTGCTGGACGGCCTCGTGCAACGACGGGTCGAACTCGTCGCCCTCGTCACCGAACGCTTCCAGGCCGAGGCCTGCAAGCGCACCGGTCAGCTTGTCCGCGACCGACTTCAGCGGCCCGGACTCCAGGTCACCATGGCTGCGTGCGCGCTCGAGATCGTCCAGCACGCCGAGCAATTGAGCCAGGACCGAGGCCTTGGCCCGCTCGCCGGCGAGCTGCTCTTGGCGCACCGAGCGCTTGCGATAGTTGTCGTATTCCGCCTTGACCCGCTGCAGCGTCGCCTTCAGCTCAGCGGCCTCCTCCGGTTCGGGCGCCACCGGCGCCGGCCCACTGGGCGCCGGCCCCGCTACGCCCTCACGCACTTCTCCGGTTTCGGGATCGATGCGCCGCTTGTCGGTGACGGTCACGGGTTCGTGAGGCTCCTGCTGCGGGCTCACTTGCTCTCCTGCTCCTCATCGACGACCTCGGCGTCCACCACGTCGTCGGCACCGGACGTGCTCTCGGCGCCGTCACCTCCGCCGGACGCCTGCGCGGCCTGGGTGGCCTCGTAGATGGCCTGCCCCAGCGCCTGCGACTCCTGGCCGAGCTTTTCCATCGCGGACTTGATTGCGTTGATGTCGCTGCCGTTCAGGGCCTGCTTGGCATCGGCGATCGCGGTGTCGACCTTGTTGAGCGTGTCCTCGGGGACCTTCGAACCACCCTCGGCTTCACGCTGCTCGCTGACGAATTTCTCCGTCTGGTAGACCAGCGTCTCGGCCTGGTTGCGCACGTCGGCCTCCTCGCGACGCTTGCGGTCCTCGTCGGCGTGCGCCTCGGCGTCCTTGACCATTCGGTCGATCTCCTCCTTGGAGATGCCGGAGCCCTCCTGGATGCGGATCGTGTTCTCCTTGCCGGTGCCCTTGTCCTTGGCCGTGACGTGCACGATGCCGTTGGCGTCGATGTCGAAGGTGACCTCGATCTGCGGCACGCCTCGCGGGGCCGGCGGGATGCCGGTCAGCTCGAAGGAGCCGAGCAGCTTGTTGGCCGAGGCCATCTCGCGCTCACCCTGATAGACCTGGATCTGCACCGACGGCTGGTTGTCGTCGGCGGTGGTGAAGGTCTCCGACCGCTTGGTCGGGATCGTGGTGTTGCGCTCGATCAGCTTGGTCATCACGCCGCCCTTGGTTTCGATACCCAGGGACAGCGGCGTAACGTCAAGCAGCAGAACGTCTTTCACCTCACCCTTGAGCACGCCGGCCTGCAGCGCGGCGCCCACTGCGACAACCTCGTCGGGGTTGACGCCCTTGTTGGGCTCCTTGCCGCCGGTGAGCTCCTTGACCAGATCGGTGACGGCGGGCATGCGCGTCGAACCACCCACGAGCACCACGTGGTCGATGTCGGACACCGAGATTCCGGTGTCGGCGATCACCGACTGGAACGGCTTGCGGGTGCGGTCCAGCAGGTCCTGCGTGATCCGCTGGAATTCGGCACGTGTCAGCTGCTCGTCGAGGAACAGCGGGTTCTTGTCGGCGTCAACGGTGATGTACGGCAGGTTGATCGACGTGCTCTGCGAACTCGAGAGCTCGATCTTGGCCTTCTCGGCCGCTTCCCGCAGCCGCTGCATCGCCATCTTGTCTTTGGTCAGGTCGATGCCGCTGGTGCCGCGGAACTTGTCGACCAACCACTCGACGATGCGGTCGTCCCAGTCGTCGCCACCGAGGTGGTTGTCGCCGCTGGTGGCACGGACCTCGACGACGCCCTCGCCCATCTCCAGCAGCGAGACGTCGAACGTGCCGCCACCGAGGTCGAACACCAGGATGGTCTGTTCCTTGTCGGCCTTGTCCAGGCCGTAGGCCAGCGCCGCGGCGGTCGGCTCGTTGATGATGCGCAGCACGTTGAGCCCGGCGATCTGGCCGGCGTCCTTGGTGGCCTGGCGCTGCGCGTCGTTGAAGTACGCCGGCGTGGTGATGACCGCGTCGGTGATGTCCTCACCGAGATAGCTCTCGGCGTCGCGCTTCAGCTTCATCAGGATGCGCGCGCTGATCTCCGGGGCGGTCTAGCTCTTTCCGTCGATGTCGACGGACCAGTCGGTGCCCATGTGGCGCTTGACCGACCGGATGGTGCGGTCGACGTTGGTCACCGCCTGGTTCTTGGCGGGCTGGCCGACCAGCACCTCGCCGTTGCGCGCGAACGCGACGACGGACGGCGTGGTGCGCGAGCCCTCGGAGTTGGCGACGACGACGGGGTCGCCACCCTCCAGAACCGCGACGACGGAGTTGGTGGTCCCGAGGTCGATTCCGACCGCACGAGCCATGGTGTTTCCTCCTGCTTTGATGTCCTGCTTGATGTTTTACGTCTGATGAGCGAACCAGGCTCAAGTCTGCTCCGGCCACGGTGGTCGAGTCAAACCCGTAGTTGAGCCTAATGCACTCAGGTTTCGCTCATGCCAACGGGGCCGGCGCGGAGTTTGTTCCCGGCGGCAGCTCGCCAGCGGGCAGGCCGCCGTTGCGGCACATCGCTTCGAGGCTGAGAATTCCGGAGTTGTCGGCCTCCGCACGCGCCTGCTCGTAGTTCGCCAGCACGAACGGGCCCATCAGCGGCACGGTCAGCGACAGCTGGCCGCGTTTCGGCGCGAAGACGTCGCCCTCTTCGAGGAGGGCCTGGCGTATCCAGGACAACTCAGACGCCGTCCGGCCGAGCATCATTCCGAGTTGAGCTGTGGTGGCGCGTCCACCGGCCAGCGCGAGGGCGGCGAGAAACTCCATCTGCCGATCGGGCATGCGGTCCCAGCGCGGGCCGAAGCTGCGGTGCTGAAGCTGGGCGGCGGCAGTCGGCAGCGCCGCGTCGACGTCCGCGAGTGTGACGACGGTGGGTCCCGGCGCGGCCAGCCACGTCGTGTGCGCGAAGAGTTGGAGGTGGGCAGGGTAGCCGTTGCTCGCCGCCACGACCCGTTCGACGGCCTCCGGTTGCCAGCTGACGCCCACGCGCCGGGCTGGTTCCACGATGGCGTACGCGGCGTCGTCGCGACTCAGCGTGAGCGGGAGTGGCTCGAGGGTGAACAGGCGGTCGGGGTGCGTGACGCCGGCCTTCCGCAGCGCCTCGGGGGTGTGGGGAAGCCCGGTCCCGGTGAAGACGACAGCGGCTTGCGGGTGGTCCACGTTGAGCCGATGCAGTGTGGCGGCAAGTAGCGCGAGGTCGGGAGGCGAGGCGACCTGTACTTCGTCGAGGGTGATGAGCAGCCCGCCGGACGGACGGTCCTTGCGAACCTCGGACGCGACGGCGAGCAACGCCTCGGCCAGCGTGCCCGCGTCGGTCGGCGGTACGCGGCTCTCTTTCGGGTGGGTGCTGACGCCGGCCGCGAAACCCGCCGCTGAAAGGTTGACGCCGGCGAGCCGATCGAAGGCCTTTTTGGCACGTTGCCACGGCCCTGCGCCCGCCTGCAGCTTGCCGGAAGCCCGATGAAGCAGTGAGTCGACGAGGCCCGCCTGGCCGGCGACCGCCTGCAGATTGACCACCTCGTAGCCCGTGCTGGCAGCCAGCGTGCCGTAAGCCGTGACCGTGACCGTCTTGCCGACGCCTCGCGGACCGCTCAAGATGATGTCCTGGGCACGGACGCGGCCCTCGACGGACACGTCGTTGAGCATCAACTCGAAGTCGTGCAAGAGCGCATCGCGACCGGCGAGCACGCGAGGAGAATGGCCGGCGCCCGGGGTGTAGACGCTTCCTTTCACTGCTGCCGATCACCTAGATTCATCTATAAACCATTAAATGTATAGGCGAGTATAGATGCCGCGGCGCGACTGCGAAGTACAGGAAAACACCTGATTTCATTCCCGCGCTCAAGTGCTTACGGTTCGGCGTGTAGTAGGGGAACAGTGCACGAGGAGCAGGACATGCGCATTCACACACTCGTCAAGAAGGTCGCCATCACTCTGGGATCTGCCGCAGTGGCCACACCTGCGATGCTTTTCTTGGGCGCCGGACCGGCGCAGGCCGAGCCTGACGTGGGCGTCTGGAGCGTCACGCCGGGACCGGCCGGCTGGATCGTCGAGATCATGAACTTCGCCAAGGCCGAAAAGAACTGCACCTACACCGCGACCCCGGTGGGCGCGTTACTGCCGCCGTTCCGCTCGCTGCCATTTCACCTGGGCCCCAGAGGCGTGCCGGGCGCGGAGGCGACGGCGTCGATCTACGTCCCGGGAATCCCGACCGGGGCGAAGTGGATCCCGTCAGTCATCTGCGACATCGGCAACGGCGACACCGACTGGCCGGGCAAGCCCGCGCCGATCGTCGACAACGTCGCGTCGCGACTGCACTAAGCAGCGACCGACGTCCTGCCTTCGTCGCGGTCGGACTCCGCGATGTGAAGGCCACGTCCCGAGAAGAACAGCAGCGCGAGCGCGGTGGTGACGGCCCACACGGCGAACGCGATTCCGATGTGAACGAAACTGCGGCTCTCGCGACCGAGAATGGAAGCGACGGCTCGCGGAACCTCGCGCCACAAGAACTTGTGCTCCACACCGCCCACCGGATCGGCGACGTAGTACAGCAGGTACGGCAGCGCCAAGTGTGCGATCCATTTGAGGGTCGCGCGGCGGTCCCGCCGCTGCCGCCACCGAGCAACCAGCGGCTGGTCGCCGACCGGCAGCAACACTGACACCAAGTTGCCGACCCCCAGCCACGACACGATCGGCACTGCTACATCGGGGACCGTGATGGCAAGGCGCGCTGGGGTTTCCAACCACAGCGTCATTCCCACTGCGACCGCGAGCGTGGGAACGCCGACGATCACGACGAGAGTGAGGTTCTTCACCAGCAGGATGCGCCACAACGGAACCCCGTCATCCAGTGCCTCGCCTACCCGGATGTGGTCAATACCAAGGAGATTCGTGGTGGTGACGTCCGCGAGGATGAACGACGAGAAGTAGGTGCCGATCAATATCACCCAGTCGTGGTGATGGTGCGGGTGAAGCGGCGGTACGAGCAGCCACAGGGCGGCGAGCCCGAGGTTGGCGACGACGCCGGCGAGCCACGACCGCGGTGGGGTGAAGGCCCACCGCACCTCGGCGGCCACGGCCGACGGCAGCTCGAGGTGCAGGTCCGCGGGTAGGGACTGCGGCACGTCGCTGAAGATAAGGCCGCTGCCTGTGGTCTCGCTGTCGACGGGCTGAGCGTGGGCTGGCCGCCCGCTCGCCGGTTGTGGCATTCTGCGCGCGTGAGCGCGCTTGCCGACGAGACACGGTGGATGGATGCCGTCGACCAGGCTGCGCTCGTCGCCTCAGGCGACGCGACGCCCGGCGAGCTGCTGGAAGCGGCGATCGAACGCATCGAACGCATCGACCCGGAGATCAACGCTGTCGTGATCCGCTGGTTCGACCACGCCTGCGAAACGGCCGCCGGCAACCTGCCCGACGGCCCGTTTCGCGGCGTGCCCTTCCTCATCAAGGACCTGTTCGCGGACTACGCGGGCCAACGGATCAGCAACGGCAACATCGCGTTGAAGGAGGCGCACGTCATCTCGGCCGTCGACACCACCCTGGTCAGCCGCTACCGCGCGGCCGGTCTGGTCATCGCCGGGCGCACCAACAGTCCCGAGCTGGGCAGCGTCCCGACCACCGAGCCGGTGGCCTGGGGCGCGACGCACAACCCGTGGGACACCACCCGCACGCCAGGAGGTTCCAGTGGCGGCGCCGCCGCGGCGGTCGCTTCGGGCATGGTTCCGTTCGCCCACGCCAGCGACGGCGGCGGATCGATCCGGATCCCCGCGGCATGCTGCGGGCTGGTGGGACTCAAGCCAAGTCAAGGCCGAATCACGCTGGGCCCCTTGCGAGAAGAGAGCGGCCTGTCCGTCGAGCACTGCGTCAGCCGGACCGTCCGCGACAGCGCCGCCCTCCTCGACGCCACCCGCGGGCCCGGCGTCGGCGACCAGGTGATCGCCCCGGCGCCGGCGCGGCCATACACCGAAGAGCTCGGCCGGGATCCGGGCCGGCTGCGCATCGGGATGCTCGACCACCATCCACAGGGCGGCCCCGTGGACGCCGAGTGCACCGCAGCGGCGCGGACCGTCGGGAAGCTACTGGAGTCGCTGGGCCACCGCGTCGAAGAAGCCTGGCCAAACGTACTAGAGGACACCAGCTTTGGTTCGATTTTCGGTGCGCTGTGGAGTGCCAACATGGGCATGTCACGACGACGGTTCGAGGAGCAGCTCGGTCGGCCGCTGGCGGCCGACGAGTTCGAGCCGATGAACCGGGCCCAAGCAGATTTCGCCGATCACTTCTCATCGGTGGACTACGCCGCGGCGCTGTCAGCAGTGGCGAGATACCGGCGCGCATTGCAGTCGTGGTGGCACGACGGCTGGGATCTTCTGCTCACACCGACACTCGCCGAGCTGCCGCTGCCCCTCGGGACGATCGTCAACGACCCTGAGCATCCGATGAGCTCGATGCGACGGGCGGGGCAGTTCGTGCCCTTCACGCCGCCGTTCAACATGAGCGGCCAGCCCGCGATCAACCTGCCGTTGGAGTGGACGGCCGACGGGCTGCCGGTGGGCGTTCAGCTCGTCGCCGCATATGGCCGCGAGGACGTCCTGTTTCGCATTGCGAGTCAACTCGAGCAAGCCAAGCCGTGGGCAGACCGCACTCCGGAAGGGTGACTCACATGGAGTCGGGCTTTGACACCGATGCCTACTTCCGCCGGATTGGATACGCCGGTAGCTCAGAGCCCACCCTTGACACGCTGTGCGCGTTGGTGGCCGCGCACAACCGCGCGATCCCGTTCGAGAACCTCGACCCGCTTCTGGGCACGCCGGTCTACGACCTCAGCCCGACCGCCCTGTCCGACAAACTCGTGCGTCGCCGCCGCGGCGGATACTGCTTCGAGCAGAACGGCTTGATGCGATATGCGTTGACGGAACTGGGTTTTGGCGTCGACGCGCTTGCCGGACGTGTCGTCTGGATGAGGCCAGACGGCCTCGCCGGGCCGCCTGCCGCACAGACCCACAACGTGCTGTCGGTGTCCGTGGGTGGCGTCGACGGCAGGTTCCTCGTCGACGTCGGGTTCGGCGGGCAGACGTTGTCGTCGCCAATCCCGTTGCAGGCGAATGTGGTTGCGCAGACCCGCCATGAGCCGTACCGGATTTCCGAGCACGGCGACCGGCTGGTCTTGGAAGCGTGTGTTCGCGACACCTGGCAGCCGCTGTACGTCTTCAGCAGGCAGCCGCAACCGCTGATCGACTTGCAAGTCGCAAGTTGGTATGTGTCGACGTTTCCGGAATCGCATTTCGTGACGAGCCTGATGGTGGCGCTGGTCACCGACGACGCGCGCTGGAACTTGAGCGGGCGCAACCTCGCGATCCACCGTGCCGACACCACCGAGCGGATCCGGTTCGAGACAGCGGCCCAGGTCGCCGACGCGCTGACCAAGCGGTTCGGCATCGATCTCTCCGGGCTGGGCGACGTCGAAGCCCGGGTGAACGAGGTTCTCGACGCTTAAATTGGGGCGAGCCGCACGTTAAGTCGTGCCAAGCCACGGAGATTCGGATTAGTCGTCCACTTCGGAGTTCCGGTGACCTCGATCCGGTCCACCCGCTGCACAAGTTCGCGCAGCACCGCCTGCGCCTCCATCCGGGCGAGCTGCGCGCCGAGACACAGATGGATCCCCGACCCGAACGCCAGATGGCCGGCCGGGTCGCGGTCGGCGCGGAAGGTGTCCGGATCGTCGTACTCGCGCGGGTCGCGATTCGCCGCACCCCACAGGAGCAGCACCCGTGAGCCGGCGGGGATCGTCGCATCACCCACGCGGTAATCGCTACGGGCGCTGCGGAAGAAACTCTGAATCGGGGAGATGAACCGCAGCTGTTCCTCGATCGCTGACGCGATGAGTTGCGGGTTGGCACGCAGTAGCTCAAGTTGATCCGGCCGCTCCGCCAGCGTGAGCAACATCGTGCTGAGCAGGTTGGTCGTCGTCTCGTTTCCGGCCAGCAGCAACAGCACCGCGAAGAAGAACAGCTCCTCGTGGCTGACCTGTCCGTCGTCCGAATTCGCGACCAGCCGCCCCAAGACCGTATCTTCACCGAGCATTCTGCTCGCCGCCAGCTGCTCGGTGAAGAATGCGTGTAGATGGCGGAAGCCGTTCAGCGTCGGAACGAGTTGCCTCAGACCGCGACGCGTAAACGTGATGTTCGCGATGTGAACGGTGTCGTTGGACCAGTGCCGGAATGCCGTGTCGTTCTCCGCCGGAACCCCAAGAATGTGGCTGATCATCCGCATCGGCATCGGGCCCGCGAGCGTCGCGACGACATCGGCGCCGGGCTGGGCCATGAGCTTCTCGACTAACTCACGAGCAAGCCGGTCTACCATCGGCCGCCACGATTCGAGCGCCCCGCGCGTGAAGCCGGGCTGCACCTGCTTGCGCATCCGGGTATGCACGGGGCGGTCGGACGTCAGCAGCACCGGCAAGTCCATCCGGCCCAGAGTCACGCCCTCGGCGCTGGACAGTCTGTCGTCAGCCCGGGCCGCGGCACGCACGTCGGCGTAGCGGCTCAAGATGAAGATGCTCCACTTGGGGCTGTAATGCACTGGCCCCTCGGCCAGGAGCTGCCGGTAGGCGGGATATGGATCGGCTGCGGTGGCCGGATCGAACGGGTCGAAGTCGGTCAGCTGCACACCCGCCGGAATAGGCCGGTGGCGCAACTTGATATACGCGAGGTCGGCGATGTTCGCCGCGAGCGTTCTGGCCACCAGCGGACCGTATTGCCTGGTCAGCCGCACATCGCTGGTCAGTGTCATTCCATTTCTCCCTGGGCCGACAGCAATTATTACGTAAATTAACGTAACGATCAGACATGTAATATTCAAGAGCGATGGAGCTGACACTTGACGAGTTGGCGCGACGCTCGGGAATGACCGGGCGCAACATCCGCCAATGGCAGACGTACGGGCTGATTCCGCCGCCCGAACGCCGTGGCCGGGTCGGCATCTACACCGGCGACCACCTGGCGCGAATCAACCGCATCAAAGAGCTACGCGCACAAGGGTTTCCGCTCGACTTGATCCGGCGCGTGCTGGAAACTCCCGCGATCGACGCCGAGGCCGACGTGCGCCAGCTCGCGGCCGGCGCGCTGGCTCCGTTCGCCGACGAGCAGCGCGTCAGGTTGACCGAGCTGGAGCTCGAGGCGCGGCTAGGGGCCGGTATCGCCGTGGCACTGAAAGACGCCGGACTCGTCGAATCAGCCGACGACACATACCTGATCGACGCGGCGGTGCTCAGCGTCCTGGAGTCAGCCGCGAGTGCCGGGTTGTCGCCGGCGACCTTCGCCTCGACCCTGGCCAAAGCACATGGTCATCACCGGGCAATTGCGGCGCTGCTGCTGGACACGGTCCGCGAGGAGGTTTGGCGGCCGTTCATCGATGCCGGCATGCCTACCGAAAAGTGGCACAAGCTCGCCGGCACCGTCGACCGTCTGCGCGAGGTCGGGATGGCCGCGCAGTCGTATCTCTTCCGCCGGGCGCTTGACGAGGTGCTGACGGGCGTGCTGGTCGAGGAGGCCGCGCGGCTGCGGGATCGCCTGCACTAGGCCGCGACGCTCACGTCGACGGACAGCAGGTCCTCGAGGGCGTGGGCGGCGGGCCAGTTTCCGGCGCGCACCGCACGGGCCAGGTCGTCGGCGAGCGGGCTGTCGGCGCCCAGTTCGGCCAACCAGCCGGACACGGTCGGCGCGATCTGCTCACTTCGCACCCGCACGGTGCGCCCGGCGTGCAGCCGATCGACGATCTGGTAGACGGTGGCTGTCTTGCTCCTCATGCAGATAGGAGCCGCCGGCCCGGGTGCAGTGGACACTTTTTGCGAAGTTTTCTATCGCCGGCCTGACCGACGCGTACGCGGCGATGACGGGCTGAGTACGATGCCCCCGTGGCGGTGACGGAACCGCCGGGCGACTTCGACTACCTGTGGGAAGACCTCGGCGATACCGACGACTTCGAGTTCGACGACTACGACGTCGAACCGTACAAGCCACCGCCCGCACCCTGGTATCGCACGACCGTCGCGTTGCTCGCGATCTGCGCGATCGGCGGTGCCGTGATCGCGATCGTGGTCTCGGCGGTGTTGCTGTTCTCACGCACGTCACGCGGCCCCACTCACGACACCGATCCGACCGCCCCCGCCACGCCCTCGTCGGCACCGGCGAAGACGCGGCCACCGATGATCGCGACGGTCCCCGCGCCGCCGCCCACCGAGTCGCTACCCAGCGAGTCGCCGAGCGAAAGCGAGCCGACCGCCAGCGCACCCATCGTCGTCGCCCCGCCACCCACGCACGAAGCGACTCCGACGGCGCCACCGCGCATCAACGTGACGCGCGCACCGATGAGCGTGAGCCCGGAACCGCACCGGGCGTTCCCGCACTACTGAGTCGAAGCCGCTACCATGAAGGCCCGTGTCTAACCGACCCCCCGACGACCCGAATCACAACTGGGATCAGCCGACCGAGTACATCGGGTACAGCGACCAGCCGTCCGGCGAGGTTCCGACTCCGTGGTACCAGAGGCCGTGGGCGTATGTCCTCTACGGCGTGCTGGGCACGCTCATCCTCGTGCTGATCATCTTGCTGATCTTCGGCGGATCCAACTCGAAGGAGCGGATATCGCCGATCACGCCCACCAGCACCCCGGTCACCACCACGACGCCGACGACCTCACCCACGTCGACCACCGAGTCCACCACGCCGACCACCACGACCACGACGACGCCCTCCACGACGGAGTCGACGACCACGACCACAACGACGACATCGGAGAGCACGAGCACGACCACCAGCGTCAGCACATCGACCAGCACCAGCACGGTGACCGTCACGGCCCCATCTCCGCCGCCGTGATCCGCCAGGCATTCGCCCATGAGGCCGTTGTCGCACTGGCCGACGGTGGCGACCCGAACCGCCCTAGGAGTACTGCGCCACAAGGGCTTCCGCACTGCGCACGGCCGCACGGCAGGCCCGGGCGGTGAACGGGTCGTTGAGCGGATGCTCGGCCCGGCGCCGCCAGCGCTGCGCGGCGGCGAACGCGGCGCGCGGGCCGTCGTAGGGGACCTCCGGAGTCAGTCCCAGCCGGCTCGCAGCGTCAGTGCCCGAGCCGCCGATGATCCGGCGCAGCGACGCCATCTCAGCGTCGTTCAAAGTCGTTGGGCGTGAATGCAATTGACTCAACAGCCGCAGCTCCTCGAACGCATGGGTGTCGGCGAGCAGAGGGTCGATGTCGCCGATGATCGCGCCGGCTGCCGAGATCGGGTTGACCTCGACGAAGCGTCGTAACGACAGCAGTGCGGTGTGCGCCTTCAACAAATCCGAACGCTGGGCGAACTGCTGATCGATGACGTCGCGCAGCGCGACCAGGCCGCTGCGCTCCAGCAGCTCGTCTGCCAATGCCACCGAATCGCTTACCCCGGAACACAATACGGCGATCGAAATCCGGATGCCGAACATTCCGAACCGGTCCAGCAGCTGTCTGCGGGTAGCGGCGTCGACGGGCAATGGACTGCCTTCGCGCGCGAAACGATCCGCCGACAGCATCGCCTTCGCCATCTCCGCGGCGTCGACGCCGGCCAGCTTCTGCAGCGCGACGAACTCGCTTTGCCGCAGTGTGCGGGCGGTCAGGGCCAACAGCCCCGACACCGGCACCACCGCCTGGCAGATCCCCGTCTTGTTCATCTCCTCGGTGAACCGCTTCGCGACGTCGGAGGCCGACAACATCGCGTCGATACGCCCGGCGCCGATCTCGTCGGCGCGCGAAGCCACCCCGATCACGCCCAACGCGCCCGCCGACCCGCCGACCAGGTGGCCGATCTGCTGGAGCAGCGCGATGTCGGCGGCGTTGAGCGTGCGCAGCAAGAACAGCACGGCGTCGACGCGCGGCACGCCGTCCTCGGGAACCAGAAGCCGCAACGTGCGCGCGGACACGTCGCTTGACAGCGAAGACGTGCCTGGCGTGTCGATGATCGTCGCGTCGATCAACTCGGTGGCCGGCCACTCGACATCGAGGTCGACGACGCTGTCCGGGTCAAGGTCGCCGAAATCGAAGGTCAATCCCCCGTGATCACCGAAGTGCCGGTCGATCGGCACGTTCGTGCGCCGCCCGCCGCGGTGGTTGGCGGTGACCTTCGGCGTGGGCCCGTGCCGAAACCACGTGACGATCCGGGTGGCCTCGGTGGCGTCGGTGGGCGCGATGTTCTCCCCCACCAGCGCATTCACCAGCGTTGACTTCCCTGCCTTGAGCGTGCCGGCCAGCGCGATGCGGATCGGCTGGTTCAGTCTCCAGCCGACGCGGTCCAGTTCGGTGAGCAGTTCGCCACGGTGCTGGTAGGCGGGATCGGAGCGGTAAGCGCGGATCGTCCCGGCGAGGATGGCGCGAACCCGGTCGCTGGTGCTCACGCGTCGATTTTATTGCGGACCGCGCAGCGTGAGCCTGGGCGCAGCAGGCGTCGGCTCGGCCGCAACGGGTTCGGCGGCGGCCATTTCCGCAGCCTTTGCCGAGACCTGACGCAAGACGTCGAGTTGCCGGTCGAGTTCGGCGACGCGCTGGTTGCGCTCGTTTTCCTGTAGACGCGCCGACATCAGCATCGCCTGAAGAGATTCGTTGAGCGAGCGGGAGGTCTCGTTGGCGATGGTGCGGTAGTGGTTGCGCAACCGGCGGTGGATGGCCTGCAGGCGGTCGCGAGATTCCTTGGTGACGACGAACGTGACGTCGTCGACGAACCGGCGCACGTTGTTCTTCGCCTCGTTGCGCACCCGCAGCATTCGGTTTTCCATGTCCTCCTTGTAAGCCTTGCGGCCCAGCAGAAGGCCGGCGCCGATCGACAGCGGGTTGAACATCCCCAGCCCGGCAAGCGAACCGAGCATCCCGAACATCAGCACACCGCCGTAGGAGCCCCGCATCCCGCTGACCACCTTGCTGCTGGCGCTCACCCGCCTTTCGTCCATCCGGGCCAGCGACTTGAATTCACTGAAGCTGGCGCCCATTTCGCGTGCGCTGATCACCGGTGCCTTGACCGGGTCGAGGCCGGCTTCCACGAACGTGCGGGCTACCTCCTTGGTCAGCGCTTCGGCCCGCTGAAACGCCCAGACGAAATTGTCACCGACAGCCTCGGCAACGCCCTGTTCGGCCTCGGCGCCGATTTCGGCCCACTGCAAAGTGGGGTCGCAGCCATCGATGATGTTCTCGAGATGTGCTGTGATGGAGCGGAATCGGGCCCGCATGTCATGGTCGACGTCAGCGGTCAGGTCCGCGATCCCGTCGTTGAGTACCTGCTGCCACAGCGCCGAGGCGGCCAATGCGTCCTGCGCTTCGGCCTTGCGCTGTTCCAGGTCGGCGGTCAGCCGCTCACGTTCGGCGGGATCGGTCAGTGCGGAGCGCTCAGAGCTCAGTGTCAGCGTCAAATGTTCGGCGGCAGAGCGCAATTGCGCGACCACCTGGTCGCGCACCCGGTCGTTCTCCCGCGACAGCACCTTGTCGGAGAGAAACGTGACGATCTCGGGGAAGTTCGACTCGTCGTTGAGTTCCTTGTCGTTGAACGAGATCGCATGGCTGCGTAACAGCGACGACGCCGGGATGAGGGGCACGTCGAGACCCGCTCGCTGAAGGTGTGCGTGGTCGGCCTCGACGATCGCGCGCCAGTGCGGGTAGAGGTCCGTCTTGGTCGCGACGATCGCGGCGACCGGACAGACCTCCACCGCCTGGCGCATGAACGTCATCTCGGGTTCGGTGAACTCCTGGCTGGTGTCGCTGACCATCAGCATCGCGTCGGCGTCAGGAAGCAGACCCAGGGTCGCCGCGAGATGGGGCTGGCCGTGCCCTCCGACGCCAGGGGTGTCGATGAACACCAGCCCACCTTTGAGCAGCGGGCTCGGCGCGATCACCTCGACGCGCAACACTTCGCGGCCGCCCGCCTGCGGGGCGCGGCGCAGATCCTTGCCCAGGTCAGCGGTCGGGATCTCTACGGCCTCGACGCCGCCGTCGGCACCCGCGACGACCAGTTGCGCGGCGGGCTGCTCCCCGTACAGGACGACGGTGGTCAGCACGGTGGACTCGTCGTCACCGACGCGTGCGACAGGCATGTTCAGCAGCGAGTTGATCAGCTGGCTCTTGCCCTGTTTGAGCTGGCCGGCAACCACTACCCGGATCTGCGGATCGGTGATGCGGCTGCGGCACGCCGCGAGCCGGCCGACCAAATCGTCGCGGTCGTTGGTCTCGGCGATCTTGCGGGTGTGATCGATCAGCTCGACGATCACCTGGACCTGACGCGGATCACTCGGCTGCGTCATTTCTGTCTTCCCCCTTCGCTGCGCTCTACCCCCGGGGAACGCTTCACCTCACCGAACCACGGTATGCGCACAAACCTGGCGGGGACCCTCTGCAGTCCCCGCCAGGTGCGCTGTGTCGGCCGATCAGAACCCGTGATGGGCGTCGAACAGTGCGTTGTGGTGCGTCTCGACCGTGGTGGACTCGACATGCGTCGGCGCGTAGGTCGACGACGAGTCGTGCACCGAGTTGTACGACGCGAGGTTGTCGTGCACCGAGTTGTCCCAGTTGGCGCTGGACTGGTTGTCGCTCGCGATGTGGTTACCGCTGGCGAACTGGTTCCCGCTGTCGTGCACGGAATTGTCCGCCACCGACGTCGTCGTGTTGTGCGTATCCACGACGGTGTGGGTGGTGTCCACGCTGGTGGTCCCGTGCGATGTCTGGATCACCGAGCCGTCGTGGTTGGTCACCACGTCATGGCCGGCGGCGGTATTGCCCTGGTTCGTCGTGTTGCCTTGTCCCACATTGACATTCGAGCCGTAACCGGAATCGATGTCGCCGTTGTTCACGGAGTTGGCGTTGCCCAGGACGGCGCCGTCGCCTGTCACGATGGAGCCCGAGGCATGGCCACTGACCGCCACGCCACCGTCGGTGGCGGTGGTCTTGCTGCCGAACAGGGTGATGTCGCCGAAACCGAGGTTGAACGTTCCCTGTTGCGCGTTTGCACCCGCGGCCTGGTCCGGGCTCAGCAGCGAGGTGTCGTTGTGGCTGGCCAGATCGGTGGTTGGCGAGAACTCGGTTTGCGGTGCCCAGGTCGGTGACCAGGTGGGCGACGGCGCGATCACCGGCTCCCAGCCGTAGTGGTTGGTCAGCGCGGTCTGCAGGCCGGCGACCGGGTCACCGTTGCCAAGCGCGAGGCTCGGGACCGCGGTGGCCGCGACGGACTGGATCTGTGCCGCGGACACGTTGGGCAGTCCGGCATCCAGCAGCGCCTGCTCGGGGTTGACGACGAACGCTTGAGCGGCGTGGTCGTCGCGGAACAGGTTCAGGATGAAGTCGATCAAGCTGATCATCGAAGTGCCTTTCGGTTGTTCTCACCGGGCTATCCGGTGATCTGACAGCCACGGTATGGAGTGGCAGGCGGCCCGAAAACGGGGCCGGGACCCCTAGATCATTAGGGCTGAATGGGGGTTCACAGCAAATCTGATTAGGGGATTAGGGGCTTTAGGGTGCTTCCGCCCGGCAGACGCCCGGAAGGTGTCAGAAGTGTGGGTCCCAGCCGTGGTGGTCGTCGGTTGTGTGGTCATCGATTGGGTGGTCAACCGGGTGATCGGCCAAATGCTCGAAGACCGGGTCGACATGCCCGGGATCCGGGATCGGCGCGTCGTCGTGAAGCTCGGGGCCTGGCGCGGCGATCGGGGCGTCGAATGCCTGGGGGTCGGCTGCGGGCTGGTGCGGGTAGTGGGCACCGCCATCGGCCGGCGAGATCACCGGCTGATAGACCACCGAGGCGTGGACCGCAGGCACCTGGTCACCGAACGCGTCGAACGCCGCCGTCGCCGCGCCGCTCGCCCAGACATTCGCGTCCGCGGCGTCGTGCGCCGGTGCGGCCATCGACAGCGATTCTGACACCACCGGAATCAGATTGTCGACGTCCACGCTGGTCACGTTGGTCAGGTGAGCGTCGGCGATGGCCCGATGGGGATCTTCGGCGTAGCGTGCAGCGGCGTCGGGATCGCGTACCAGCGTCATCACGAAGTCGAGCAACTCGTTCGCCATGTCGTTGATGGTATCGATTGCCAGCTAATAACGGATCGGTATCAAGGCCACTGCGGAATTTTCGGGATTAGGGGATAGTGCGTTAGGGGGTGCGCCACGGTTAGGGGATGTTGCGCGGCCAATCGGCGCGCAGCCGCTATCGTGAGGAACGGCCCGATGTCGGGGGTGAACGACGGCGAACGGCAAGGACTCTTCGAACATGACTGACTCCGTGGGGTTGTCCGTTGGGATGACCAACCTCGTCGCGGCGCGGGTGGGTGACCGGCCCGTCACACGCGCCGCGGTGCTGACGCTGCACCCCGACAGAGCGCCCGAGGTGGGAGTGCCGTCGGAAAGCCTCACCGACGCCGGAGTAGTTCTGTCCGGGTTCGTCGAGCGCGTCGGCGATCCCGTCCCGCTCGTCGCGGCGGACGGGTCCCGACACAGCGCCGAGGGCCTGCTCGTCGATGCCCTCGACGCAATGGTCCACACGGTCACAGACCGCTCACCCGACCAGTTGGCGGTCGCCGTGCCCGCCTACTGGGGCCCGGCCGTGTTGGGCGCATTGCGCGCCGGGCTGCGCACCAAACCCAGCCTGTCGCCCGGAGGCGTGCCGGCGCAGCTGGTGTCCGACGCGGCGGCGGCGCTGGCCGCACTGCGGACCAACCCCGGGCTGCCCGAAAGCGGCATCGTGGCGCTGATGGACTTCGGCGGCAGCGGCACGAGCATCACGCTCGCCGACGCGGCCAACAACTTCCAGCCCGTCGACGAGACGCTGCGCTACACGGAGTTCTCCGGCGCCCAGATCGACCAGGCGCTGCTCACCCACGTGCTCGCCGACATCAACCAGAGCAGCGGCGTCGACACGGCCGGCACCACGGCCGTCGGCGCGCTGACTCGACTTCGCGAACAATGCCGGCAGGCCAAAGAGCGCCTCTCCGCCGACACCGCGGCGGATCTCTCCGCCGAACTCCCCGGTTACCACTCCGACATCCGCGTCACCCGCGCGGAGCTGGAGAACCTGATCGCGCAGCCGCTGGGCGGAGCAATCGGTGCACTCGAGGACATGTTGCAGCGCAACCGAATTCCGGTCGCATCGCTGTCGGCGGTGGCGACGGTCGGCGGTGGCGCCGCGATCCCGATGATCACCCAGCGGCTGTCCGAGCAGCTGCGGGTGCCGGTGGTGACCACTCCCGCGCCCGCGCTGAACATCGCGGCGGGCGCCGCGCTTCTCGCTGCGCAGGGCCCGGGCGCCGACATGGCCACGGGCTTGGCACCGGCTGCCTCCGAGGGTGCCCCGACCGGCATGTCCACGGCGGCGTGGGCTGCCGGCGCGGCCGGTGCGGCGGCAACGGAGTCGGCATCCGACGGCGCAGCGTCTGCCACTTTCCGCGCGCTGGCCTGGTCGCAGGACGAAGGCGTCGACGAACCCGTGCCGTATGCCGGCGCCGACTATGACCCGGATGCCACCGCGATGAGCAGCGCCCGTCCGCCGATGCAGTTCGTGCCGCCGGACGAAGCCGCCGCGCCGGTGGCGGCGCTGCCGTGGTACCGGCGGCCGCCGCTGATCTTCGCGGCCGCACTGATCGCGGTCCTGCTCGCCACCGGGGGGCTGGTGTGGACGCTGACCAGCAGATCAGAGCCGATGGACGCGAACAAATCCAGCACACCCACGTCGTGGGCGTTGACGAATCCGGAAAGTCCCGGTGTGCCGCTGACCGAAACGACGACCGTCACCGGTAGCGACGGCAGTTCCACCGTGGTGGGGCCGCCGCCGCCGGGGTCGTCGACGGGGCTTGCGCCGACCACCACCACGACGACTCCGTCGAGCGAAACCACCGCCACGACGACACCCACGACAACCACCACCACGAGCACGACCACGACCACGACGCCGACCACGACCAGTACGTCGACATCCACGAGCACGTCCACCTCCACCCGGACGCCGACGTCGTCGGCGTCCAGTCCTGCATCGAGCCCACCGAGCCCGCCGCCCTCGTCGCAGGTGAACAACCAGTCCGAGCCGTCCTCGCCAGCCAGCCAGCGACCGAGGCTACGGAAAACGCCTGGCTCCGTTACGGTTACGATCCCGCAGCCCTAGCCAACAGCCATGACCGGCGCGCTACCCCACGAAGTACCGCCGCAGGCTCGTGATCTCGTCGACGCGATCGCTGCCGAGCCGACCGCCGCCGTCAAAGCGGTCGTCGTCGGCGGCATGGGCACGGGCAAGACTGCGACACTGTCGGCAATCCGCGCGTCGTTGCGCAGGGCCGGGGTGGTGGTGACCGGCCGGCCGGCCTCGGCGCCGCAGACGGGAACGGCGGTGGTGGTCGACGACGCGCACCTGCTCCCCGACGCCGAGCTGAGCGCGCTCGTCTCCTGGGCCGAAAACCCTGCCACCACAGTGGTCGTCGCCACTCCGCCGTATCAGCACAACAGCGCGCTGCGAGCGTTGACGCTCGCACTGCAGCGGGAGAACCCGCCCGTGCTGCTCGGCGCGCTGCCGGCGATCCCCACGAACGACGACGGCTCGATCGCGCAGAGTGCGCGGTTCGCATTGATCGACCGGCTGCGGGCGGTCGAAGGCCCTGTCCTGGATGCGCTGCTGATCGCGTCGCTGAGCCCCGACCTCGCCGCCACCGACGTCGCGGCGGCGCTGCACCTCGGGTCCGACGAAGCGCAGACACTCGTGGACCGGGCGCGGGGCAGCGGCCTGGTGGAACCGTCGCACGGCATCGCGTTCTTGCACTCGGTGCACCGCGCAGCCGCGCAGGTCGTCGGCGCCGCGCACCACCGTGAGGTCGAAACATCCTTGCTGTCAACGCAATTGGAGATGGAGGCATTGTCCGCCGATCTGGCGTTGCGGCTCGCCGAACACGGGGTGCGCGACCCGGAGCTGGCCGCCGCGCTGGCACGCTACGCGGAGCGGGCAGCAGCACAGCCTGGCCACGCCGCGCGGTTGTACCGCGCTGCAGCTGACGCGGGTGCGACGGATCTTGGCGCACGGCTCGCCGACGCACTTGCACTTGCCGGCGACTGCACCGCGGCCGGCCGATTGGCCGACGGACTGCTCGGCACCGACGATGCTGCAGAACGCGCCGCGGCGGTTCGCGTCGCCGCGTCGGTCGCGGCACATGACGGCAACGCCGGCCAAGCGGCCGATCTGTTCCGGTGGCTCGGGCCGCACCCGGATGCGGCCGTCGGCGCCGCCGCCGCGGTCACGCTGATCGGCGCGGGCGATGCGACCGCCGCGCGGGCGGCATCGACTGCGCAGGACGGCGGTCCGCCGACGACTTCGAGCAGGGCGGCGCGCAGCCTCGCCGACGGGCTGTTGCTCACGCTGGAGGAGCCGTTCGCCGTCGCGATCGGGCGGCTCGGTCAGTCGCTGGCCGCAGGGCGGTCCGGGGCCGTCGCCCCCGACACACCGGCCGCGCTGATCACACTTGCCGCACTGCACGGCGGTGACTCGGTGCGGGCACGCAGCGTAATCAGCCGTGCGGTGGCGGTGCCAGCCGACGAGTTTTCCGCGTACCGGCATCGACTGCTGCTCGGTTGGGTGAAGATGCTCGACGGACAACTCGGCTCCGCGGCCGCCGACGTCGGGGCGGTCGATGAGCCGCTTGCGCGAAGAGCAACAACCGTCGATGAGCCGCTTGCGCGAAGAGCAACAAGCCCCGCGGCGGCTGCCCTGCATCGGCGAGATGCGTTGTGGGCAGCGGCACTTCGCACCGGGATCGCACGCCGTGGTTCGGATTCGGGTGGCCTTCACGCTCACTGGTATGTGGCGACGGAGGTGCTGGCCGAATACGCACTCGACCTGTACTCGCTGCTGCCGCTCGGCGAACTGTGGATCGCGGCAGCGCGGCTGCGCCAAGTCGAGCGATTGCAGCATGCATTGGACGAAGCGTTCGCTCTGTTGGAGAGCCTCGGCAATCCCGTGCTGTGGTCGGTGCCGCTGCACTGGGCCGGGGTACACGCCGGCATCCTCGCCAGCTCTCCGAACGCCGTCGCGCCCCACGCGCAGGCGCTGAAGGCGGCAGCCGCGACGAGCCCGTTCGCCAGGGCGCTGGCCGGGGCGGGCCGGGTGTGGCTGCGGGTGCTGGCCAATCAGGTGGACGTCGATGAGGTGACCGCCGCCGCTCGGGGTCTGGCGGAATACGGGCACACGTGGGAGGCCACCCGGCTTGCGAGCCAGGCCGCGTTGCAGACGCCGGACGCCCGGATCGCCGGCGCGATGCTGCAGCTGGCCCGCGACCTGAAGGTGGCGGCGCCCAGTGAACCCACAGTCGAGCGGCTGCCCGGAACATCGGCGCCTACTGACGAGCCCTTGCAGGCGTCGGCCCCGGGATCGGCACGGCTGTCCGAGCGCGAACGCGAGGTCGCCGAACTGCTGGTGCAGGGCATGCCGTACCGCGACATCGGCAGTCAGCTGTTCATCTCGGCGAAGACCGTCGAACACCACGTGGCGCGGATCCGCCGCCGGCTGGGCGCCGAGTCACGAACCGAGTTGTTGTCGATGCTGCGCGCACTGCTGGCACCGCCCGGTTAGGTAAGCCTTGGTCGCGGTGGTTACGTGCGAGATGTCACTATGAGCAGGCAACGACGACAAGTTACTTGCCAGTAACAATAGGCTGGTTACCGGTGAGTAACTTGACCGACCGGAAGGCGACGGTGTGGAGACACAGACACTGATCAGGCTCGTGGTGGGCCTGGGCATGACGGCGGTCGTGGTGCTGTTTGCCGCACGCCGGGTGTTTTGGCTGTTCAATCTCGTCCGGTCCGGCCAGCCGGCAACCGGGCGCACCGAGCACATCGTCAAGCGGGTCTCGGTCCAGATCGAAGAGGTCTTCGGGCAGACGCGACTGCTGCGCTGGTCACTGCCCGGCCTGGCGCACTTCTTCACGATGTGGGGCTTCTTCATCCTGCTGACCGTCTATATCGAGGCCTATGGGGTGCTTTTCGACCCCAAGTTCCACATCCCGTTGATCGGCCGATCGCCCGTCCTCGGCTTCCTGCAGGATTTCTTCGCGCTCGCGGTGCTGCTGG
>DATBFF010000083.1:0-8868 GCA_036558625.1 Mycobacterium sp. | reverse complement strand
CGGCACGATGCTGGGTACCGCCCGGGTCCACCCCGACAAGTTGCGGGCGGGGCTGGACCAGATCAAGCAGACGCTTGATGACAACGGTATCGACGTGCTGATCCCCATCGGCGGTGAGGGCACGCTGACCGCGGCACATTGGCTGTCTGAGGAGAACGTCCCCGTCGTCGGGGTGCCGAAGACCATCGACAACGACATCGACTGCACCGACGTGACATTCGGGCACGACACCGCGCTGGGTGTGGCGACCGAGGCCATCGACCGGCTGCACTCAACGGCTGAGTCGCATCAGCGGGTGATGCTGGTTGAGGTGATGGGCCGGCACGCCGGCTGGATCGCGCTCAATGCGGGCCTGGCTTCCGGCGCGCACATGACGCTGATTCCCGAGCAGCCGTTCGACATCGAAGAGGTGTGCCGCCTGGTCAAGCGCCGGTTCCAGCGCGGCGCGTCGCACTTCATCTGCGTGGTGGCCGAGGGCGCCAAACCTGCTGCGGGGTCGATGAGCTTGCGCGAGGGCGGCATCGACGAGTTCGGCCACGAGAAGTTCACCGGCGTCGCGGCGCAACTGGCGGCCGAAGTGGAGAAGCGGATCAACAAAGAGGTGCGCGTCACGGTGCTCGGGCATGTGCAGCGCGGCGGTACGCCCACGGCCTACGACCGCGTGCTGGCCACGAGGTTCGGCGTCAACGCCGCCGACGCCGCGCACGCCGGCGAGTACGGAATGATGGTGTCGCTGCGCGGGCAGGAGATCGGTCGGGTGCCGCTGGCCGAGGCGGTTCGCCAGCTGAAGCTGGTGCCGCAGAGTCGCTACGACGACGCGGCGGCTTTCTTCGGCTGACTACGATCGAGGCATGGCCCTCGCTTCGGCTGCCGAGTTGCTCGACTACGACGACGTCGTCGCGCGTTACGAGCCGGTGCTCGGCCTGGAGGTGCATGTCGAGCTGTCCACAGTTACCAAGATGTTCTGCTCGTGCCCGACGACATTCGGGGCAAAGCCGAACACGCAGGTGTGTCCGGTCTGCCTCGGCCTGCCGGGCGCCCTGCCCGTGCTGAACGCGGCCGCGGTGGAGTCCGCGATCCGGATCGGGCTTGCGCTCAACTGCGAGATCGTCGACTGGTGCCGGTTCGCGCGGAAGAACTATTTCTATCCGGACATGCCGAAGAACTACCAGATTTCGCAATACGACGAGCCGATCGCGATCAACGGACATCTCGATGTGCCGCTCGACGACGGGACGACATTCCGTGTCGAGATCGAGCGGGCTCACATGGAAGAAGACACCGGCAAGCTCACCCATTTGGGCAGCGAGACCGGCCGGATCGCGGGGGCGACGGCGTCGTTGCTCGACTTCAACCGCGCCGGTGTCCCGCTGATCGAGATCGTCACCAAGCCGATCGTCGGCGCGGGGGATCGTGCGCCGGAGATAACGCGCGCGTATGTGACGGCGTTGCGAGATCTGCTGCGGGCGTTGGATGTTTCCGACGTGCGCATGGACCAGGGCTCGATGCGTTGTGACGCCAACGTGTCACTGATGCCCGTCGGCGCGAGTGAATTCGGCACCCGCACGGAGACGAAGAACGTCAACTCGTTGAAAAGCGTTGAGGTGGCGGTGCGTTACGAGATGCGCCGGCAAGCCGCGGTGCTTTCCTCCGGTGGCCGAGTGCACCAGGAAACCAGACACTTTCACGAAGACGGCTACACATCACCCGGCCGTAGCAAGGAATCCGCGGAAGACTACCGCTATTTCCCCGAACCCGATCTGGAACCCGTCGCTCCGAGCGCCGAGCTGGTGGACAAGCTGCGCCAAACCCTTCCTGAGCTTCCGTGGATGCGGCGCAAGCGAATTCAGCAGGAGTGGGGCATTTCGGACGAGGTGATGCGCGACCTGGTGAATGCCGGCGCCGTCGAGCTGGTTGCCGCGACCGTCGAACACGGCGCATCCAGCGAGCAGGCACGCGCGTGGTGGGGAAACTTCCTGATGCAGAAGGCCAACGAGGCGGGGGTGCCACTCGAGGCGCTGCCGATCACCCCGGCCCAGATTGCGGACGTGGTCAGGCTCGTCGACGAGGGCATGCTGTCCGTCAAGCTCGCGCGGCAGGTCGTCGAGGGTGTGCTCGCCGGCGAGGGCGAGCCCGCGGAGGTGATGGCCGCGCGAGGGCTGGAGGTCGTGCGTGACGACACCGCCCTGCAGAGCGCTGTGAAGGAGGCGCTGGCCGCCAATCCTGATGTGGCGGAAAAGATTCGCGGTGGGAAGGTTCAAGCCGCCGGTGCGATCGTCGGCGCAGTGATGAAGGCCACCAAAGGCCAGGCGGACGCGGCGCGGGTGCGCGAATTGGTGCTCGCGGCTTGTAACTAGCCATGCAGACGGTGTATTTCGCAGTGGTCGGGCTTGCCGTCGTCACGCATTCCGCGTTCATCGGTTATCTGGTCGTTGGCGGGTTCGTGGCCTTGCGCTGGCGCCGCACGATTGTGTGGCACGTGTTGACGGCGGTATGGGCTGTCGCGATCGAGACGGTGGACTTCACATGCCCGCTCACCACGTTGGAGCGCTGGGCCAGAGGGCATGCCGGAATGGCGCCGTTGCCGTCCGACGGATTCATCGCCCACTACATCACCGGTGTGCTGTATCCCTCCAATTGGGTTGGCGCCGTGGTGATCGCGGTGTTCGTCGTCGTTGTCACGTCGTGGATGATCTACTGGCGGCAGGGGCGGCGCCTCGACGCGAACCGTCGTTGAGCGCCGCGCTGTCAACACGACGAGTAGCGGCCACGTGAACTCGGCGTACGCAGCCACCCGTTCAGCCAGGCCGAGCACCTCGCCGTTGTTGGCTTGCCAGTAGACCCAGGCGAGCAGCGCCGTCAAGGCGATCGATCCGGTGACCGCCCAGCGTGCTCGGCACGCGCGCGGCGCGGACGCGGCGCCGGTCATCGCCAACACCGGAAAGACGGCCAGCACCACCGCGCCGGCACCCGCCGCGAGGATGTGCGCCATGGCAGGACCGTGCAGGTGGGTGGGGAACGCCGCGACGGCCAGCCCGCAGCAGCCGGCCACGGCCAGGGCAAGACGCGGAACCAGCCGCAATGCAGATAGCCCGACGGCGGTGACGATCTGACAGATCGCACTGATGACGAAGCCGGTCGTCATGATCCACTGTGCGCGTCCCGTCGTCGCCAGAATGCTCAGTGTCTGCGTGACGGGGTCGTAGCCGGTGCGGACGACGAATTCCGACGCCGCCGCGCAGACGAACAACGTGGCGGGCGCGCCGATTGCGGAGGCGACCACCCAGCCTGGAACCGTCGACCGCTCACTCGCCATGCTGAAGGATTCCCGCCTCGGCAGGCGATATAACGGTCAGATGCGCTGCGCTAGACGAGATCGTCCTTCGGGCGCGGGAAGCCGCCCTCCTTGAATAGCGGGAACACGACGTCGTCGAGTTTCGACGCATCGCCGTACGTCTTGTTCACGGTGGCCGCCCAGACATTTCCGTCGCCGGAGACCGCCATCGCCCACGCATGCCCGTGGTCGTCTTGGCGCATCACCTCGGGTTCGCCTGTCACCGCACCGGACTCAGGCGCGAGGCGCAGTGCGACCGTCTGCTTGGTGTTCACCAGATTCACCAGCACGACGCCGCCGAGCGCCGCGCACCCGGCCACGCCCGGCTTGTCCGGCCAGGTCCACACCGTGGACTGCTTGGAGTCGGCGGTGATCCGCTGCAAGCGGTCTGCGGTCGGGGTGCGGTCGGTGATGTACAGCGACCCGTCGGTCGGGTCGATGCACAGACCGCCCGCTGAGCCCATGTTCGACATCGCGGTGGTGGTCGGCGCCTGGTTGACGGTGGTGGGCTGCTCGATCCGAATCAACTTGCCCGCAAGCGAATTCGGGTCTGCTGCCAGTGCGGGATCGCCGGCGTCACCGGTGAGAACCATCAGGGTGGTGGGACTGGTGAAGATCAGCGCGCCGCTATTGCCGGTAGCGCCCTTGGGGATTCCGGTGAGGATGTCCTTGGGCACATCGCCCTCTGCGATACGGATCACCCGATTGTCGGTCGGGGTACTGACGTAGGCATACATCAGTCGGTCCTGCTGATACGTCGGCGACAAGGCGATGTCCATCAGCCCGCCGTCGCCAGACGGGTCCACCGGAATGACTTCATCGACCTTGGGCTCGGCGCTGATGGACACGCGCTTGACGGCCCCGGTGGTCCGCTCACCGACAAGCGCCGACTTGCTGTCCGGGAGCATGATCAGCCCGCTGGTGCTCTCCAGGCACCCTTGCATCACGCCCGGGGCGGGGCACTGCTTAGGGAACGGGTTTGGCGGCAGCGGCGGCGGGGGCGGCGGAGTCGACGTCGACGGTGCCACCAGCTTCGGTCTCTCGGTGAAAGGCGCCGACTGGGCTTCGTTGAACCGGGCACAACCGGTGGCTGCCAGCACGACGACGAACAGCGCCGACAGCGCCACATGCCCAGGTCCGCGCGTCCGCATGCCCGCCAGGTTACGGACTGTTGGGCTGTCGTCGCCACGCGCCGCGATGAGCCGCTTGAGCTAATTGCATCGGGCCCGGTCGGCTTCGGACTGGTAAAGGTGCGGTGACGGCCCGATACAAATCCGCGGTTCGGGGGCAGGTTGCCCTTACGCTGGCATGATGCACCCGCATGACTGGCGACGGCCCGACGACTCGGGGCTGTCCGCGCGCCCGGCCTCGGCACGCCTCGTCGACCCTGAAGACGACCTCCCGTCCGCGACCTATGGCGGTGACTTCGAAACCACCAGAATCCCGCACTACGACGCGGCTGATCCAACGTCGGGCCCGTCGGGGCTTGACCTGCTCGCCGATCCCGAGCCGCTGCCCTACGTCGAACCGAGCTTTGGCGGACACGCAGGTGCTGCCTCCGCCATCGAGGAGCACGGCGAAGGCGGCAAAGCCGCGACCGACCGGCGCGGCACCCAGGATCTCGGGCTGCTGATCCTGCGTGTGGCAGTCGGCGCCACCCTGATCGCGCACGGCATGCAGAAAGCTTTCGGCATCTGGGGCGGCAGCGGACTCGGCTCGCTGCGAGACTCGCTGTCGACTGTGGGTTATCAGCACGCCGGTCTGCTCTCGTACGTCGCCGCCGGCACCCAGATCACCGCGGGTGTGCTGCTGGTACTGGGCTTGTTCACGCCGCTGGCTGCGGCCGTGGCACTGGCGTACCTGGTCAACGGGCTCGCGGCCAACCTCGCGGCCCAGCACGACGCGGGCTACATCGGGTTCTTCCTGCCCGACGGCAACGAATACCTACTGATTTTGGCGGTGTCGCTGTCCGCGATCATCCTTGTCGGACCGGGCCGCTACGGACTCGACGCCGGCCGCGGCTGGACGCGGCGACCGTTCTTGGGATCATTGGCGGCACTTTTGCTGGGCATCGGCATCGGCATAGCCACCTGGATTCTGCTGAACGGCACCAATCCGCTGAGCTAACCGCGGTAGGGGTTCGGCACCCGTCCGCCGCTCACCTCGGCGAGCAGCGGCAGCGTTGCAAACGTGACTGCCGGCAGCCGCAGATCTTCCCCCGAGGCCAGCTCCGCGCGGGCCCACGCACCCTTGACGAATTTGAGGCCCTTGACGTCGGCCCAGTCGACGCTGCGGCTGCTCAGCAGGGTGCGGGTGGTGACGGTTCGCTCGTCGGCCACGGTGCGAAAGCGCACGATCATCACCGAGGCGATGACCGGGATCACCAGCAGCGGCGCCGTCCAGGGCACCGCGAGCACCAACGCCAGCAGCCCGAGCGCGGCGAAGCCCGACGCCATGTGTGCGACCGGGGACATTCGCAACACGACCCGTGCCGCGCCGTCCCGCCCGTCGTCGCCTGTCATACACGCATCTTCGCACCGGGGGCGAATTTGACCATGACCAGTGCGGAGACTACCGTTTGTCGCTATGCAGGCCCGTGGATTGCTCGTAGTAATCGGTCAGCGCGTTGGTGCGTGACCGCTGATAGCTAGCAACCACCGACGCGCAACCCTCGTGCAGCAGCAGACGCTGACGAGGGTTTTTTCTTGCCCAAGACCACCGAACAGAGGACGCCGATGAGCCGCTTGCGTGAAGAGCAAATGGCAGCGAGCGCACCCACCACGCGACCACCTGGATGGTCCGCGTCAGCGCAACCCGCCAACGGCGGCGCGGCTACCGCACACATGCCGCGCCACGCCGAGAAGCATGCACCCCAGCAACTCACCGGAGCCCAGGCCGTCGTGCGGTCGCTGGAGGAACTCGGGGTCGATGTGATATTCGGGATTCCGGGCGGCGCAGTCCTTCCGGTGTATGACCCGCTGTTCGATTCGCAGAAGCTGCGCCATGTCCTGGTGCGCCACGAGCAGGGCGCCGGTCATGCCGCCAGCGGCTACGCGCACGCGACCGGCCGCGTCGGGGTGTGTATGGCGACCTCCGGGCCGGGAGCCACCAACCTGGTCACCCCGATCGCCGACGCCCAGATGGACTCGGTTCCCGTGGTGGCGATCACCGGCCAGGTGGGTCGCCCGATGATCGGCACGGACGCGTTCCAGGAAGCCGACATCTCCGGCATCACGATGCCGATTACCAAGCACAACTACCTGGTCCGCATCGGCGACGACATCCCTCGGGTGCTGGCGGAGGCCTTCCACATCGCCGCCTCCGGCCGTCCCGGCGCGGTGCTAGTCGACATCCCGAAGGACGTGTTGCAGGGCCAGTGCACGTTCAGCTGGCCACCGGCGATGGAACTGCCGGGGTACCGGCCGAACACCAGGCCGCATGCCAAGCAGATCCGGGAAGCGGCCAGGCTGATCTCCGCCGCGCGCAAACCCGTGCTGTATGTGGGCGGCGGGGTGATCCGCGGGGAAGCCAGCGCAGAGTTGGCCGAACTTGCGGCGCTGACCGGCATCCCGGTCGTCACCACGCTGATGGCCCGCGGAGCATTCCCCGACAGCCATCCGCAACATCTCGGCATGCCGGGCATGCACGGGACAGTCGCCGCGGTGGCCGCGCTGCAGCGCAGCGACCTGCTGATCGGTCTCGGCACCCGCTTCGACGACCGGGTCACCGGCAGGCTGGACACGTTCGCGCCGGACGCGAAGGTGATCCACGCGGACATCGACCCGGCAGAGATCGGCAAGAACCGCAATGCCGACGTCCCGATCGTCGGTGACGTCAAGGCCGTCATCACCGAATTGATTGCGGCACTGCGCAAGACCGACCGCCCGACCGTGGACGCATGGTGGGAGTACTTGCGCGGCGTGCAGTCGACGTATCCGCTGTCCTACGGACCGCAGAGCGACGGCAGTCTGTCCCCGGAGTACGTGATCGAGACGCTGGGCCGCATCGCCGGCCCGGATGCGGTGTACGTCGCCGGTGTGGGACAACATCAGATGTGGGCGGCGCAGTTCATCTCCTACGAACATCCACGCACGTGGATCAACTCCGGCGGGCTCGGCACGATGGGCTACGCAATCCCGGCGGCCTTGGGTGCCAAGCTGGCCCGTCCTGGCGCCGAAGTGTGGGCGATCGACGGCGACGGCTGCTTCCAGATGACCAACCAGGAGCTGGCCACCGCGGCGATCGAGGGCGCACCGATCAAGGTCGCGGTGATCAACAATGGCAATCTAGGCATGGTGCGGCAGTGGCAGACGTTGTTCTACCAGGAGCGCTACAGCCAGACCGACTTGGCGACGCACAGCCACCGCATCCCTGACTTCGTCAAGCTTGCCGAGGCGCTGGGCTGCGTCGGATTGCGTTGCGAGCGCGAAGAAGACGTGGCCGACGTCATCAACCAGGCGCGGGCGATCAACGACCGCCCGGTGGTGATCGACTTCATCGTCGGGGCCGACGCGCAGGTGTGGCCGATGGTGGCCGCGGGCACCAGCAACGACGAGATCCAGGCGGCGCGAGGCATTCGGCCGCTGTTCGACACGGAGGATCTGGTCTAGTGACGGTTTCCACGCACACGCTGTCCGTTCTCGTCGAGGACAAACCCGGCGTTCTGGCGCGCGTCGCATCGCTGTTCTCGCGGCGAGGCTTCAACATTCAGTCGTTGGCCGTCGGTGCGACCGAACAGAAGAACCTGTCCCGGATGACGATCGTCGTCACCGTGGAAGACCTGCCGCTGGAACAGGTCAGCAAGCAGCTGCACAAGCTAGTCAACGTGATCAAAGTGGTGGAGCAGGAGGAAGGCAACTCGGTGGACCGTGAGTTGGCGTTGATCAAGGTGCACGCCGACGCGGGCACCCGCGGGCAGGTGATCGAGGCCGCAAACCTGTTCCGCGCGAGAGTCATCGACGTCGCGCCTGACTCGTTGATCGTCGAGTGCACCGGCACGCCGGCCAAATTCGAGGCGCTGCTCCGCGTCCTCGAGCCGTACGGAGTGCGCGAGATCGTCCAATCCGGAATGGTGTCGATGGCTCGCGGTCCGCGCAGCATCAGCGGCAAGTAATCGAACAGAAAGAGAAAGCTACTCATGCCAGTTGAGATGTTCTACGACGACGACGCCGACCTGTCGGTCATCCAGGGCCGCAAGGTGGGCGTCATCGGATACGGCAGCCAGGGCCACGCGCACTCGCTTTCGCTGCGCGACTCCGGCGTCGAGGTGAAAGTCGGTCTGCGCGAAGGGTCCAAGTCGCGAGAGAAAGTGAGCGAGCAGGGCCTTGACGTCGACACGCCGTCCGAGGTGGCCAAGTGGGCCGACGTGATCATGCTGCTGGCCCCCGACACGGCGCAGGCCGGCATCTTCTCCAGCGAAATCGAGCCGCATCTGCAGGACGGGGATGCGCTGTTCTTCGGGCACGGACTGAACATCCACTTCGGTCTGATCAAGCCGCCGGCCAATGTGACCATCGGCATGGTGGCGCCGAAGG
>DATBFF010000082.1:0-17066 GCA_036558625.1 Mycobacterium sp. | reverse complement strand
CTCCAAGCCCGTCGTCTACGAGCACTTCGGCGGCAAGGAAGGCCTGTACGCCGTAGTCGTCGACCGGGAGATGTCGGCGCTGCTCGACGGCATCACGTCGTCGCTGACCAGGACCACCAACAACCGCTCCCGGCTGCGCATCGAGCGGGTCGCGCTGGCGCTGCTGGCCTACGTCGACGAGCGCACCGACGGCTTCCGCATCCTGACCCGCGACTCACCGGTGGGCATCACATCGGGCACCTACTCCACACTGCTCAACGAGGCCGTCAACCAGGTGTCGTCGATCCTGGCCGGCGACTTCTCCCGGCGCGGCCTGGACCCCGAGATGGCCCCGCTGTACGCACAGGCGCTCGTGGGCTCGGTGTCGATGACCGCGCAGTGGTGGCTCGACGTTCGTGAGCCCAAGAAAGAAGTGGTCGCCTCGCATCTGGTCAACCTGTGCTGGAACGGGCTGATGCACCTAGAAGCCGACCCGGTGCTGCACGACGAATGACTATGTCTGCTCATCGCGCAAGCGGCGCATCGCCTCGCGGCTCAAAGATCCTCATCACCGGTCCGACCGGTCAAGTCGCCGGTCCCGTTGCCCGCGCCTTGGCGGCCGCCAACGAAGTGTGGGGCATCGCCCGCTTCCACGATGCCGCGGCGCGTAAAGCCCTCGAGGATGCGGGGGTTCGGTGCGAGACGGTGAACTTGGCCCTGGGCGACTTCACTGGGCTGCCGGCCGACTTCGAGTACGTCGTCAATATGGCGGTGGCGAAAAGCGGAAACTGGGACAAGGACCTCGGGGCCAATGCGGAGTCGGTGGGTCTGCTCATGGCCCACTGCCGCAGCGCGAAGGCGTTCCTGCACTGCTCCTCGGCGGCCGTCTATGACCCACCGGACGACGAGCCCCGAACCGAGCGTGCTGCTCTGGGCGACAACCATCGTTTCTTGTTCCCCACGTATTCCATTTCCAAAATCGCCGGTGAGGTGGTCGCCCGCTCGATGGCCCGGACTCTTGGCCTGCCCACGATCATCGCGCGCCTCAACGTTCCGTACGGCGACAACGGCGGTTGGCCGTATTTCCACATGGAGATGATGCTGTCCGGCGTCCCGATTCCAGTGCCGCCCGGTGGCCCGGCACGCTACAACCCGATCCACGAGGACGACATCGTCGCGACGATTCCGAAGCTGCTCGAGGCCGCATCAGTTCCGGCAACGACTGTCAACTGGGCCGGCGAACAGACCGTCAGCTTGCAGGAGTGGTGCACGTATCTCGGCTCGCTGGTTGGCCGGGAGCCGGTGTTCGAGGAGAGCGACCAGGCGCTGCGAGGCAATCAGGTTGACGTGACTCGAATGCGGGAGCTGATCGGTGCAACCACGGTCGACTGGCGCGACGGGATGCGGCGGCTGGCGGTCAAGTTCCACCCGGAGCTGGTCGGTTCGTAAGAGCAACCCTCCTGGCCCGCAAGCGTTTCAGCCTTGCCTACGATGGATTCATCATGATCGACACCCCCATCGCGGGGCTCGTCAACCTGGCGCTGCGCGACCCGACTCTGGCCGACGTCGCCCGACGCGCTTCCGCACATCCGCTTGAGCTGGCCCTGGTCGGGCCGGGCGGCGCGCGACCCTTCGTTGCGACCGCCCTCGCCCAGGGCGGGCCATTGCTTGTCGTGACGGCGACCGGGCGCGAGGCCGACGACCTGGCCGCCGAGCTGAGGGGCGTCTTCGGCGACGCCGCCGCGCTGTTCCCGTCATGGGAGACCCTGCCGCACGAACGGCTCTCACCCGGGGTCGACACCGTCGGCGGCCGGCTGGCGGTGCTGCGCAGGCTGGCGTTCCCCGACGACGACCGGCTGGGGCCGCCGCTGCAGGTGGTGGTGACGACGGCCCGCTCGCTGCTGCAACCGATGGCGCCGGGGCTGGCCCGCATCGAACCCGTCGCATTGGCCGTCGGCAGCGAGATCGGTTTCGAGGACGTCATCGCCCGGCTGGTCGACCTGGCCTACACCCGCGTCGACATGGTCGGCAAGCGCGGCGAGTTCGCAGTGCGCGGGGGCATTCTCGACATCTTCCCGCCTACCGCCGAGCATCCCGTCCGCGTCGAGTTCTGGGGTGACGAGGTCAGCGAGATAAGGATGTTCTCGGTCGCCGACCAGCGCTCGATCCCCGAGCTCGACGTCGGCAACGTGGTTGCCGTCGCCTGCCGCGAGTTCCTGCTGAGCGACGAAGTCCGCGAGCGTGCCGCCGAGCTGGCCGCGCAAGCCCCCACGGGTGGGCCGATCGGCAGCGTCGGCGACATGTTGGCCAAGCTCGCCGAGGGCATCCCGGTCGACGGGATGGAGGCATTGATGCCGGTGCTGGGCGCCGGCGAGCTCACGATGCTGACCAGCCAGCTGCCGCCGGGCACGCCGGTTCTGGTGTGTGATCCCGAGAAGGTGCGGGCCCGAGCCGCCGACCTGATCAAGACCGGTCGAGAATTCCTCGAGGCGTCATGGTCGACGGCTGCGCTGGGCGGCGATGCCCCGGTTGACCTCGAGCAGTTGGGCGCGTCGGGTTTCCTGGATCTCGACGACGTGCGCGCGGCGGCTGTGCAGGCCGAGCATCCCTGGTGGACGCTGAGCCAGCTTTCGAACCCCGACGCTACCCAGCTCGAGATGCGGGCGTCGCCGTCGGCGCGCGGCCATCAGCACAGCGTCGAGGAGATCTTCGCGATGCTGCGCGCGCACGTCATCACGGGCGGCATCGCCGCGGTCGTCGCGCCCGGCACCGGCACCGCGCACCGGCTCGTCGAGCAACTCAAAGAAGCCGACGTCGCCGCGGACTGTCTGGACGCGGGCGACGCGCCAAGCCCTGGCGTCGTCGGCGTGTTGAAGGGCACGTTGCACGACGGGATCGTGCTTTCCCAAAGCAATCTCGTCGTGATCACCGAAACTGACCTCACCGGCAGCCGGGTCGCGGTCACCGAGGGCAAACGCCTTGCCGCCAAACGCCGTAATGTCGTCGACCCGCTGGCACTCACGAGGGGCGACCTCGTCGTGCACGACCAGCACGGCATCGGGCGCTTCCTCGAGATGGTCGAGCGCACGGTCGGCGGCGCCCGGCGCGAATACCTGGTCCTCGAATACGCGTCGGCTAAAAGAGGTGGTCGCGGTGGCCGTTCAGATCTTTTGTACGTGCCGATGGACTCCCTGGACCAGCTCTCGCGCTATGTCGGCGGCGAGTCGCCGGCGCTGAGCAGGCTCGGCGGCAGCGATTGGACCAACACCAAGACCAAGGCCCGCAGAGCCGTCGCGGAGATCGCTCAGGAACTGGTCAGCCTGTACGCCAAACGGCAGGCGGCGCCCGGGTTCGCGTTCGGCCCCGATACCCCGTGGCAGGCCGAGATGGAGGACGCCTTCAATTTCACCGAGACCGTCGACCAGATGACCGCGATCACCGAGGTCAAAGCGGACATGGAAAAGCCGATCCCGATGGACCGGGTGATCTGCGGCGACGTCGGCTATGGCAAAACCGAGATCGCGGTGCGCGCGGCGTTCAAGGCAGTCCAAGACGGCAAGCAGGTCGCCGTGCTGGTGCCGACGACGCTGCTGGCCGACCAACACCTGCAGACGTTCAGCGAGCGGATGGCCGGGTTCCCCGTTCGCGTGAAAGCACTCTCGCGGTTCACCAACCCGCCGGAGTCACGAGAGGTGCTCGACGGCATGGCCGAAGGCAACGTCGACGTCGTGATCGGCACGCACCGGCTGCTGCAGACCGGGGTGCGGTGGAAGGACCTCGGTCTGGTCGTGGTCGACGAAGAGCAGAGGTTCGGCGTCGAGCACAAGGAGCACATCAAGAGCCTGCGCACTCACGTCGACGTGCTGACCATGAGCGCGACGCCGATCCCGCGCACGTTGGAGATGAGCCTGGCCGGCATCCGGGAGATGTCGACGATCTTGACCCCGCCGGAGGAGCGGTACCCGGTGCTGACCTACGTCGGCCCGCACGACGACAAGCAGATAGCGGCCGCGTTGAGGCGCGAGTTACTGCGCGACGGGCAGGCGTTCTACATCCACAACCGGGTCAACTCGATCGACCAGGCTGCAGCCCGGGTGCAGGCGCTGGTGCCCGAGGCGCGCGTGGTCGTCGCGCACGGGCAGATGCCCGAGGAGCTGCTGGAGCGCACGGTCAAGGGCTTCTGGAACCGCGAGTACGACATCTTGGTCTGCACGACGATCGTGGAAACCGGCCTGGACATCTCCAACGCGAACACGCTGATCGTCGAGCGCGCCGACACGTTCGGGCTTTCGCAGCTGCATCAGCTGCGCGGGCGGGTCGGCCGCAGCCGGGAGCGTGGCTACGCCTACTTCTTGTATCCGCCGCACGTTCCGCTGACGGAGACGGCCTACGACCGCCTGGCCACGATTGCCCAGAACAACGAACTCGGGGCGGGCATGGCCGTCGCGATGAAAGACCTCGAGATCCGCGGTGCCGGCAACGTGTTGGGTGTCGAGCAGTCCGGCCACGTCGCCGGCGTCGGATTCGATTTGTACGTGCGGCTGGTCGGGGAGGCCGTCGAGGCCTACCGCGCGGCCGCCGACGGGCGAGTCGTGGCCGCGCCGGAGGAGCCGAAGGAGGTGCGCATCGACCTGCCCGTCGACGCGCACCTGCCGCCGGAGTACATCGCCAGCGACAGGCTGCGGTTGGAGGCCTACCGGCGGCTGGCCGCCGCGGCGGACGAGGCCGGGGTGGGCGCGGTCGTCGAGGAGCTGACCGACCGCTACGGGCCACTGCCGGAGGAGGCGCGACGCCTCGTCGCGGTGGCGCGGCTGCGGTTGCTCTGCCGTTCCTACGGCATCACTGAAATCAGCACCGCCGCGGCGTCATCTGTGCGCGTGTCGCCGATGACGCTGCTGGACTCGCAGCAACTCCGGCTAAAACGGCTGTACCCGTCGGCGCGGTACCGAGCCACGACGTCTGCGGTACAGGTGCCTCTGCCTCGGTCCGGTACCGGCGTGGCGGCCGAGCGGATCCGCGATCTCGAGCTCGTCCAGATGGTGGCCGACCTGCTGTTGGCGTTGGATGGGAAGCCGCAGGGCAGTGTTGATATAACCGAGGTCAGTGGGCTCGCAGGCACACGTGAGGGGGTGGAGGCGCGATGACCGTCGTTCTGGTCGACCCGCGCCGCCCGTCGCTGATTCCCGTCGAGGCGATCAAGCTGCTCGCCGGTGAGGTCGCGTACACCGAGGAGATACCGCCCAAGGTGCCGTGGTCGCTGCCTTCGGCGCGGCCCGTGTTCGACGCGCCCGACGCGCCGGTGCTGGTGTCATCAGACTCCGAACACGAGGCCGTGAAAGCGCGGCTGGCCGCCGGTGAGCGTGTGATCGCGGTGCCCCGGTCGCAGCCCGGCGAGCGACTCATCGACGCCGTGGCGCTGATGGACAGGCTGCGCATCAACGGACCGTGGGAAAGCGAGCAGACCCACGACTCGCTGCGGCGCTACCTCCTGGAAGAGACGTACGAGCTCTTCGATGCGGTGCACAGCGGCAATGCCGACGACTTGCGCGAGGAACTCGGAGACGTGCTGCTGCAGGTGTTGTTTCACGCCCGCATCGCCGAGGACGCGCCACAACACTCGTTCACAATTGACGACGTGGCCGACTCGCTGATGCGCAAACTCGGCAACCGCGTGCCCGGAGTGCTTGCCGGCGAACGGATTTCACTTGAGCGCCAGATCGCCGAGTGGGACGAGCGAAAGGCGTCCGAGAAGGCTCGAGGGTCATGCCTGGACGGCGTGCCGACAGGGCAGCCCGCGTTGGCGTTGGCGCAAAAGGTGCTCAGCCGGGTCGGCGACGCGGGGGTGCCCGCCGACTTGATCCCGGCCAGCCTGACGACAGTCGCTGTAACCCCGGAGATAGACGTCGAGAATTCCTTGCGCACAGAGCTTTTGGAGTTCATCGGTATTGTGCGGGCAGCGGAACGCGCCGTCGCCGCCGCACGTCGTGGTGGCGAGGCGCCCGACGAGCTTGATGTCGCCGCGTTGGACTCGATCACCGAAGACGAATGGCGCGCGGCCTGGCCGGTGCCGGTGCTCAGCGACGCCGATACCGCGGCGAACGGCCAGCCGAGCAGTTCTGAATCTTCGTAGCCGCTCCCGCTCGCGCGGACGTGGCGACGATTAACGTAGGACGGCGATGGAGATCATCGATGCGTGGGCCCAAGTACCCACCCAACGGTTCATGACCCAGCCCTGGCTGGACACATTGCTGCGCTGGACCGGACAGGAGGGGCTCAGCGCCCCCACGGCGGAAGACGCGGTGGCCCTGATGGATCAGGCCGGTGTCAGCAGAGCTCTGGTGTGCGCATGGTCCAGCCCGGGCGGCATGCTGATCGACAACGACGAGGTCGCGGCGCTCACCTCGGCACATCCCGACCGGTTCGTCGGCGTCGCTGCCGTCGACCTGCGCAACCCCGTGCGCGCGATCAACGAACTGCGGCGCGCGGTGGGCGATCTGGGGTTCGTCGCCGTGCGAATAGTGCCGTGGCTGTGGAACCTGCCGCCCAACGACCGGCGCTACTACCCGATCCTGGCCACCTGCGTCGAGCTCGGCATCCCGTTCTGTACCCAGATCGGGCACACGGGCCCGCTGTGCCCGTCGGAGCCGGGCCGGCCGATTCCGTATCTCGACGACGTGCTGCTGGAATTTCCCGACCTCGTCGTGGTCGGCGGTCATGTCGGATACCCGTGGATCGACGAGGTGCTGTCGCTGGCCACCAAGTATCCGAACTTCTACGTCGACACCTCCGCGTACGCCGTACACCGGTTGCCGGCGGCGCTGGTGGACTACATGCGAGGCCGCGGTCGCAACAGGGTGCTCTTCGGGACCAACTTCCCGATGCTCACCGCCGAGCGCGCGCTGGCGCGGCTGGACGACCTCGGTCTCGACGACGAAGCGCGGGAGTTGTTTCTCGGCGGGAATGCGGCGCGTGTCTTCGGGTTCACCCGTTGACTCTGCGCTGAGGGCGTCGTCTTCTCGGAGCTTCTCGCCCTACACGCAGAATCAACGTAGCCGAGTGGCGGTTCGGGCGTTCGGGGGATAGTTGGTGTTGCCCGCCTCATAGCGACAACCGGAATACCGCAGCTCAACCACATTGTCGTGGCCACGCGGTGAGCAACGTGATCGGGCTTTCCGCGCAGGTCAACTGCTTGTCGCTATGAGGTGGGCACCCAGGCTGCTGAGCCCGAAGACGAGCTGGACGCTGAGAGCGATCAGCCGAAGAGCCTCGAACCCCAATAGGCATTCGAGTCGTTTTCCGGCACGCCGGGCGGGCACGCGAAAACGGCTGTGCCGGTGTGGGTGATGTACTCGTTCAACAGGTCATTGCTGGCGAGCTGAGCCTGCATCGGCACGAACTGCGTCAGCGGATTGCGCACGAACGCGATGAAGAACAGCCCAGCGTCCAAGTGGCCGAAGCCGTCGGATCCGTCGGTGAAGTTGTAGCCGCGGCGCAAGATCTCGATGCCGCCAAGGTTTTCGGCCGCGGCCAGCCGCACGTGTGCGTCGGCGTCGATCAACCGCTCGCCGGCGGCATTCTTGCTGTCGAAGTCGAGCTCGTCGAACTCGTCGCGATAACCGTTGGGCGCGCCGCTGCCCTTCTGTCTGCCGATCACTCGCTCCTGCTCGAGAAGTGCTGTGCGGTCCCAGTTCTCGATGCGCATGCGAATCCGGCGAGTCACCAGATACGTGCCGTCGGTCATCCAGTCGCTGCCATCTTGTGGCGCCACCCAGACCTGACGGGTCAGCTTGTCGGTGTCTTCAGCCTTGATGTTGCGTGTTCCGTCCTTGAAGCCGAACAGGTTTCGCGGCGTGGACTGACTACGCGTCGTCGACGAGGTGCGGCCGAACCCGAGTTGCGAATAGCGCACCGCAGCGGTACCGAACGCCACCCGGGCGAGGTTGCGGATCGCATGCACGGCGACCTGGGGGTCGTTGGCGCACGCCTGGACGCAGATGTCGCCTCCGCAACGGGACGGGTCCATCGTCTCGTTCGCGAACTTTGGCAGGTCGACGAGGGCAGCGGGCCGGCGACGAGCGATGCCGAACCGGTCTTTGCCGTCCTTTTCGAAGAACGACGGCCCGAAACCGACCGTCAACGTCAGCGCCGATGCGGGCAGGCCCAATGCCTCACCGGTGTCGCCGGGCGGCGCGTACGGGTTGAGCCCGACTGCGCCGTTCTGCACGGTCTCCTCGCCCTGAGTCATGCGCTCGGCCATCTTGGTCCAGTGCTTCAACATCGCGACGACGTCGGCGCGCGAGTCCGTGGTCACGTCGAACGCGCAGAAGTGCATCCGGTCTTGTGCGGGCGTGACGATGCCTGCTTGCCGTTGCCCGCGAAACGGCACCGGGCGCTGAAGCTCGGATGCGTTGGCAGCCGCGGACGCGCGCCCGGCCAGCGCACCGGCGCCCGCCGCACCCACTACTGCGGCGGTGACGCCCGCCGCGCCGAACAGCCGCCGACGGGAGATCCCCCCGCGTTCTTCGGTGGGCGGTGCGACGTCTTCGGGCTCGCTACTGCGGGGCGATGGCACCTTGCACCTGGCTGACTTCTTTGGACAGCGCGTCGATCGCACGTGAAAGCTCTTGGCGCGCAGGTTCGGTCACGGCGTCGTAGGAGACGAAGCCGTCGCCCTTGCGGTTCTTGTTCAGCAGTGCGTACACGCCGGCGAACCGGGCGTCGACCCGTTTGCCGAGCGCCGCGTCGCGCTCGTCGAGAATCGGGCGCACCGATGCCACCGCCGCCTGTGAACCCTCGACGTTGGCGTAGAAGTCCCAAAGGTCGGTGTGGCTGAAGATGTCCTCTTCGCCGGTGATCTTGCTGATCGCGATCTCGTCGAGCAGACCCTGTGCACCACCGGCGATCTGCGTGGAGTCGATCTTGTACTCGGGGGCCTTCACGCGCTGGTTTAGCTCCTTCACGTCGGCGAGCAGCTGGTCGGCGATCGCGTTGGTGTCGGGCTGCAAACCTGCCACCCACAGATCCTTCTCGAGCCGGTGGAAACCGGTCCACTTCTCGCCCGGCTGCAGATCGGCTTCGCGCAGGTCGATCCGCGGATCGAGTTTGTCGGGGAACGACTCCGCGACGGGTTCGATGCGTTCGTAATAGGTTCGGCTCGTGGGGTATTGAGCCTTTGCCGAGGCGATGTCGCCCTTCTTGACGGCAGCAACGAACGCCTCGGTCGTCGTGACGAGCGCGTCGCTCTGGGTGATCACGTATTGCTTGTAGTTGTCGGAGGCCTGCTGGAACTTGCCCGCGGCGTCGACGGTGACCGCCTCGCCGCTGACGGTGAAGTCGCCGCGGATGCCGTCTCCGACCATGCCCGGCTTGCACGCGGTTTGGTACTTGCCGGGTTCGGCGAGGTTCACGATGAGCTTGCGTGTCAACCCCGGCGAGATGTTCTCCACCTCGCCCATCACCCGGTCGCCGGTGCCGTAGACATAGAACTCGGTCACCTTGGTGCCGTTGTTGGTGATCACGAAAGTGCTTGTGCCGGTGTCGGCTTCCGTCTTCGAGAGCTGACAGCTGGTGTCGGTCGCGGTGACGGTGATCTCCGTCGGACCTGCAGCGGCCTTGCCGCTTTGCGAGCTTTTGGCCGCGCAGCTCGCCAACGGCATCGCGACCAGCACGGCGGTGAGCGCCGCGACGCCGGTTTTCGCGGGGGACGGCACGTTCACGTGGTGGACCTTTCGGGTACAGGCTTCGGCGCGGGTTGTTCGGCGCGTTCAGCGGGGGGTGCCGGCGAGCGTGTGGGCAGCAGGAACACCACCAGCACCACGACGAGGTACGTCAGCCAGACGGCGAGCTGTAGCCACGTCCAGTCTGGCTTGATGTTGAAGATGCCGCGGATTAACTCGCCGTACCACGACGACCAGTCCATCCACCCGGTGAGGTCGAAAGCCTTGGGCGTGTGGGGAAGCCAGCCAACGGTCTGCAGCGCGCCGACTCCGTAGGACAGGATGCCCGCGGCCACGAGGATCAAGAAGACGCCGGTGTACTTGAAGAACTTCGAAAGATTGATCCGCACCGCGCCCGCATACATGCCGTACGCGATTCCCGCCGCGATCAGCACACCGATCAGCAATCCGACCAGGGGCCAACTGGTTTCGGCCTCGGCGTAGCCGACCATGAACAGCGCGGTCTCGAAACCCTCGCGGCCGACGGCCAGAAACGCCAGCGTGAACACCGCTAGGGCCCCGGCCTCCAGCGCCTGCGCCATCCCGGCGCGCAGCTCACCCGAGATCGACGCCGCGGCCTTCCTCATCCACAGCACCATCGTGGTGACGATCGCCACCGCGACCAGCGACGCGATCCCGGCGATCGCCTCGGCGCCGAGGTCGGTGACCGTGTAGGCGCTGTACTGGATGACCAGGAACACGCCGACCGTCATCGCGACCGCGGCGGCGACCCCGAGCCACACCCACTTGAGCGCGTCGCGCCGGTTTGACTTCACCAGGAAGGCGATCAGGATCATCACGACGATCCCGGTTTCCAGGCCCTCGCGCAGACCGATCAGAGCGCTGCCGAGCAATTGTGACGACAGGGTCGGCGCAGCGGCGTGAATCGTCACCGCGATGCCGGCACCTGCGGTCATGAACTGCCCTTCAGTCAGCTTTGGCTCGCCAAAGTTATGTGTGGCTCACCTTATCAATCGGGTTGACCCTGCGGTACACCTCCGCCCGCCGCCGAAGCTGTGAACGCCGGGCCGTCGATGCCGCGCGCACCGGTGGAGATGCGTGGGACGATGAAGCGACCAGTGGGGTGTTGAGGAGTTGTACGGTGGCGCGGGTGGCGTGGCTGCGGGCTGTCACGGTTGTTGCGGCAACCGTCATGCTGATGGCCTCCAGCTGTTCCTGGCATTTGGGCGCGCCGATCCCCGAGGGCTTGCCGCCGCCGGCCGGTGACCCGGTGCCCAACATCGACACCCACGCCGCCGGGCGGCCCGCCGACCAGCTACGCGAGTGGGTCGCGGCGCGCGCGCCGGCGCTCAGAGTGCCCAACACCGCACTGGAGGCCTACGCCTACGCTGCCAAGGTCGCGGAGGTGGAAAACCCGAAGTGCCACCTGACCTGGCCCACTCTGGCCGGAATCGGCATGGTCGAAAGCCACCACGGCACCTATCACGGCGCGACGATCGCGTCCAACGGCGACGTCACACCCCCGATCCGGGGCGTGCATCTGGACGGGTCCAACGGCAACCTCGAAATCGTCGACGGCGACGCTGGGCCCAGCGACGGCAACCCGATCTACGCCCAGGCCATGGGTCCGATGCAGTTCATCCCCGAAACGTGGCGCCTGTACGGCGTCGACGCCAACAACGACGGCGCCATCAGCGCCGACAACATCGACGATGCGGCGCTCTCGGCCGCCGGCTACCTGTGCTGGAACGGGCGGGACCTGGCCACGCCGGAGGGCTGGATGAAAGCCCTGCGCGCGTACAACCTCTCCGACCAGTACGCCAGGGCGGTGCGCGACTGGGCGACCGCCTACGCCGACGGCCACCCGCTGTGAGGACGGCCCGCTCATCCCGGCGATGAGCCGCTTGCGCGAAGAGCAGAGAGCCAGATGAGCCGCTTGCGCGAAGAGCAGAGAGCATAGGGTTAGTGCGTTCCAAACACGGCAGACAACGAGGAGCAGCAGTGCCCATCATCGAGCAGGTCGGTGCCCGAGAGATCCTCGACTCCCGCGGCAACCCCACCGTCGAGGTCGAGCTGGCGCTGACCGATGGGACGTTCGCTCGGGCGGCGGTACCCTCCGGTGCCTCCACCGGCGAGCACGAAGCCGTCGAACTGCGTGACGGCGGCTCGCGCTACGGCGGCAAGGGCGTCGCGAAGGCGGTGACGGCGGTGCTGGACGAGATCGCGCCGGCGGTGATCGGGATGTCCGCCGACGATCAGCGGCTGGTAGATCAGGCGCTGCTCGACCTGGACGGCACACCCGACAAGTCTCGGCTGGGCGCCAATGCGGTGCTGGGGGTGTCGCTGGCGGTGGCCAAGGCGGCCGCGGAATCCGCCGCGCTGCCGCTGTTTCGCTACCTGGGCGGTCCGAACGCGCACATCCTGCCGGTGCCGATGCTCAACATCCTCAACGGCGGAGCGCACGCCGACACGGGTGTGGATGTTCAGGAGTTCATGATCGCCCCGATCGGCGCGCCGAATTTCCGCGAAGCGTTGCGCTGGGGCGCCGAGGTGTACCACGCGCTCAAGTCGGTGCTCAAGAAGCAGGGACTCTCAACGGGTCTCGGCGACGAAGGCGGTTTCGCTCCCGACGTCGCAGGCACGAAGGCGGCGCTTGACCTGATTTTGTCGGCCATCGAATCTGCCGGATACAAACCGGGTTCCGACGTGGCCTTGGCACTCGACGTCGCTGCCACCGAATTCTACAGCGACAGTGGCGGTTACACGTTCGAAAACGAAACCCGCGACTCTGCGCGCCTGACCGAGTTCTACGCCGGACTGCTCGACACCTATCCGCTGGTGTCGATCGAAGATCCGCTGTCCGAGGACGACTGGGACGGTTGGGTGGCGTTGACGAAAGTGATCGGCGACCGCGTGCAACTGGTCGGCGACGATCTGTTCGTGACCAACCCGGAGCGTTTGGAAGACGGCATCGAAAGGGGCGCCGGCAATGCGTTGCTGGTGAAGGTCAACCAGATCGGAACGCTCACCGAGACACTGGACGCGGTCGCGCTCGCGCACAACAGCGGCTACCGCACGATGATGAGCCATCGCAGCGGGGAGACCGAGGACACCACGATCGCCGATCTCGCGGTGGCGGTGGGCAGCGGCCAGATCAAGACCGGCGCACCGGCGCGCAGCGAGCGCGTCGCCAAGTACAACCAGCTGCTGCGCATCGAAGAGACGCTCGGTGACGCCGCACGCTACGCGGGTGACCTTGCGTTCCCGCGTTATTCGGTGGAGATCGAGTAGCCGGTGCCCGACGCGAAGCGGCCTGACCCGAAACGGCGATCGCCGGGCACCCGCCCCGGCAAGAGCCAGGGCGCGCGTCAGCGTCCCCGGTCGAATGCCGCCCGCCGGGAGCGTCCTGCCGAGCCTCGGCAAGCGGAACCCGCCGCCGAATCCATCACGTCGTCGATCGCGGCGGCGGTTGCCCGGCAGTCGGAGCGGCGGCTCGGGCTGACGGCGCGACGCGCGGCGATTCTGGCCGCAGTCATCTGTGTCTTGACGCTGACGATCGCCGGGCCGGTGCGGACATACTTCGCGCAGCGCGCCGATATGCAGAGCGTTCAAGCCGAGATTGCCGCAAACCGCGCGGCGATCGAGCAACTCAAAACCGAACAAGCGAAGCTGAGCGACCCCGTCTACATCAAGGCGCAGGCCCGTGACCGCCTCGGATTCGTCATGCCGGGCGAGACGCCATACCAGGTGCAGCTGCCGCCGGGCGCGGCCCCGCCGTCGAATCAGCCCGGCACGTCGCAGCCCAATACTTCGTCGAATGACCCGTGGTACACGGCACTTTGGCGCACGATCGCCGATACGCCGCACAACATTCCGCCGCCTGCTTCGGCGCCGCCGCCCCCACCCGGCGCACCGCCGCCTCCGCCCGGTGGTTGACCGCGCCGACCTCGACGCCGTCGCACACCAACTCGGCAGGGAACCGCGAGGCGTGCTGGCGATCGCGTATCGCTGCCCCAACGGCGAGCCGGGCGTGGTCAAGACGGCGCCGCGGCTTTCCGACGGCACGCCGTTTCCGACGCTGTATTACCTGACGCACCCGGTGTTGACGGCGGCAGCCAGCCGGCTGGAATCGTCGGGACTGATGAAGGAGATGACGGCGCGGTTGGGTGCCGATGCCGCGTTGGCGGCCGCCTACCGCCGCGCGCACGAAAGTTATCTCGCCGAGCGTGATGCGGTAGAACCGTTGGGCACCACGTTTTCCGGTGGCGGCATGCCGGATCGGGTGAAGTGTCTGCATGTGCTGATTGCGCACTCGCTGGCCAAGGGTCGCGGGGTGAACCCGCTCGGCGATGAAGCGCTGGCGATACTGGCTACCGATTCCGCGATGAAAGACCTTCTGGTCAAGGAGGACTGGTCATGAGCCGGGTCGGGGCGGTCGACTGCGGCACGAACTCGATCCGGTTGCTGATCGCTGACGTCGCCGACGGCAAAGTGCACGAACTGCACCGCGAGATGCGAATCGTTCGGCTCGGTCAGGGTGTCGACGCGACAGGCGAATTCGCGGTGGAAGCGATCGCGCGTACCCGCTCCGCGCTTTCCGACTACACGGCGCTCCTGGCGCGGTTCGAGGTGCCGAGGGTTCGGATGGTGGCCACGTCGGCTGCCCGTGACGTGGCCAACCGTGACGAGTTCTTCACGATGACCGCTGACGTGCTGGGCGCAGCGGTGCCGGGAGCGGTAGCGGAGGTGATCACCGGCGAAGAGGAGGCGGCCCTGTCGTTTCACGGTGCGGTCGCCGAACTGGACAGCGTGCAAGCGCCTTTCCTCGTTGTCGACCTCGGCGGTGGCTCAACCGAATTGGTGCTTGGCTCAGGCGATGTCGATGCCAGCTTTTCGGCCGACATCGGTTGTGTGCGGCTGACCGAGCGATGTCTGCATTCCGACCCGCCCACCGCCAGTGAAGTGACTGCTGCCCGCGAGGTGGTGCGCGCGCGGTTGGGTGAGGCGCTACGGATAGTTCCCGTGGACCGAGCGCGCAGCTGGGTCGGGGTGGCGGGCACCATGACGACGCTTTCGGCACTCGCCCAGAAGATGACGGCGTACGACGCCGCGGCGATCCATTTGTCGCGGGTCGCCTTTCCCGAGTTGCTCGAGGTGTGCGACGCGCTGATCGGGATGACGCACGAACAGCGCGCGGCGCTGGGTCCGATGCACGAGGGCCGCGTCGACGTCATCGCCGGCGGGGCGATTGTGGTCGAAGAGTTGGCCTACGCACTCGCGCAGCGCGCGGGAATTGACGAACTCATCGTCAGCGAGCACGACATCCTCGACGGGATCGCGCTCTCGATCGGCTAACCCCCGGCTCGTCGCCCCGCCCCCGCCGGAACGGTAGTCCGCGCGGCCCTTACTCGAACTTCTCCACGGTAGCTACCGTTTCGCGCGCTCAATAGGCCCCAGTCCGGCGGGCGGCCGTAGCCGTCCCGTGTCAGCAAATTCACAGAATCGAGACGTTCTCGGAGGTTTGCTGTCATAGGCTTGCGACGCATCCGCCTAGCCGACGGACCGGAGGGACATGATGGATTGCCCGAATTGCTCCACCCCGCACTCAGAATCCGCCAGATTCTGCTCGCGCTGCGGCACATCGCTGCATCGCGGCATCGACCGCCAACAGCATTTCGCCGCGATGCCTGACGAACCGGTACGCGTATCAGCTCTGATGAGCACGCTGATGCCGCATCTGTCGGGGGCGCGACTTTACGTGTACCGCGATCTGATTGGACTCGCATTGCTGGCGTCGTTGATCTCCGCGTCGTTCGGCGTGCTTTCGCTCGCTTTGATTTTCGCGGCGGTGGCACTTCCGGTGGCGGTGCTCACCTACATCGAGGATCACGACGTATGGAAGGGCGACCCGCTGACGAGCATCGGCCTCGGCCTCATCGTCTCGCTCACGCTGGGCGTGGGAGTTGGTGTGCTGCAAGCCTATTTCGCGATGAGTCCGGTGCTCGCGTCGCCGGCTCGCCGACTGCCGTCGGTCAACACGATTCTGGAACTCGGCGTGCTGGTACCGGTCGTCGCGTTTATCGCGGTCCTGATCGTCCCGCTGATCGTGACGTCGCGGCAACGGATGCGCAATGCCGTTGACACCATGGTGATCTGCACGCTGAGCGGTGCCGCACTCTCGCTGGGGATGAGCGTCGTGATCCAACGCGGTGCGTTTATCGATGTGGTGCAAGCGGATCCGGCGCAGGTGGCTTTCATCGCTGTAAACCTTGGTCTGCTGCAAGCGATCATTCTCGGCACCGCTGCCGCCGTGTCGGTGATGGCGATCCGCCGCAAGGACGCAAATACGTTCTTGGGCTTGGGCGAAGGCGTGCTGTTGGTGGTGCTCTACGAGCTTGCGACGACGCTGCTGACGCCGTACGGGGCGCGCGGGGTCGTGCTGACGACGGTGGTGGGGCTCGTCCTGGCTGCCTGCGGTCTGGTCGCGGCGCGAGTCCAGATGCATACAGCTCTGCTTGCCGAAGCGCAGGGAGCCATCGGCGGTGGCCAGGCGCTCGCGCATGCGCCCACCGCGGATCGCAATTGCGCGCATTGCGGTGCGGCGATCTCTTCAGGCGCCGCGTTCTGCCAAGCCTGTGGGACTGCAACTGCTGCGCTTGGGCGACGTACAGCCGCCACTGCTGCCTCCGGAAAACAGTCCGCCTGACCTGACCGACGCACGCGAAGCGAGGAATCACGATGACATCCACTCCAGAGCCATCGGCCGGACAGACTCCGCCTCCGCCCACCTTTTCCGAGGCCGCCGACCATGACGGGCACCACCTGCGCGCGGGCATCGTCGGGCTGATCGTGGTGGTCGCCCTGGCCATCGCCGCCGGCGTGACGTCGGCGATCGTGTTCAGCCACCGGCAAAGCCCACAGACTCCGCCGCCGCCGGCGCCCGGCGGTCAGCTGGTTCAACCGGCGGCGAACTCGGCCGCCGCCCCGCCGACAAGCCAGCCGCCGGCGGGCGCGCAGACCCCGCACATGTCGGTCACCGAGCCCGCTGCACCCGTTGGCAATCAGAAGTCGTTGACGGGGACCGCCGAGGCGGTGGACATAGAAGGTGCGTCGGTGACTCCGGCCAACGGCTGGACCGTGGGAAGCCAGGGCAATAACGCCGTCATCATCGACAAGGACGACGGGACTGCAAGCATTCTCTTCCTTGCGGGCAAGGTTAATTCGACGGATGTCGAAGAGGCCTTGAACGGCGACATCTCGAACGTCATCGACAAGCTCAGCATGTCGAATGTCAAGGTGACCAAGACCGAGACGGGGAAGGTCAACAGTCAGAACTTCCAAGAGGTGGCCAAGCGCGGCTTCATGGGTGACATCGCGACTCAGCAAGGCACGTCGAGCGTCGTCGGCATG
>DATBFF010000081.1:0-14791 GCA_036558625.1 Mycobacterium sp. | reverse complement strand
CTGCCGTGCAGACGACGACCCAGACATTGGTCACCGATACCCCGGTCGCAGGACTTCAGGCGCAGGCGGTCGAGAACTCGCTGACCTACACCCCGCCACCGACGATCATCGACCAGTTAACGGTCGCGGCCCTGCGCCTGGTGCGCGACATCACCGGCTTCTTCGGGATCCCCTACACCGCCATCCTCTCGCAGCTGATCACCAGCGAAGATCCTCCGTTCTTCCTGACGCTGGGATTGAACGCACGTAAGACCGAGTTTGAGGTGTCGCCGGGAGACGTCTGGAAGGTGTGGGAATTCGAACCGCCAAATCCGACCGACAAGACCGTGGTCGCGATCCACGGTGGCGGGGCGATCTTCCAGCCGAATATAGAGCACTGGATCGACTACACCCAGATGGCACGTGAGACTGGCGCGACGGTGCTCGTGCCGCTGTACCCGCTCGCGACGACCGAGGCCGGTTCCTTGCTCAACGTCACGCCCGGGATGGCGGATTACATCTCGCATGTGATCGACGATCGCGGTGCCCAGAATGTCAGCGTCTACGCCGACTCGGAGGGAGCCACCTACGCGTTTGCCGCAGCCCGGCAGCTGATCCTGCGCGGCGATCCCGTGCCGGCGAGCATGGTGCTGCTCTCGGGCCAAGCCGACTATTCGACAGAGAATGACGGCGCCGGCGTCGACGACCCGTTCTTCAACACCGTCACCGTCGAATACTTCACTCGCTTCCACACCTTCGACGGCATCGTCGACAAGGATCCGAGGATAAGCCCGTTGCGCATGGAGACCGAGGTCCTGCAGGCACTGCCACCGACCACGATGTATGTCGGGACAGAGGAGATTTTGCTGCCCGCCAACCTGCTGCTCTATCAGCGCGCAGTGGACATTGGGGCGCCGATCTCGCTGGTGGTAGGCACCGGATTGCCCCACGACTGGGCGCTCGGCGGGATCAGGACCTATTCACAAACACCGGTGGTGCGTCCCGACATCTACCGTGAGCTCGGTCTGCTGCCCGACGCGGATGCCGCCGCTACGAACGCGGCAATCGTGTCGCCAGTGGCAACTGCGACCAATTGACTGACCACTGCGAAGGCGACTAGCCCGTGGGCGCTCTCTAGGACGGGTCGTGACTTGTCTGTCCCGTGTCGAGTTGTAAGAACGCGGTCCGTCCGCCATCCAAGCGGATGACCGTATCCCATGACGCCCGAGTGTGAACCCAGCCACCGACAAGCCATCTTTTATTCGACTTTTATGACCGAAAACCGTCGAGAATGATCGGGTATCAGGGAGACGCTTCGGCGACTGAGCCCACTGCATACCGGCACAAAATGAGCACGGTTCAGAACGGCTGGAATCAGTCTGCTGCAAAAGCCGGTGTCGCAGATCGCTCCCCACTGACTAGGCACTGTCGTAACCCTCAAGCCGAAACCAGCCGCAGTCTGCGTCTGCACTACCTCCTGGCAGACCGTATAACCGTCAAATGGCGGTTATTTGACATGGACGTGGCGCGGACATGCAGGCACAAGAGAGTTACACCATCGCCGATGTAGTGCAGCTTTCACGACAGAGTGAATCGACGATTCGCCGGCTGATCGGCCGCAAACTGTGGATCGTGCCGCGATCTCGGCCGAGGCGCCTAGCCGCGGACTCCGTTCATGCCTACTTGCAGGGGCTGCTCGACGAGGGTCCACAACTTCCAGATGGCGTCGGCGAGGGTGTTGATCGGCGCTCAGATTGGCGATCCCCGGTGTCGGACGAAGCCGGCCAAGCCGCCGAGCGAACTCTTCGGGAACGAATCGACGAACTGGAGCAGACAATCGGCGACTTGCAGAAAACGGTTCGTAAGCTAAGGAGACGAAACGAACGTTTTCGGAATACCATTCAAGCCCTGCGCCAGTCCGGAACGATCCTCCTGGATGATCTCGGCGCGTACACATCGCCGCGGATCCCTAACAACTGACTTCGGCCACAACCTGACCACAATCTGGCCACAGTCACAGATATCTAGTGTCAGATGCAGTCGTGCATTCTCGCCCGTCGCGCTGGTCACAAACCCCTGGACGGCAACGTGTTTCGCCTTTGCAAGGCAGAAGTCAGGGGTTCGAATCCCCTAGGCTCCACGCGTTTTCGCACGACTAGGGTTGTTGCCACTTTCACCACACGAATGAACCCTCGTTCTGCGAGACGCGAACGCCGTCGACGTCGATCGAGCAACGGACCTTGTGTGCGGCCCACCCCTTGAGATCCAGCAACCAGCGCTGCGTGCGGCATTGTCAGCGCGTACTTGTCTACGGAATCTGGTGTGACGCAAACGGTGTCGCCGTCGAACGGCTCACGCCATACGAACCCGGAAAACACAGGCGTTGCTGCCCGGGACTTTGGTTGGCAGCCGGATCTAGATTTTCCTACAGTTGCGCCGCGCTTCGGCTGCGTCTGCTACGGCCGCGGCTCCACCTCCACGCTCGGCGGGCGCGGCGACGGCTCCTTTTGCATCGACCGGCGCACGATCGAGAACACGACGGCGCCACCGGCCAGTACCGCCACTCCGACGGCCGCGCCGACCGCAAGCCGCCGCCGGTTGTGCTTGGGCTCGCGGGCGTCTTGCAGCGCCTGCGGCAGGGCGGCGACGACTGCTTGCGCCGCGGCCAGTTCACGCGCGACGGTGTCCTGCGCCGCGCTGAGCTCGCGCGCCACGCGACTGTCTCGGTAGCGACGCCGGATCGCGCTGCTCGCCGAGGCGACGCCATGCGCGCTCAGCCCCAGCGTCCCGCGCGTGATGTCGACCGGGCCGACAGCGGTGTATTGCAAGCCTCGGTTGAGACGCTGCCGGGGTGTCAGCTTCGGTTGTAGGTCTTCGCGCAAGCGGCTCATCTCCGGTTGTAGGTCTTCGCGCAAGCGGCTCATCCTCGCCACGTATCCGCCCTTTCTGCCAGTCGCGTGGATCGAGAGTATCCGACGATGGCACACTGGCATCCCGTGACGAGCCCCATTCAAACCGCAACCGCCACGCTGCACACCAACCGCGGCGACATCAGGATCGCGCTGTTCGGCAATCATGCACCGAAGACCGTCGCGAACTTCGTCGGGTTGGCAAGCGGCACAAAGGAATACAGCACCCAGAACGCCTCGGGCAGCAATGCCGGACCGTTCTACGACGGCGCGATCTTTCACCGGGTCATACCGGGATTCATGATCCAAGGTGGCGATCCGACCGGCACCGGTCGCGGCGGCCCCGGCTACAAGTTCGAGGACGAGTTCCACCCCGAGTTGGGATTCAACAAGCCCTATCTGCTGGCGATGGCCAATGCGGGGCCGGGAACCAACGGTTCGCAGTTTTTCATCACGGTCGGCCAGACGCCGCACCTCAACCGCAAGCACACGATTTTCGGCGAGGTCGTCGACCCCGAGTCACAGCGGGTGGTCGACGCGATCGCCACGACGGCAACCGACCCTAGCGACCGGCCGACCGAACCGGTAGTGATCAACTCGGTGACAGTCGACTAGCCGGAGCATCAGCGGGCGTAACCAGCCGCGGTCAGTGCGTCGAGCACGTTGATCGGGTCGGTGCCGAGGTCCCATCTGCTCAAGACGATCAGACGGCCGTCGGTGGTGTCCACCTCGAGCAACCGCACCTTGCGCTCCAATCGGCGGAATTCGGTGATGCGGACGAGGTCGATTGCGGTCTTCGGCACCACCCTTGTACCCCACCACCCGCGGACCGCCAGGCCGTCCGGCGTGATTGCCAGCTTCGGCCGCGCCCGGAAGGAAAAGCCCGCAAACACCACCAAACCCACCGCGGCAACACCCACCAAAAGCCGGCCCGGACGGTCTGTGACCAGCGTCACAGCTGAGACGCACATCACAATTCCCAGTAATCCGCACGCTGCGATGGCCGCCGGGTTGGGGCCCCACTCAGTTTGCTGCACGGTCTATCCACACGCCGTTACCACACCTAATGAAGTTATCCACAGGTGCTATCCCCAATGGGGATGAATCACAACGGTGTGATTGGGTAACGGCAACGTTTCGGGGAGCGGAACGGGGCGGAAACAACAATCGTGGCGCGAGCATTCGCTCCGCCTCAGCGCCACCGCATCGTGAGCAACAGTCCGGTGATCATGAAAGCAAACGCGATCGCGTAGTTCCACGGCCCCAGGTCGGCCATCCACTGCAGCGCGTGGGGTATGTCCAATCCGGTGGCGCCCAGCTGGAACACCAGCAGCCACGCCAGCCCGATCAGCATGAGCCCGACGAACAGCGTCACAAACCACACGCTGGACGGCCCCGCCTTCACCTTGACCGGAGTGCGGCTCACCGGCCGCACGGTGAAGTCGTTCTTCTTACGGACCTTGGACTTGGGCATGTGCTCCTCTTCGCCATCTGCTCCTCGCGCAAGCGGCTCATCGCGCCCGCTGCCGCGTGCAATGAGATTATCCCAACGCGCGACGATGAGAGGATGCACGGGTGACGAGGCGGCGTACGGCCTGGCGTTTCGGTGTGCCCGCCGTGTGCCTTCTGGCAGGAGCGCTGCTCGCCACCACGCACGGGGTATCCGGCGGCAGCGAAATCCGCCGCAGCGACTCCCCACGGCTGGTCGACCTGGTCCGCGAGGCACAGCAGTCAGTGGACCGGCTGGCCGCCCAGCGCGATGACCTCAGCAGGCAGGTGGACGCCGCGCGAGGCGTCCCGGCCGCCAACGACTCCGAGGTGGCGGGGCTATTGGCGAAGGCCGCACCCCTGGCCGTCGACGTCGGCCTGGCCCCGATGCGTGGGCCGGGGCTGGTGGTCACGCTCACCGACGCCCGGCGCGACGCGAACGGCCAGTTCCCCCGTGACGCTTCGCCGGACGATCTCGTCGTCCACCAGCAGGACATCCAGGCGGTGCTCAACGCGGTGTGGAGCGGCGGCGCGGAGGCGGTGCAGATGCAGGATCAACGGCTCATCGCGACGTCGGCGCCACGATGTGTGGGAAATACGCTGCTGCTCAATGGCCGAACGTACAGCCCGCCCTACACCATTACGGCCATCGGCGATGTCGGCGGGATGCGGGCGGCACTGGCCGCCGCCCCGTTGGTGACCCTCTACAAGCAGTACGTGGCCCGGTTCGGGCTGGGTTACACCGAAGAGCCGCGAGCCCAGGTTGACGTGGTCGGGTACACGGAACCGGTCGCGCTGCACTACGCGGCGCCTCGGTAACCTGGCACGGTGCGCGTCCTCGTCGTCGACAACTACGACAGCTTCGTCTTCAACCTGGTCCAGTATCTGGGGCAACTGGGTGTGGAGGCGACGGTCTGGCGCAATGACAATGCCAACCTGGCCGACGCGGCGGGTGTCGCGGCGGAAGTCGACGGGGTGCTGCTGAGCCCGGGACCCGGGACACCACAGCGCGCAGGCGCATCGATTCCACTGGTGCACGCCTGTGCGCAGACGGGCACACCGCTGCTCGGAGTCTGCCTGGGGCACCAGGCCATCGGGGTGGCGTTCGGTGCGACGGTCGACCGTGCGCCGGAGCTTCTGCACGGTAAGACGAGCACCGTGTTTCACACGAATACCGGTGTGCTGCACGGGCTTCCGAACCCATTCGTGGCAACGCGGTATCACTCGCTGACGGTGCTGCCGGAGACGGTGCCGGCGCAGCTGACGCCGACCGCCAACACGCAGAGCGGCGTGATCATGGGTCTACAGCATGCGGAGCTGCCCATCCACGGCGTGCAGTTCCACCCGGAGTCGATCTTGACGCAGGGCGGTCACCGCATGCTCGCGAACTGGCTTGCGGTGTGCGGGTGGAGTTTTGACGAGACGCTGGTGGCTCGTCTGGAAAACGAGGTGGCCGATACCGTGCGCGCCGCGCTACTGCCTACGCGGCGAACGCCAGCGTGATATTGGCATCCTTGTTGACGGCGGCCCCTGCCGACGGGCTCTGAGTCACCACCGCGTTGCTCGGCAGGCCGCTGTTCTGTACCGGGGGAGGCTTGATCAGTGTGCCTGTCCAGCCGAGCTGCTGCAGCAGTGGATAGGCGTTGTCCCAGAACTGTCCTCGCAGATCGGGCATCACGAACTGGTTGCCCTTCGACAACTGCAGCTGGATGAGCGAGTCCTTCGGAACATTCTGTCCCGCAGGCGGACTCGTTCCAATAACGGCTCCGGCGCTCTTGGGGCTGTCGACCTGCACATCGACGATGTTCGTGAAACCGGCCGCGGTCAACGTCGCCCGCGCTTGGTCAGAAGTCTGGCCACTGATGTCGGGGACGAGAATGTTTTCCGGTCCCGTGCCGACGAGTACGTCGATCTCGAACGTCACCGGCGCCGTCTGGTTGGCCGCCGGGTTGGTGCCGAGAACCTTGTCCTTTTGTTCGGGCGTCGACGGGGTGGGCACCTGCTTGACCTTGCCGAAGCCCGCGGCTGTCAGCCGCCGCTGTGCGTCAGCGAAGGACATGTTGGCGACGTCCGGTACTTGGCGCTGCTCCGGTCCGACGGACACCTTCAGCGTGACCACTGAGCCCTTGTCGATGGATTCGCCGGCTTTGGGGTCGGTGCCGACGACGGCGTCAGGCGGCACCTCCGAGTCGGTGACCGGTTCGGTGCGTGTCTCGAAACCCGCTTTCTGCAGTGCCGCTGTCGCGTCGGCCTGCGACATCTTCGCGACACTCGGCACCTGGACCTTGTGCGGGTTGCCGAACCAGCCCGGAACGAAGTTGATGAGCAAAGCGACCAGAACAGTCAGCACCGCAAGGGCAGCGACGACGAACAGCCAGCGGCGCACCGACCCCGGCCCGCGATGTGAATCCAGCCTGGACGCAGGGCGTCGCGGCGGCACCTCGATCGGCTGCTGGGACCTGTTGGGGGCGGACATCATCGAAGTCCGGTCCGCATCGGTCAGCACCTTGGGCGCCTCGGGTGCCTCCCCGTTGTGCACGCGCACGAGGTCGCCACGCATTTCGGCGGCCGACTGGTAGCGGTTCTCGGGATTCTTCGCCAACGCCTTGAGCACCACGGCGTCCAACTCGGGAGGAATGCCGTCGTGCTTTTGCGACGGCGGCGCCGGGGCCTCGCGCACGTGCTGGTAAGCAACCGACACCGGCGAGTCGCCTACGAAAGGTGGTTCGCCCGTGAGGATTTCGTACAGTACGCAGCCCAGTGAATACACGTCAGAACGGGCATCGACGGAGTCGCCGCGCGCCTGCTCGGGCGACAAGTACTGTGCTGTACCGATAACGGCTGCCGTCTGAGTGACGCTGTGGCTATCGGCCAGCGCCCGCGCTATACCGAAATCCATCACCTTCACGGCGCCGGTGCGACTGATCATGATGTTGGCCGGTTTGACGTCGCGGTGGATGATGCCGTGCTGATGGCTGAAGTTCAGCGCCTGGCAAGCGTCCGCGATGATCTCGATGGCCTTGCGCGGCGGGATCGGACCGTCGTTGTGCACGATGTCGCGCAACGTGATCCCGTCGACGTACTCCATCACGATGTACGGCAGCGGTCCCGCCGCGGTCTCCGCCTCGCCCGTGTCGTAGACGGCGACGATCGCCGGATGGTTCAGCGCCGCCGCGTTCTGTGCCTCGCGGCGGAACCTCAGATAGAAGCTGGGGTCACGCGCGAGGTCGGCGCGCAGCACCTTGATCGCCACGTCCCGGTGCAGGCGCAGATCGCGCGCCAGGTGAACCTCGGACATGCCGCCGAAGCCGAGGATCTCGCCGAGTTCGTAGCGGTCGGACAGATGCTGGGGGGTCGTCATCGATAAGTCTCGTCGTCTGTTTGGCCATAAGCCTTACCGACGCCGGGTGTCAGCGTCCAATTCTGGCCGGTTGCGGGTGCCGGGACGGACTCGGAAACGGTCGGCTCCGGCGGCTGCGGCCGGTTCTGCTCCTGCTTGTCGCGATACTGGATGACCAGGAGCACAGCGATCACGATCGCCAGCGCGCCCAGCACGCCCGCCGCCCACAGCAGCGCACGCTGGCCCGACGAGAACGTTCGCCGCGGCGGCGGCGGCCGGTGAGAACCCGTGGCGGGGCGGGGGCGCGCGCCGGTCATTGCCACCGGCCTCGCGGTGTACTCCGCACGGGCCTGCGCGCCAGACGGGACTACCGCCGGCGTCGCCCGGCTGATCGACGGCGACTGGTTGGGGCGGGGTGGTCGCCGGCCGGCCCGCACCGCCGCCACCGCATCGGCGAACTGGCCTCCGTTGCGGTACCGCACGCCGGGGTTTTTGGCCAGCGTGATCTCGATCAGCTCGCGCACATTCGGTGGCAGGTCGGCCGGCAGCGGCGCGGGTGTCTCCTTGATGTGCTTCATCGCCACGGTCAGGGCGCCGTCGCCGACAAACGGCCGCTTGCCCGAAACCGATTCGTAGCCAACGACTCCCAGGGAGTACACGTCGCTTGCGGCGGTCGCGTCGTGCCCGAGAGCCTGCTCGGGAGCGATGTACTGGGCAGTACCCATCACCATCCCGGTCTGGGTCACCGGGGCGGCGTCCACCGCCTTGGCGATACCGAAGTCGGTGAGCTTCACCTGGCCGGTCGGGGTGATCAAGATGTTCCCGGGCTTCACGTCGCGGTGCACCAGGCCGGTGGTGTGCGCGACCTGCAGCGCCCGGCCCGTCTGCTCGAGCATGTCGAGCGAATGGCGCAGCGACAGGCGGCCGGTGCGTTTGAGCACCGAGTTCAGCGGTTCGCCGTTGACCAGCTCCATGACGAGGTACGCGGTGCGGCCCTCGCCGTCCATCTCCGTCTCGCCGTAGTCGTACACGGTCGCGATCCCAGGGTGGTTGAGCATGGCGACGGTGCGCGCCTCGGCGCGGAAACGTTCCACAAATTCGGGGTCGGTCGAAAACTCCTGCTTGAGTACCTTGACCGCAACGCGACGGCCCAACCGGCCGTCGACCGCCTCCCATACCTGGCCCATCCCGCCGGTAGCGATGAGCCGCTGAAGGCGATATCGCCCGGAGAGCATGACTCCAACGCGCGGGCTCATTTCTCGCCTCCCGCTCGTCCCCTGCCCTGCGGGCGTGGGCCCATCGGTCCTCGCGCGTTCCGCGCTGCGATCCTCACTCGCGGTCGCCTTCGGGGGCTCATTATTGCCCCTCCCGAAGTGCCGCGGCGATCACCGCTCGGCCCACCGGCGCAGCGAGCGCGCCACCCGTCGCGGATAGCCGGTTCCCGCCGTTCTCAATCACCACCGCGACAGCGACCTTGGGACTCTGGGCAGGCGCGAAGGCGATGTACCAGGCATGCGGTGGGGTGTGCTGTGGGTCGGTCCCGTTCTCGGCCGTCCCGGTCTTAGAGGCGATCTGCACGCCCGGGATGGCCCCTTTCTGCAGCGTTGCCTGTTCGGCACCGATCATCAACTCCGTCAGCTTAGCCGCGACCGCCTGCGACACCACACGGCGCAGTTCGTGTGCCTGGGTCGTGGCCAGGACCGCCAGGTCCGGCCCCTTGAGGGTGTCGACAAGGTAGGGCTGCATCATCGAGCCTCTGTTGGCGATTGCCGCGGCCACCATCGCGTTTTGCAGCGGAGTCAGCGCGACGTCCTTCTGGCCGATGGCCGACATGCCCAGCGCGGCTCCGTCGACGATCGGACCGACCGTCGACTCGGCGACCTGCAGCGGGATGGGGTTCGGCGCGGTGTCCAGACCGAACGCCTGAGCCGTGTTGCGCAGGGCATCGACGCCGACCTGCAGACCGAGCTGGACGAACGCCGTGTTGCATGACTTCGCGAACGCCTCTTTGAGCGCAACGGTAGAGGTACTATCGCAAGGATTACCGCCGTAGTTCTCCAAAACCTTTGTGCTATCAGGCAACTGGATGGTCGGGCTGGCGGTCAGCTGGTCGTTTTCGGTGGCACCGTTTTGTAGAGCGGCCGCAGTGGTGATCACCTTGAACGTCGAGCCTGGGGGATAGCGTTCGGAGATCGCCCGGTTCAGCATCGGGTTGTTGGGGTCGTGCTGCAGGGTCTCCCACGCCTGTCGCTGCTGGGCCCCGTCGTGGGTGGACAGCAGATTGGGGTCGTAGGACGGCGCTGACGCCATCGCGAGAATCTTGCCCGTCGAAGGCTCGATCGCAACCACCGCGCCCTTGCACGGCCCGTTCGGGCAGCCATGGGCCATCGCGTCCCAGGCAGCTTGTTGCACTTGGGGTTTGATGGTCGTGTCGACGTTGCCGCCGCGCGGGTCACGGCCGGTGAAGAAATCGGCGAGCCGTCGGCCGAAGAGACGTTCGTCGGATCCGTTGAGGATCGTGTCCTCGGCGCGTTCCAGCCCTGCGCTCGAGTAATTCAGCGAGTAGAAGCCGGTGACAGGCGCGTAGGGGAGCGGATCGGGATAGACGCGCAGGTACCGCAGCCGCCCGGACGTGGGAATCGAAAAGGCAAGGGGCTGACCGGCTGCCGAGATCTGCCCCCGTTGCCGCGAGTACTCGTCGAGCAGCACGCGCTGGTTGCGCGGATCCGACCGCAGCCCGTCCGCGCGGAAAACCTGCGTGATCGTCGCATTCACCAGCAGCAGCACGACCAACACCATGATCGTGACCGAGAGCCGGCGCAGTGAGGTGTTCATACGCGCTCGATCACCTCGGTGCTCGCCGCGGCGATGGGCGTCGGCTGCTGCGCTCGCGTGTCGAGCGGACGGCGCGCGGCGTGGGAGATGCGCACCAGAATGGCCAGCAGTATGTAGTTGGCCAGCAGCGACGAGCCACCGTACGACATCCACGGTGTGGTGAGGCCCGTGAGCGGGATGAGCTTCGTAACCCCCCCGACCACAATGAACAACTGGATCGCCAGCGTCGACGCGAGCCCGGCGGCGAGCAGCTTGCCGAAACTGTCCCGAACAGCTATCGCCGTGCGCAGACCACGGATGATCACGATCGTGTACAGCATCAACACCCCGGCCAGTCCGACCAGACCGAGTTCCTCACCGACGGCGGCGATGATGAAATCTGTCGATGCCGCGGGCACCGTGCCGGGCTGCCCGTTCCCGAGCCCAGTACCGAACACGCCACCGGTGGCGAAGCTGAACATCGACTGCACGATCTGGTACCCAGCGTGGTCGGGATCGGAGAACGGGTCGAGCCACATCTCCACGCGGGTGCGCACGTGCGCGAAGGCATAGAAGGCGGCGACGCTTCCCGCGGCGAACAGCGCCAGCCCGATCACGATCCAGCTGAGCCGTTCGGTTGCGATGTATACCATCACCAGAAACGATGCGTACAGCAAAAGTGAAGTGCCGAGGTCTTTTTCGAACACCATGACGCCGACGGAGATGACCCAGGCGGCGAGCAGGGGAGCGAGGTCGCGCGGCCGCGGCAGGTTCATCCCGAGCACGTGCTTGCCTGCACTTACGAACACACCGCGCTTGGCCACCAGCACGGCCGCGAAGAAGATCAGCAGCAGGATCTTGGAGAACTCCGCAGGCTGAATCGAGAAGCCCTCGAATTGAATCCAGATCTTCGCGCCGTTCTGCACCGAGTTCGATGACGGCAACAGCGCCGGGATGACCAGCAGCACCAGACCTGTCACACCACAGACGTATCCGTATCGGGCCAGAACGCGATGATCGTTCAGAAACACCACCACGACCGAGAATGCGGCCACGCCGACCAAGGTCCACAGCATCTGCTGGTTGGCGCTGGGCTGGCTTTGGGCGCCGATGGCCAAGTCGAGTCGGTGGATCATCACCAGCCCGATCCCGTTGAGCACTGCGACAACTGGCAGTAGCAGCGGATCTGCGTAGGGGGCGAACCGGCGGATCGTGACATGCGCGGCACCGAACAGTGCAAGGTAGGCCAGCACGTACTGCGCCAAATCCCAATGGATGCCGCGCTCTTGGTTGAGTTCGACGATCAACAGCGCGACTCCGGTGATCACCGTGGCGAACGCCAGCAGCAGCAGTTCGGCGTTGCGCCGGTTCGGTAGTGGCGGTGTCACAGCCACCACTGGCTGCGGCTGGGTGCTCATGCCGCCGGCCTGCAGTCAGTGCCCGGCTGCTGGGGCGCGGGCGGCAACGCGGTGACGGTCGGGGTCGGCGAGTGCGGCGGCGGCGGTGGCGCCGGGGTGGGCGGTGTCGTAGATGCGCTCGGTCGTGGTGACGTGGTGGGTGCGCTGGTCGGAGCGGGCGGCGGCGTCGAGGGCCTGGGTGGTGGCGGCGGCGGTGGCGGTGGCGGTACGCAGACCGGCAGCAGCGAGTCGGCCACCAGCTTGGTGATCTGGTCGATCGCCTTGTCCAGGCTGCCGGTCGGCAATCCGGCGACCACTTGTGTCCGTTCGGAAGGGCGCAGGTCTTCGACGCTGAGCAAGCGGCAGCCGGGATGCGCGTCCGAAGGACCGATGAGCGACAACTGATTTCGGTCGTTCAAGCAGCCGAGTAGATGCGGTTCCTGCAGCGGGTAGCCGAGTAGAGAGCCCTGCACGCCCCGCATGATCGACACGGTGCCGTCATGGGCGGTGACGTAGTAGTTCTTGCGCACCAGTAGGTAGCCGATGATCAAGGCGGCGGCGATAAGAGCGAGAACCAACGTCACTGCGATGAGTACACGTCGCCACGGCCGTGGCCGCTTGGCCGGTGGCTCCGGTTCGGCGACAACCCTTTTGGCGGCAGCGCGCTTGGGGTTGATCGCAGACGCTCGGCCGGCAGACGTGTTCGGTGGTGCGATGTGGTCTTCGTCGCCAGATACCGCGCCGGCCAGAATCGGCTGGGTCTGACCGGCATAGTCGTAGTCGACGACGTCCGCGACCACCACGGTGACGTTGTCGGGACCGCCACCGCGCAACGCCAATTCGATGAGGCGGTCGGCGCTTTCGGCAACATCGGCGATCTGCAATGCCTCCAGGATCGTGTCATGGCTGACCGGATCGGAGAGGCCGTCGGAGCAGAGCAGATAGCGGTCTCCGGCTCGGGCCTCACGCATGATCAGCGTCGGCTCCACCTCATGGCCGGTCAGCGCACGCATGATCAGTGAGCGCTGCGGGTGACTGTGCGCCTCCTCGGCGGTGATCCGGCCCTCGTCGACGAGGGTCTGCACGAAGGTGTCGTCCTTGGTGATCTGCGACAGTTCGCCGTCTCGAAGGAGATAACCGCGAGAGTCGCCGATGTGGACGAGCCCAAGTTTGTTGCCCGCGAACAGGATTGCGGTGAGAGTGGTCCCCATGCCTTCGAGTTCGGGATCGTGCTCGACGTGAGCCGCGATCGCGCTGTTCCCGTCGCGAACGGCCTCGTCGAGTTTGGCAAGCAGGTCGCCACCGGGCTCGTCGTCGTCGAGGTGCGCCAGGGCCGCGATCACCAGCTGGGAGGCGACTTCCCCGGCCGCATGCCCGCCCATCCCGTCGGCCAGCGCGAGCAGTCGCGCGCCGGCGTAAACCGAGTCTTCGTTGTTGGCGCGAACCAGTCCGCGATCACTGCGCGCGGCATAACGAAGTACGAGGGTCATATTGCTCCTCGCGTGCGCGCGGTCATATTGCTCCTCGCGTGCGCGGCGTCACGGGCGTAACTCGATCACTGTCTTGCCGATTCGAACCGGCGTGCCGATCGGAACACGCACCGCCGTCGTCACCTTGTCCCTATCGAGGTATGTGCCGTTGGTCGATCCTAGGTCTTCGACATACCAATCGGGACCATGCTGCGACAGGCGGGCATGACGGGTCGACGCGTAGTCGTCGGTGAGCACCAGGGTGGAGTCGTCGGCCCGGCCGATCAGCACCGGTTGGTTACCGAGGGGAATGCGGGTGCCCGCGAGCGAGCCCTCGGTGACGATGAGGTGGCTGGCTGTGTTGCGGCGTTGCCCGGTCGGACGTAGTGATCCGCGCAGGGCCAGCCCGCGGCGAACCATCACGGCGCCGGTCGGCGCGTAGATGTCGGTGCGAAGGATGCGCAGCACCGTCCAGATGAACAGCCACAGAAGAAGGAGAAAGCCCGCGCGCGACAGTTGCAGCACTAACCCCTGCATCTGGCGCCCCTCCGTCCTCGTTCGGCAACGTCACGATACTTGGGCAGAACTCGACACCGACGTGAAGGCGATGGCGTTGCGCGCGCCTTAATGCATACGAACGACAATCTCCGAATGTCCGAGGCGGATGACGTCGCCGTCTGCCAGTTGCCACTCCTGGACAGGCGCGTTGTTGACGGTGGTGCCATTGGTGGAGTTGAGGTCGGACAACAGCGCGGTCTGGCCGTCCCACCTGATCTCGAGATGGCGCCGAGAGACACCGGTGTCCGGGAGCCTGAACTGGGCGTCCTGGCCGCGGCCGATGACGTTCGCACCCTCTCGTAGCTGGTAGGTGCGACCGCTGCCGTCGTCGAGCTGGAGGGTGACCGCCGTGTGGCCGGGAGGGCCGTAATCGCCCTGGCCGTAGCCGCCCGGATATCCGCCCTGCCCGTATTCGTACTCGCCGGCTGGCGGAGCGCCGTACCCGGCCGGCGGAGCGTCGTAGCGGCCGTAGTCGGGCTGCGCGTACTGCTGGCCTTGCGGGTAGCCGCCCTGCTGCTCGTAGTCGCCGTAGCCGGGGCGCGGCTCCGGCGGCCGGCCGTATCCGACGGGCCCCTCGTGGCGCCCGGGGGGTGGTCCTGCCGGGCGGCCGTAGTCGTTGTATTCGGGTCCGTAACCCGGCTGGCCGCCATAGCCGGCGGGAGGCTGCCGGTATCCGGGTTGGTCGTATCCGGGGGGCGGGCCGGCAGGCGGCGCACCGTAGCCGCCGCGCTGCGGCTCGTATTGCGCGGGATAACCGCCGCCCTGGTCGGGGTAGCCCCCTTGGTCGGGGTAGCCCCCTTGGTCGGGGTAGCCCCCTTGGTCGGGGTAGCCGCCTTG
>DATBFF010000080.1:0-28126 GCA_036558625.1 Mycobacterium sp. | reverse complement strand
ACGGTGACCGTCACGCCACCGCCGCCGCCACCACCGAGCCCCGAGCCGGCACCGCCACCGCCCCCGCCGGCGTCACCTGCCCCGTCGCCGCCACCGACCACCCCGGCTGCGCCTCCCGCCCCGCGCCAGGTGACGTACACGGTGACCGGCACGAAGGCGCCCGGAGACATCATCACTATCACCTTCACCGACGCGTCCGGGCGCAGCCGCACGCAGCGCAACGTGTACATCCCGTGGTCGTTCACGTTGACGCCGATCTCGCAGTCCGACGTCGGTTCGGTGGAGGCGTCCAGCTTCTTCCGGGTAAGCAGGCTGAATTGCTCAATCACCGCCAGCGACGGCACCGTGTTGTCTCAGCGCGCGGACAATGCACCGGTGACCAGCTGCTGATGGACAGATCGCACGGTCTCGGCCGCATTTTGCTCCTGGCGTGCGCGCTCGTCTGGCTCGCGGTGATCGCGATGAGCGTCGCCGCGATCGTGGCGCTGGTGGGCCTGGGCTCCGGCCGCGCCGGCGAGGCGTCGGCGGACTCTTCGACGCCGTGGGGGCTCTACACGATCATCGGCATCTCGGCGGTCGTGATCATCGCCGCGGTGCCGCTGCTGCTGCGCGCACGCCGGACCGCTGTGCCCGATGTGGTGCCGGTCCAGCCGCCCGCCGCCGCGGTACGGGGGGAAGCACCCACCGAAAAGCTGCGCGTCTTCGGTTCGGTCGCCGAATCGCCGCAGCCGCAACGCCATCCGGATCTGGCGCCGTCCAGCCAGGCCGTCGATGCGGCGGTGATGCGGTTCTGCGCGGCGTTGGCGACCGCCATGGGCGCCGCTACCCTGGCGATTGCCGTCGCCACCTACTGCATGGCCGAAGGCGCCGACGGGGGCGCGTGGGCAGCGTTGATCATCGCAGCCGTCATCACCGCAGCGATGCCCGTTATTCCGCGGGGCCTGAGCCGTTCCCGTCCCGCGACCCGTTGAGGTCATCCTGGCGTTCGCGCAAAGCGGTGAGCGCCCGCTGCTCCGACGTGTGTGCAGCCTCGGAGATGGCCTGCTGCTCGGCCGTCGGGTCGGCGAACAGCAGTGAGCCCTCGCCAGGGGCACCGCCCAGGCCGAGTTTGTTCATCCGTTTCGGTATCGCGGCGCCCTGGTACTCCAGCGGGATCGGGTGGCCGTGCTCGTCGACGGGACCCAGCGGCTGGTGCAGTTCGATGTACGCACCGTGCGGCAGACGCTTGATGATGCCGGTCTCGACGCCGTGCTCCAATACCTCACGGTCGCTGCGCTGCAACGCAACTGCCCACCGGTAAGCGATGAAGTAGACGATCGGCGGCAGCACAACCATTCCGATGCGGCCGATCCACGTGGTCGCGTTGAGCGAAATGTGGAACTTCAGCGCGATGATGTCGTTCATGGCGCTGAGCGTCAGCACCATGTAGAACGCGATCGCCATTGCCCCAATGCCGGTGCGTACCGGCACATCCCGCGGTCGCTGCAGCAGGTTGTGGTGGGCGCGGTCGCGGGTGACTCGGGACTCGATGAACGGGTAGAGCGGCAGCATCACGAAGATCAGGCCCATGATCAACGCCACCCAGACAGGCGCGGGGATGGTGTAGTGGCTGATGTAGATCTCCCAGTCCGGGAAGATACGTGCCAGTCCCTCCGTCCACATCATGTAGAAGTCGGGCTGGCTGCCGGCGGACACCTGGAACGGCTTGTACGGGCCCAGCTGCCAGATCGGGTTGATCTGCAGCAGACCGCCCATCAAGCCGAGGATGCCGACCGTCATCGCGAAGAACGCACCGGACTTCACCGCGAAGACCGGCAGAATACGCACGCCCACAACGTTTTTCTCGGTGCGGCCAGGCCCGGGGAACTGAGTGTGCTTCTGGTACCACACCAGCGCCAGGTGAACGCCGATGAGCGCCAAGATGATCGCCGGGAACAACAGCACGTGGATGACGTAGAGCCGCGGAATGATGATGTCGCCGGGGAAGTCCCCGCCGAACAGCGCCCAGTGCAGCCAGGTGCCGATCACCGGCATTCCCAACGTGATTGAGCTCAGCGCGGCCCGCAGTCCGATACCCGAGAGCAGGTCGTCGGGCAATGAGTAGCCGAAGTAGCCTTCGAACATCGCCAGGATCAGCAGCAGCGAGCCGATCACCCAGTTCGCTTCGCGCGGCTTGCGGAACGCGCCGGTGAAGAAGATGCGGGCCAGGTGCACCATGATCGCCGCGGCGAACAACAGCGCGGCCCAGTGGTGGATCTGGCGCACGAACAATCCACCACGCACCTCGAAGCTGATGTTCAACGTGCTCTCGTAGGCACGCGACATTTCGATGCCGTTAAGCGGTTGGTACGCACCGTGATACACGACCTCGGTCATCGACGGGTCGAAGAACAGCGTCAGGTAGACGCCGGTGAGCAGCAGCACGATGAACGAATACAGCGCAATCTCGCCGAGCAGGAACGACCAGTGCGACGGGAAGACCTTGTTGATCTGGCGCTTCATCCCCGACGCGAGGTGGTAGCGCTGGTCCATCGCCTCGCCCTGGTCCGCGGCGATCTCGCCCAGGCTAGGGGGTTTCAGTGTGGGACTCATGTCGTCTTCCGTTCCCAGAATGCCGGCCCGACTGGTTCGATGAAGTTGCCATTGGCAACCAGGTAGCCCTGTTTGTCGATCGTGATCGGCAGCTGCGCCAGCGCCCGCGCCGCCGGACCGAAGATCGGCCTGGCGAAATGCAGCAGGTCGAACTGAGATTGGTGGCAGGGGCACAGGATCTTGTACGTCTGCTGTTCGTACAGCGAGGCGGGGCAGCCCAGATGCGAGCACACCTTGGTGAACGCGAACAGGTCGCCGTAGTTAAAGCTTTCCTGCCCTTGGCGTTTGACCACCTTGTGCATGTCATTGGGTTTGATCCGGATCAGCATCACCGGGCTGCGCACGTTCATCATGATCTTGCTGATGTTCTCGCGGGATTCGGGTGTCGTGCCGTCTCCGTCGCTCTCCCGCCACGGGAACACCGTCAGCATGCCGCCGGCGTCAACGTCCTCCGGACGCACCTTGATCAGCAGCGGCTCAGGACCACTGTCGCCGACCGAGCTGGTGACGTAGATCGTCTCGCCGGTGAACCTCGGGGTCCACGGCGTTGTCCACAGCTCGGCCGTCAATCCCTCGTAGGTCTTGACCACCGGCCGCCACGGGTTCTTGATGATGCCGCCGATGAACGCGATCAGCGTGCCCACGCCGAACGCGCCCAGGCTGACGCCAAGCGACATCTTGATCAGCCGGCGTCGCGGCAGCGTCGAGGTCTCCAGTGTTTCGGTGAGCTCGGCGACGATCGTCTTGCGGTCCACCTCCGACGACGGCCCGTCGTGGCGATCCTGAACCGCGATCTCCTCGGGGATGAACTTCTTCTGGTACAGCACCGCGCCGATGCCGATCGACAGGATCGACAGCCCGAACGTCAGCCCGTACAGCGGGGTGGCGAGGGTGTAGAGCAGGTTGCCGTGCTCGCCCTCGGCTTTCCACTCCCACGGCCAGAACAAGAAGATCAGCAGCAGCGCCAGCCCGCAGAACCCGCCGAGCAGCAGCCAGAACGCAACCCGCCGCTCGGCCCGCTTCTCGGCCCGGGTGCCTGCTACCGGCCAGCGGGTTTCCTTGTAGATGACATCGACGCCGTCGAGCTGGGTGCCGAGCTTGACCAAGTCGTCGCGCGACATCTCGGCGAGTTCGCTGTCGTCGGGTGTCTTCGGCGTATCCGTCATGCGCGCGATCCGATCCACAGGGCCACCCCGATGATGGCCACCATCCCGATCACCCACATCGCCCACGCCTCCGACGTCGGCCCGAAGCCGCCCAGGCCGTAGCCGCCCTGGTTCTTGGTGTCGCTCGCCATCTTGACGTAGCCGATGATGTCCTTCTTCTCATCCGGGGTGAGCTGGCGGTCGGAGAACTTCGGCATGTTCTGCGGGCCCGACAGCATCGCGGTGTAGATCTGCGCCGGGGTGGCGCCACCGAGGTCCGGGGCGTACTTGCCCGACGACAGCGCGCCGCCCTTGCCGGTGAAGTTGTGGCAGGACGCGCAGTTCAGCCGGAACAGGTCGCCGCCGCGGGCCACGTCACTGCCAACGAACGACTGCTGGTCGATCTTCCCGTCGGTGCGCGGCACCATCGGCCCGCCGCCGTGCGCCTGCACGAAGGCCATCAGCGCATCGGTCTGCTTGTCATCGAACATCGGCGGCTTCTTGGGAGCCTGGGCGCTCTGGCTCTGCGCGGGCATCCGGCCGGTGGACACCTGGAAGTACACGGCGGCCTCACCGACGCCGATCAGGGCGGGACCGCGGTCGGCCACCCCCTCCAGATTCGCGCCGTGGCACGAGATGCACGAGGTCTCGTAGATCTGCTTGCCGTTGCGCACCAGCGCGGAGAGTTCCTCGTCGGCGACGGCCACCTGAGGTTTCGGTGTCAGCGTCGCGGCCAGGCCGCCGGCCAGCAGCAGCGCCGCCAGCAGCAGCAGCCCGGCAGACAGGCGGCGGCGTAACCGGCGTCTCTTCACGGGACTCCTCATGGGCCGTCGTTGTCTCATCGGACGAAGTAGATCGTGGCGAAAAGTGCAATCCAGACGATGTCGACGAAGTGCCAGTAGTAGGACACGACGATCGCCGCGGTTGCCTGCGCAGGGGTGAACTTGGTCATCCGGGTTCGCAGCAGTAGGTAGATGAACGCGACCAAACCGCCGATCACGTGCAATCCGTGGAAGCCCGTGGCCAGGTAGAACACCGAACCGTAGGCGCTGCTCGGGATCGTCGTGCCGTGGCCGACCAGGTGGTAGTACTCGTAGCCCTGCCCGAGCACGAAGAAAAGGCCCATCAAGAACGTGATCACGTACCAGCGTCGCAGCCCGAACACGTCGCCGCGTTCGGCCGCGAACACACCCATCTGGCAGGTGAACGACGACGCGATCAGCACCAGCGTCACCGGAACCGCTTGATACAGGTTCAGTTCGGTCGGCGGTGGCGGCCAGTTTGGCTCGGCCTGCGCGCGCGCCGTGAAGTACATCGCGAACAGACCAGCAAAGAACATGAGCTCGCTGGAAAGCCACACGATGGTGCCGACACTGACCATGTTGGGGCGGTTGAGCGAATGTACTCGCGACGTGATCGCGGTTCCCGAGGTGCCTACAGCGCTCGTCACAGACGCAAGTATGACGCTTTGTAGTTGTCCATATCCAGCGGGGCACCCTATTTGGTCGCAAACAGAGACGACGTGGCACCATCGGCGCGTGGCGTTGACGTGGCCTCGGGTGCTCTCGGCGTTGACCTCGAGCCGCGAGTTGGCGCCGGGCGAGGCGGCCTGGGCGATGGAACAGGTGATGAACGGGTCGGCGACCCCGGCCCAGATCGCTGCGTTCGGCGTCGCGATGAAGATGAAGGGGCCGTCCGCTGCCGAGATCCGTGAGCTCGCCGACACGATGCTCGCGCACGGCCGCCGGGTGCCCACCGCGCAGATCGGCACCGACACCGTCGACGTCGTCGGCACCGGGGGCGACGAGTCCAACTCCGTCAATCTGTCGACAATGGCCGCAATTGTGGTGGCCGCCAACGGGATTCCAGTCATCAAGCACGGAAACCGCGCTGCCTCTTCGCGCAGTGGCGGCGCAGATGTGTTGGAGGCGCTGGGCGTTCGCATCGACCTTTCCCCCGAAGACGTCGCGGCCAGCGTTTCCGAGGTGGGTATCGGCTTCTGTTTCGCGCCGCTTTTTCACCCGTCGTTTCGGCATACGTCGGTCGCTCGCCGCGAGATCGGCATTCCTACTGTGTTCAATCTGCTTGGGCCCCTGACGAATCCGGCCATGCCGCGGGCCGGGCTGGTGGGCTGCGCATTCTCCGACGTCGGCGAGGTGATGGCCGAGGTGTTCGCCGAACGAGGAGCCAGCGTGCTGGTGGTGCGCGGTGATGACGGCCTTGACGAGCTGACCACCACGACGACGAGCACGATCTGGCACGTGCAGGACGGCGCAGTCGAGAAGCGCAGCTTCGACCCGACCGAGTTCGGGCTGGACAGGGTGAAACTGGATCACCTGCTGGGCGGCGACGCCGAGGTGAATGCCGAGGTGGCGAGGTCGGTGCTGTCGGGCGCCGACGGGCCGGTGCGCGAGGCCGTGCTGCTCAATGCCGCGGGCGCACTGATCGCCCACGCCGGGCTAGCCGGCGACGTCGAGTGGCGCCCGGCCTGGGAGTCGGCGCTGCAGCGCGCCGCCGCCGCGATCGACTCCGGCGCCGCCGAACAGCTGCTCGCGCGTTGGGTGCAGTTCACCCAGAAGGTCTGACGCCGATGAGCCGCTTGCGCGAAGAGCATCAGACGAAGCGAGTTTCGCGGACCTTGCGGTCGCGGCCCACGCGAGCCACGGTCCGGCCGAGCCGACGGGCTCGGCGTACCCGGGGTCGGCCGCCACGATGCGCACGCCCGGGGCGGCGAGCCACCGGGCGATCAGCGCGGTTTCCTCGACCAGCGCGCCGCCCAACGGCGCTGGGGCGACGAGCACGACTTGTGCGGCCGCGCACGCCGCCTCGACCACCGGCATCGGCGGCACACCGCGCGCCGCGGTCGCCGCACCGGCCAGCTGGCCGTGCCGGATGACGGCGATCTGCCAGCCACCGGCGCCGTCCGGCGCGGCGGCGACGAGTTCGCCCACCGCGGCCAGTGCGCGCAGCCGTTGGCTGCGCAACAGCACGTCGATCGTGGCGGCGGCGTGATCGCGCAGCCGGGCGGCGGACTCGTATCGGCGCCGCGCCGCGAGATCCTCGATCGCCGCGACGATGTCGGCCAGCGCGCTGTTGTCGACGCCGTCGATCAGCGCTGCGGCGCGCTGCGGGGCTCCGGCGTAGTCGGCCGCCGCGGCCCCCCGGGCAGCGGGGCACGGCGCCACTTCACGTTCGGGGCAGGCCGGCCCGTGCACCGCGCGGCGGCTCAGCCGCCTTGTACAGGTGCGCACCCCGGTGAACCGTGCGATCAGCGCGGCGGCGTCGATGGCGTCGGCGCGGGCCTTGAACGGCCCGACCGCAGACCCAGACCGGGGCTCTCGGACCACGGCGAACCGGGGGAAGGCCTCGTCGGTGAGCGCCACCCACCACCAGCGGCGCGGAAACCGCGACCGGCGGTTGTAGGGCGGAGCGTGCGCGGCCAACAGCCTCAGCTCACGGACCCCGGCCTCGAGCGCGTGCGCGCATTCGACGACGTCGAGTGCGGTGGCTAGCGTGACCATCTCGGTGATCCGGGTGCGGGTGTCGGCGCCGGTGAAGTACTGCGCCACCCGGCGACGCAGGTCGACTGCCGTGCCGATGTAGAGCACCTCGGCACCCGGACCGCGGAACAGGTAGACGCCCGGCCGATGTGGCACGCCTTCCATGAGCACGCGCTTACGCCGTTGTGCCGCAGTAACATTCGGCAAGTAGGCGCGCAGATCTGTGTAGGTGTGTATACCCTGGTTGCCGACGCGCTCGATCAGCGCGTGCAGCACGTCGACCGTGGCACGGGCGTCATCGAGCGCCCGGTGGGTGGGCTGGGAGGCGACTGCGAACAGCTTCGCCAGCGCGGCCAGCCGCACGCTGGGCGCCTCCTCACGCGACAGCACCCGGCGGGCCAGCCGCACAGTGCACAGCACCGGCGGCCGTGGCCAGGCGATGTCGCACCGGCGCGCGGCGGCCTTCAAAAAGCTGACGTCGAAGCCGGCGTTGTGGGCCACCAGCACCGCACCGCGGGCGAATTCGAGAAACATCGGCAGCACCGCGTCGATGCGTGGCGCGTCGCGGACCATGGCCGTGGTGATTCCGGTGAGCTGCACGATCTGCGGTGGGATGTTGCGCCCGGGGTCGACAAGCGTGGCGAATTCACCGAGGACGACGCCGCCGCGCACCTTCACCGCGCCGATTTCGGTGATCGCGTCGCAGTGTTCCGCCGTGCCCGTGCTCCGGCCACCGGTGGTCTCCAGATCGACGACGACGAACGTGGTTTGGGCCAATGTCAGTTCAGCCGACGAATCCACATCGGCGAAGCTGAGTTGGCTCACGGGCCTGACCGTAAGCAGCAGCACCGACAGATCGTCGGACGTGGATGGCTCAAGTTGTCACAGGGTGTCGCTACGGTCGCGGCATGATCATTGACTGCGACAACTGCGCCGTGCGCGGCGCCGCCTGCAAAGACTGCGTCATCAGCGCGTTGATCGGCGTACCGGACGCCGTGCACTCATTCCGTGAGGACGAGCGCGCGGCGTTGGAAGCGCTCGCCGACGCGGGCCTTGCGCCGCGGTTGCGGCTCGTGCCGATCCACCGGCACGAAGATCCCGGAGTTGCCTAGCGTTTTTAAGATTGCTTCTTAAAGTCACGGTCCTGTTGGACATCCCCGATGCCGTTTCGTAACCTATCTGAGACCTGAGCAGCGATGGCCTTCGGCCGCGGCACCAAAAGGATTCTGAAACCTTGAGTCTCGATCGCGTGCAGTGGATAAATCGCTTTTTTCGGCGACCGCTGATCGCGGCAGTGGCGGCCATTTCGATCTGTGGATCCGTCGTCGTTGCGAGCGTCCACGCCGATCCCGCCCAAGACGCGCTGGCCAAACTCCACGAGTTGTCCCGGCAAGCCGAGCAGACAACCGAGCAGATGCATACCGCGCAGATCGATCTCGACAAGAAACTCGCGGTGCAGAAGGCGGCCGACCAAAAGCACGACGCCGACGTGGCCGCCGCCGCCGACGCGAAGGCGCAGCTGGCGTCCTACCAGTCCGCGGTCGACAAGCTCGCGGCGGCGATGTACATGGGCGGGCGCACCGACGGCCTCTCGGCGATCATGACGGCGGACTCGCCGCAGCAGCTGATCGACCAGATGACGGCGCAGGAGGCGGTCGCCAACGAGATGGCCGCGCAGATGGCCAGTTATCGCAAGCTCAGCCAGAAGGCTGCCGTCGCGGAGGCTGCCTCGGCGAAGTCCGCCGCCGACGCCCGCTCCGCAGCGGAGCAGTCGGCCAAGGTGCGCGCCGACGTGCAGGCCAAGCAGAGCAGGCTGCAGACCCAGATCGCGATCGTGAAGTCTGAGTATCTGGCCCTGACCCCAGTCCAGCGGGCCGCACTAGCCGGGCCGAATCCGCCGCCGGCCAGGCTGCCGGATGCGCCGGAGGCCCTGCCCAACGACTTGCCGCCCCCCGAGGCGGCGATCCCGCCCGGCGACCTGGCCGCCCCGCAGGCGCCGGAGGCGGCGACCGTGGTGCAGGCCGCGCTCAGCCGGATCGGCTCGCCGTACTCATGGGGTGCGGCCGGTCCCAACGCTTTCGACTGCTCCGGCCTGGTGATGTGGTCGTTCCAGCAGGCCGGGATTTCGCTGCCGCATTCCAGCCAGGCGCTGGCCCAGGGCGGCCAGCCGGTGGACCTGTCTCAAATGCAGCCGGGTGATCTGGTCACCTATTACTCCGACGCTTCGCACGTGGGCCTCTACATCGGCGACGGGATGATCGTGCACGCGTCCACCTACGGCCAACCCGTGAAGGTCGCGCCGGTGGGCAATGCCCCGATCTACAACGTCCGGCGCTACTGAGCATCGGCTGCGCGTCGCAGCGCTCGCGCTGGTGTTGATCGTCGAATTGGTCACCGCCACCGTTTTGCTCAGTCACTCGGCCGCGCCGTCGCAACCGACCCACGCGATGCGGCTCGTCGACCGGGGCGGGCCGCCCGCGCTGGCCGCCCGGCTGACCGCCGAGTTCGGCGGGGCCGTCGACGCCGTGTCGGCGTTCTGGGGCGACGACTGGCCCCGCGAGATCGTCATCGTCACCACCGGTACGGACGAGGACTTCGCCGCGCAGACCGGGGAAAAAGACCATGACTGGCACGGCGTGGCAGCCGTTGCGGTCGCCGATCGGGTGGACTCCAATGCCCGCAAAGCCGTAGGCCAGCGCATCATCTTCGCGCCCGGTGCGAACTCGATGAACGACTCGGCATTGCGAATTGTGCTGCGCCACGAGCTTTTTCACTACGCAGCTCGGGCGAACACGGCGTTCGACGCGCCGCGCTGGCTGGTCGAGGGCGTTGCGGACTACGTGGCCCGCCCGGCGGCGCCGCGTCCGGCCTCGATGCAGGCGCGGCTGCCGTCTGATGCCGACCTGGACGCCGAGAACAGCTCGCAAGCCTATGACCGGGCCTGGTGGTTCGCCCGATTCGTGGCCGACGAGTACGGGCCGGCCGCCCTGCGACGCCTCTACGTACAGGCGTGCGGTCCCGGGCATGCTGACCCGGACACCGCCGCGCGCACGGTGCTCGGTGCCGGGCTTGCGGATCTGGTGCCGCGATGGCAGCGCTGGCTCGCCGGTGGGCCATGACGCGGGTTCTGCTCGTCACCAACGACTTTCCGCCGCGCCCCGGTGGCATCCAGGTGTACCTGGAGGCGTTGACCACGCATCTGGCGGACATGGGCGGACACACGCTCACGGTGTACGCGCCGAACTGGAAGCGTGCCACCGTCTACGACGCCGACGCGCCGTTCGAGGTCGTCCGGCACCCGGGCTCGCTGATGCTTCCCGTCCCCGACGTCGAGTCGCGAATGCGGACGCTGATCGCTGCGCACGAAATCGAGACGGTGTGGTTCGGCGCGGCCGCGCCCCTGGCGCTGCTGGCCCGCCGCGCCCGGCAGGCCGGCGCAGGCCGGGTGATCGCCAGCACACACGGCCACGAGGTCGGCTGGTCGATGCTGCCGGTGGCCCGCTCGGCGCTGCGCCGCATCGGCAGTGACAGCGACGTGGTGACCTACGTCAGCCACTACACCCGCGACCGCATCGCGTCGGCGTTCGGCTCGCGCGCCGCACTCGAGCACCTCGCCCCGGGCGTCGACGTCGAGAGGTTCGCGCCCGACTCCGCTGCCCGCGAGCAGATGCGCGCACGCTACGCACTGGGTGAGCGGCCGGTGATCGTCTGCGTGTCACGGCTGGTGCCGCGCAAGGGCCAGGACATGCTGATCCGCGCACTGCCCCAGATCCGCTCGCAGGTGGACGGCGCGGTGCTGGTAATCGTCGGCGGGGGACCATATTTGGGTCAGCTTCGGCGGCTGGCGGTCCGAGCGGGAGTCGAGGATCACGTTGTGTTCACCGAAGGCGTGGCGCCGACCGACCTGCCCGCGTATCACGCGATGGCCGACGTGTTCGCGATGCCGTGCCGCACCCGTGGCGCGGGCCTTGACGTGGAAGGGCTCGGCATCGTGTTCCTGGAGGCCTCGGCGAGCGGGGTGCCCGTCATCGCGGGCGACTCCGGAGGCGCGCCGGAGACGGTGGACGACGGCCGCACCGGCTTCGTCGTCGACGGCCGTTCGGTGGATCAGATCGCCGGCACGATCACCCGCATCCTGGCCGACCCCGACCTCGCGAGGCGGATGGGTGCCGCCGGCCGGCGCTGGGTCGTGGAGCAGTGGCGTTGGCAGAAGCACACGGCACGCCTCGGCATGCTGCTCGCGGGTCCGTAGCGTCTGCGATGCGTGATTCAGGGCTCCGAGAAATGAACCCCGGCAGGTGTCAGCCGTTGCGCCAACATGCCGGCGCGATCACACGTCTGCGTCACGATCTGCGCCGACGCAGCGGAGAACACGGCAAACAGCACCGCGTCAGTGGGGATCGCCAAGATGGCCAGTAGATGCACGGGCGTGCCCGCTGACGAGACCGCGGCTGCCGCATCCCGCAGTGTGGCGGCGGTCGGCTCGACCGGGGCACCGGCCAGTTCTGCGCCATACCATTCGGCGAGGAAGCACGAGTCGTCGGTCGTCGGCGATGCCATGATTCGACGTTAGGCGCCGCGGCGGGTCGGTGAATCAGGTGTTTTCCTATCCCTGACGCCTCAGCTGTACAGTGCCTCGATCTCGCTGGCGAACTTCTCTGCGACGACCTTGCGCTTGACCTTCATCGTCGGAGTGAGCTCGCCGGTGTCCTCGGTGAAGTCCACGGGCAGGATCGTGAATTTGCGGATCGCCTCGGCGTGGCTGACAGCTTGGTTGGCGTCCTTGACCGCCCGGTCGATCTCGGCGCGAAGGTCGGGGTCGTTGACGAGATCGCCGACGGACGCGTCGGCGGGCTTGCCGTTGCGTTCCTTCCAGCCCGGCAGCGCTTCCGGGTCGATCGTGATCAGCGCTGCGACAAAAGGTTTCGCGTCACCGACGGCCATTGCCTGGCTGATCAACGGATGAGCACGGAGCTGGTCCTCGAGAACCGCGGGCGCGACGTTCTTGCCGCCGGCGGTGACGATGATCTCTTTCTTGCGGCCGATGATCGTCAAGAACCCGGCGTCGTCGATCTCACCGAGGTCACCGGTGTGAAACCACCCATCGGAGACGGCCTCGGCGGTGGCCTGCTCGTTGCGCCAGTACCCGTCGAACACCACGCCGCCCTTGACCAGCAGTTCCTGGTCGTTGTCCAGGCGCATGCTGTTGCCGGGCAACAGTTTTCCCACCGATCCGATCTTGAGGTCGTCGAGGCGGTTGACGGTGATGGCCGCGCTGGTCTCGGTGAGCCCGTAGCCCTCGTAGATCGTTACGCCGACGCCGCGGTAGAAGTGGCCCAACCGCTGCCCCAGCGGGGCGCCCCCGGAAATCGCCGCCCGGCAATTCCCGCCGAGCGCGGCGCGCAGCTTCGAATACACCAGCCGGTCGAACACTGCGTGTTTGGCTCGCAGCAAAAACCCCGGCCCGCTACCGTCGGATTTCTTGCTGTAGTCGATCGCCGTCTCGGCGGCGATCGCAAAGATCCGGCCCTTGCCGTCGCTGCGGGCGTTCTGTTCCGCGGTGTTGTAGACCTTCTCGAACACCCGCGGCACCGACACCACCAACGTCGGCTTGAAGGCCGAGAACATGGGCACCAGGTTCTTGATGTCGGCGGTGAACCCGACCGTCACCTTGTTTTCGAAGCAGGCCATGGTGATCGCCCGCGCCAGCACGTGCGCCAGCGGTAAGAACACCAGCATCCGTTCGTCCTCGGTGAGCAGCGACGGGAATGCGTCCTTCGCGCCACGGGTCTCGTAGACGAGATTGGCATGTGACAGCTGGCAGCCCTTGGGGCGTCCGGTGGTGCCGGACGTGTAGATCAGCGTGGCCGGATCGCTCGAGGAGATCGCGCCCAGCCGCGCGTGCAGTTGGTCGGCCTCCACCGATTTTCCGGCCTCGGTCAGCGCATCGAGCGCGGCGGTGCCCGATCCGGCAATGCGCAGCACCTTGCGCAGCGCCGGCAGATCTTGGTCTGTTTTGCTCCTCGCGTCCGCGGCGACTAGCGCGTCGACCTTGCCCCCGTGGGCGTCGGTCTCGGCGAACGCCAGCACCGCGCCGGAATCGCTGAGAACCCAGCGCACCTGCTCGGCCGACGAGGTTTCGTAGATCGGCACGGTGACCGCACCGACGGCCAGGATCGCGTAGTCCAGGATCGTCCATTCGTAGCGGGTGGCCGAGAAGATCGACACCCGGTCGCCGGGCTGCACCCCTTCGGCGATCAGCCCCAGAGCCGCCGACCGGATCTGACCGGCAGCCTCCGCGGCGCTCACGTCGGTCCAGGTGCCGTCGACGAGCCGCTGAAAGATCGGATGCTCGGGGGCTTCCCGCTCATGGCGGAACGCGGCGTGCACGATGCTGTCGTGTTTACCGACGGTGAAGGTGGCTTCCGCAGTCAACTCGCGCATGACATCCAGCCTAGTGTGATTGCCATGCACAGCATTCAGGTCGCCGACCAGACCTTTGTCGCCGCGACACCGGCCACGGTCGCCAAGGCCGTCTCGGATCCGGCGAACTGGCGGCGCTGGTGGCCGGATCTGCGGCTGGAGGTGGTCGAGGATCGCGCCGAGGCGGGCATCCGGTGGGCAGTCACCGGCGCGCTGACCGGGACCATGGAGGTGTGGCTTGCGGCCACGCTCGACGGCGTGACGCTCAACTATTTCCTGCATGCCGAGCCGGCCGGCGCCGCCGCCTGGCAGCTGGCGCGGATGGACCTGCCGAAGATGACGCACCAACGCAGGGTGGCGGGCAAACGGATGGCCTTCGAGATCAAGGCGACCGCGGAGGCGTCCCGCCCGCTGGGCACGTCGCCGCGCGCCTGAGCACGGTAGGTTTTGTGGACGTGGCGGACAGCACAGCGCAGACCATCTACATCGATGCGGACCCGAAGACGGTGATGGACGTCATCGCCGACATCGGCTCCTATCCGCAGTGGGTGTCGGAATACAAGGAGGCCGAAGTCCTGGAGGCCGATGCCGAGGGTTATCCCAAGACCGCGCGCCTGGTGCTCGACGCGACCGTCCTCAAGGACACCATGGTGTTGTCCTACGACTGGCCCTCCGACCGGGAGTCGGTTCGCTGGCATCTGGTCTCGAGCTCGCTGCTGCGATCGCTCAACGGGGCATACCGCTTGGTGCCCAAGGGATCCGGCACAGACGTCACCTACGAGCTGTCGGTGGACTTGCTCATCCCGATGATCGGATTGCTCAAGCGCAAAGCCGAGCGTAGGTTGACCGACACCGCATTGAAGGACCTCAAGAAACGAGTCGAGGGCTGAGCGAGTCAGCACCGTCCGCCGCTCTGTCGATCAGTCTCTTCGTCGGCAAGGGCGGGGTAGGGAAGTCGACACTGGCCGCGGCCACCGCGGTCAGTGACGCGCGCGCCGGCTTCCGGGTCCTGGTGGTGTCCACCGACCAGGCGCACTCGCTCGGCGACGTGCTGGGCACGCCGGTGGTCCCGACCGGACAGCGCATTCCCACCCGGATCCTGGCGGACGACGTCGACGCCGGCGGCGGCTTTCTCGATGCCCTGGCGCTGGACACCCTTGCGTTGCTCGAGTCGCGCTGGCAGCAGGTGGCCCGCCCGTTGGCCGCGCAGTTTCCCGATTCGGAGTTGGCCGATGTTGCGCCACAAGAACTTTCGGCGTTACCCGGGGTTACCGAAGTGCTCGGGCTGCACGAGGTGGGCGAACTCGCCGCATCGGGGGATTGGGATCACATCGTGGTCGACTGCGCGTCGACGGCCGACGCGCTGCGGATGCTGACGCTGCCCGCGACGTTCGAACTGTACGTCGAACGCGCGTGGCCGCGGCACCGCAGGCTGGCCAGCGGCGCGGACAACCCGGTCACGGCCGCGGTGGTCGAGGTGCTCGAAAGGATGACGTCGGGAATCCAGAAGCTGACCGCGTTGCTGACCGACGGCTCGCTGGTGGGTGCGCACCTGGTACTGACACCCGAACGTGTGGTTGCCGCGGAGGCGGCCCGCACGCTGGGCGCGTTGGCGCTGATGGGCGTGAAGGTCGAGGAACTGATCGTGAATCAGGTTCTGGTGAAAGACGATTCATACGAGTATCGCAATCTGCCCGACCATCCGGCATTCGACTGGTATGCCGAACGCATCGCCGAGCAGGAAACCGTGCTCGATGAATTGGCCGGCACGATCGGTGCCGTCGAGCTGGTGCTGGCTCCTCATCTGGCCAGCGAACCGATTGGGCCCAAGGCGCTCACTGAGTTGCTCGACACCGTGCGTCGTCGCGACGGGTCGGCCCTGCCGGGTCCGGTCCGGCCCGTAGTGGATCGTGAATCCGGGTCGGGGCTGTCTGCGGTCTACCGGATGCGGCTAGAGTTGCCGCACGTCGATCCCGGCTCGCTGACGTTGGGCAGGGTCGACGACGACCTGATCATCGGCTCCTCGGGGATGCGGCGCCGGATCCGGCTCGCTTCGGTGCTACGACGGTGCATCGTCACCGACGCGCAGTTGCGGGGCAGTGAACTGACGGTGCGATTTCGACCGAATCCGGAGGTGTGGCCGGCGTGAAAGGCGCTCACCCTGAGATTCCGCCGGAGCTGCGGCAGTTGGCACAGGCCATCGTCGACCGTCTCGACCCGGTGGTGCGCGCGGCCGCGGTGGTCGCGGCGGGGCGCGGCGATGCGCCCGCCAAATGCCAGCAGGTGTGGTGCCCGGTGTGCGCGTTGGCGGCGCTGGCCCAAGGCGAGCAGCACCCCATGCTCGACGTGATCGCTGAGCATTCCGTCGCGCTGTTGACAGTGATTCGCGCGATCCTGGACACCAACACCGACCCCAGTCCGGAACCGCCACCGTCGCCTGCTCCGAACGGGAGATATCAGACGATTCCCATCACCGTCGAAGAGTGAACATGTGGTCGTGCCCAGACGACGTGAGTACAGTTGGCGAATAGCTTCGAAGGTGTGCGCCCCGAGCCGGGAGGGTCCATGTGGTATTGGCTGTTCAAGTACATCTTCATGGGCCCGCTGCTGAGGGTGATGGGACGGCCGAAAACCGAAGGACTCGAACACATTCCGGACTCGGGTCCGGCGATCTTGGCCAGCAATCACCTCGCCGTCGCGGATAGCTTCTATCTGCCGCTCGTCACCACCCGGCGGATCACGTTTTTGGCCAAGTCCGAATACTTCACCGGCACCGGCCTGACGGGTTGGTTCAAGCGGTGGTTTTTCACCGTGGCCGGTCAAGTTCCGATTGACCGCAGCAGCGCCGACACCGCGCAGGCGGCGCTTGACACGGCGAAGCGGCTGCTCGACGACGGAAAGCTGATGGGCATGTACCCCGAGGGGACGCGCTCTCCGGACGGCCGGCTGTACAAGGGCAAGACGGGCCTGGCCCGCGTGGCACTGGAAACAGGCGTGCCGGTGATTCCGGTCGCGATGGTCGGCACCGACGTCGTCAACCCGCCCGGCAGCAAGGCGTGGCGGTTCGGCCGGGTCACGGTCAGGGTGGGCAGGCCGCTGGACTTCTCCCGGTTCGAGGGCTTGGCCGGCAACCGGTTCATCGAGCGTGCGGTGATCGACGAGGTGATGTACGAGCTGATGCGGCTCTCCGGCCAGGAGTACGTCGACCTCTACGCGGCCGACGTCAAGGAGGACGGCGCGAAAAAAGAACTCGGCGGAGCCGCGCGGTCGTTCGCCGCCTAACTGACCACTGAAGAGACCGGTCGCGGCACGGCGGCCGCGCGCGGATGTTCGGCCGACTTGGGTCTCGCGGCGAAACCGCACACCACGATCACCGCCAGCGCCCACCAGACGTAGGACAAACCGGCGAGCTGGCGCCACAGCGCCGCCGCGGGTTCGTGGTTTGTGGGCATCAGCTCGAACGGCATGAACACCGTCAACGCCACCCCGAGTGCGGTGACCACCGCCAGCGCAGTGCTACGGCGCCGGTAGGCGAGCACCGCGCCCACCACCACCGTCGGCAACACCCACACCCAGTGGTGCGACCACGACACCGGTGACACCACGAGACCGAACAGTGCCACGCAGACGAGCGCGAGCATGGGTTCGCCCGCGGCCAGCACCCGTCGGACCGCCCAGATCGTGACGGCCAGCACCACCAGGCACGCGGCTGTCCAGATCAGAAAGCGCAACTCGGGGTCGATCCCCAGCCGGGCCAGGGCGCCCGCGATGTTCTGGTTGGTGTTCAACGTCGCCCCACCGATGCGGTCGGTGTTGCGCACGGTCGAGGTCCAGTACTGAACGGAGTCGTGCCAGGCCAGCGCGAAGCCGGCCGCGGTGGCCACAAGAAACGAAACCAGCGACGTGACGACGGCGCGTCCGTCGCGGCGCAGCGCGAAGTACAGCAGGAAAACCGCCGGGGTCAGTTTGAGCGCGATCGCCAGGCCGAGCAACAGACCCCGCGGCCACGAGGTGCGGCGCGGCACGCAGTCTGCGATGACCAGTGTCATCAGCACGACGTTGATCTGGCCGAAGTTGAAGTTCGACCGGATCGGCTCCAGCAGGACCGCCGCCGGCACCACGATCGCCGCCGCCAGCCACACGGGGTGTGCCACGTCGAGCCGCGTCAGCACCACCCCCACCGCCACCACCAGAAGGATCAGGGTCAGCACGGTGATCGCGGCGGCTGCCGCCGACAGCGACAGCCAGGCCAGCGGGCTGAACACGATCGCGGCCAGCGGCGGATAGGTGAACGGCAGATTGATGCCTATCCGGGTGTGGAAGACGCCGCTGTACAGCGGCATGCCGTCGAGCCAGGCCCGCCCGCCCATCCGGTACACGTCGATGTCAATGCGGTACGGCATGTGCTGCAGCAGAAACCATGCTGCGGACAGCAAGCCCACGACGGTGAGCGCTTGCAGCAGCCGCCAGCCGATCCTCATGTTCAGCCCAGCCTATCGACTGCGCGGCGGTAAGTTCTCCGCCGTGCACGTAGCGGCGGGGTTTGACATCTCGGCCGGCCGTTTGCCCCTGCTGTGGTGCCTGATCGCGTTTCTCCTCACGTTCTTTCTCACCAGGACCATCGTCCGGTACATCCGTGCGCACGCCACCGACGACGCGCCGCGCAAGTGGTGGCAACCGCGCAATATCGGCCACGGCACGCTGCATATCCACCACGTCGTCATCGGGGTGATCTTGGTCATGATCTCCGGGCTGACCATGGTGACGCTGGCCGTCGACGGTGGACAGCGCGAATTCACCGCCGCTGCAATCTTTTTCGGTATCGGCGCGGCATTGGTGCTCGACGAGTTCGCGCTGATCTTGCACCTGGAGGACGTGTACTGGGCCGAGGACGGCCGCACGTCGGTGGATGCGGTGTTCGCGGCGATCGCAGTCGCGGGGTTGCTGATCCTGGGTTTCAACCCGCTGTCGTTTTTCGACATCGGGATCTGGCGCGACAACCACTCTGTGCTGGCAAGGGCCTCCGTGGTGGCGATGGCCGTCGCAACGCTGCTCCTGGCGGTCGTCGTGCTGCTCAAGGGCAAGGTCTGGACCGGCCTGGTCGGCATGTTCATCACGCCGCTGCTGCTGATCGGCGCGGTCCGGCTGTCGCGTCCGCACGCCCCGTGGGCGCGCTGGCGGTACAGCGATCGGCCCCGCAAGATGCACCGGGCCTTGGAGCGCGAGCGCTACATGCGCCGCCCGGTGGTCCAGGCCAAGCTGTGGTTGCAGGACGCGGTGGCCGGGATGCCGCATTTCCCGGACGACAAGACGGTCGACGAGCAGCTCGACCGGGAGATCCACGCCGCGCCGCCGCCCCGGGTGAAGGCCGCGTGAAGTACTTCTACGACACCGAGTTCATCGACGACGGACACACCATCGACCTGATTTCGATCGGGGTTGCGGCCGAGGACGGCCGCGAATACTACGCGGTGTCAACGGAATTCGATCCGGACCGGGCCGGACGCTGGGTGCGAGCCCATGTGCTGCCCAAGCTGCCGCCACCGTCGTCGCCGGCGTGGCGCGACCGGCGTCAGATCCGTTCGGATCTGGAGGACTTCTTCGGCATCGACGGGGACGAGGCCATCGAGCTGTGGGCCTGGGTGGGCGCCTACGACCACGTCGCGCTGTGCCAGCTGTGGGGCTCGATGACCGCGCTGCCGCCGGCGATTCCGCGGTTCACCCGCGAGCTACGCCAGTTCTGGGAGGAACGCGGCTCGCCACGCATGCCACCGCGCCCGCGCGACTCCCATGACGCACTTGTCGACGCGCGCGAGAACCTGCGACGGTTCCGGCTCATCACCGAGGGCCGCTGAGTCCGCTCAGGTCAGCCGACCGGCTGTCGCAGACACTGCGTCATCCGCTGAATGTCACGTCCTGCTCGTCGTGACCGAACTCGACGGACTGACCGTTGAACGTACCAATACATGACGTCACGGTGTGGTAAACGGTGAGCAGCAGAGGCGATATGACTGTGAAACTGGCGGTGCCGTTGGGGGCGATCGTGAAGCTCTTGTTTGCGCCCGGCGTCCCGTTGTTGCTGGTTGCCTTGTAGGTGCAGTTCCCGCCGATCTCCGCGTCGTTCTTCACATTTACGGTCGTCGTCGGTATCCCGATGTTGAAGGACACCGTGACCTTGTTGGTCGGCGCCTCCGCCGCTGCGCACTTCATCGGGGTCGCGCTAGACCACGTGAGGTCCGCCGGTCCGCCCGAGATGTTTCCGCTCGCATTGCCGTCCGGGTTCACCTGGCCCGCGAAAGTGTCGGTTCTTCCCTTTTGGTCGTGAAACGCGACTGACACAGCGCCGCCGGTGTTGATACCGCCGCTCACCGTTCCTTGATGTGGCGGGGAGCCATTCGTTGTATTCCATTGGCCCGATCCCCCGGCGTTGGGGCCCGTCGAGTTGAAGGTGACAAACTCTCCGCTGCTCAGCTGGAGCGTGGTCGCACCGGGGAAGCCCCACTGGCCGCAGGTCGGCGCCAGCGGGACCTGCGGGAACGCCTGCGCGGGCGCAGTCCCCGCGATCAAACCCCCCGCGGCAATCGTGGTTGCCGCCGCCAGCAGCGAACGCGAGAAAGCCATTCCGGACATTGGACGCACCCTTCGTGTTGTGACTATTTCGTGACCCTGCGATATCTGGACGCTAGCTCTGGTCGCCTTGGATGGAAATCAGGCGTTTCCCTGTATTTCCGGTGTCCTCGCCCCGGCTGGATGGGCCTTCTGCGCTGGTTACCATGTACGGGTGAACTGGACCGTCGACGTACCGATCGACCAGCTGCCGCCGCTGCCGCCGCTGCCGGCGGAGCTGCGGACAAAGCTGGACGCCGCGCTGGCAAAACCGGCGGCCCAGCAGCCCAGTTGGCCGGCCGACGCCGCTCAGGCCATGCGCACGGTGCTCGAGAGCGTCCCGCCGGTCACCGTCCCGTCCGAAATCCAGAAGCTCAAGGGTCAGCTCGCCGACGTCGCGCAGGGCAACGCGTTTTTGCTGCAGGGTGGCGACTGCGCCGAGACTTTCGTCGACAACACCGAGCCGCACATCCGCGGCAACATCCGCACCCTGCTGCAAATGGCGGTGGTGCTGACTTACGGGGCCAGCACGCCGGTGATCAAGCTGGCCCGGATCGCCGGCCAGTACGCCAAGCCGCGGTCCTCCGACGTCGACGCCCTCGGGTTGAAGTCCTATCGCGGCGACATGATCAACGGGTTCGCCCCCGATGCGGCCGTCCGCGAGCACGACCCGTCGCGGCTGGTCCGTGCGTATGCGAACGCCAGCGCGGCGATGAACCTGGTGCGCGCGCTCACGTCCAGCGGCCTGGCGTCGCTGCACGGAGTGCACGACTGGAACCGCGAGTTCGTCCGCACGTCGCCGGCCGGCGCCCGCTACGAGGCGCTGGCCAGTGAGATCGACCGGGGCTTGACGTTCATGACCGCCTGCGGCGTCGACGACCGCAACCTGCAGACAGCCGAGATCTACGCCAGCCACGAGGCGCTGGTGCTGGACTACGAGCGAGCGATGTTGCGGCTCGCCGAGGACGAAACCGGCGAACCGGCGCTCTACGACCTGTCGGCGCACTATGTGTGGATTGGGGAGCGCACTCGCCAGCTCGACGGCGGGCATGTGGCGTTCGCAGAGGTGATCGCCAACCCCATCGGGGTGAAGATCGGGCCGACCATGACTCCGGAGCTCGCCGTCGAGTACGTCGAGCGGCTGGACCCGCAGAACAAACCAGGGCGGCTGACCATGGTCAGCCGGCTGGGCAACAACAAAGTGCGAGATTTGCTGCCGCCGATCATCGAAAAGGTGCAGGGCACTGGTCACCAGGTGATCTGGCAGTGCGACCCGATGCATGGAAACACCCACGAGAGCTCCAACGGGTACAAGACCCGCCACTTCGATCGCATTGTCGACGAGGTGCAGGGTTTCTTCGAGGTGCACCGGGCGTTGGGCACGCATCCGGGTGGCATCCACGTCGAAATCACCGGCGAGAACGTCACCGAGTGTCTCGGTGGGGCACAAGACATTTCGGACACCGACCTGGTGGGCCGTTACGAGACGGCATGCGATCCGCGGCTGAACACCCAACAGTCACTGGAGCTCGCGTTCCTGGTCGCCGAGATGCTCCGCGGCTAAATGCGTCGGCGCCCAGATTCACGCTACGCAGCCGTCTTCTCGAATTTTCTCTGAAAAACGTGAATTTCGGAGCTGGTTCGGCCTAGATCAGGCCGTTGATGTTGCTGCCGACCGTCCACGCGGCGGCGGCAACAAGTCCGGTGAGCATCAGCACCGCTGCGATCCAGAACCAGGCCATCCGCTTGGACCGCTGCCGGGCCCACGCAAACTCGTCGAGGTCGATACCCGCGAATTGGCTTGGCATTGCCGGTGATTCGGGAGCGGGCTGCCAGTCCTGTGGGCCGAGAGTCATCTGCCGAGTCTGGTGCCTCGGCTGCGGCGCGGGGACAGTCAGCGTTGCCGACGCGTGCTGCGCCGAGTTGCGCGGCGCGGGCACCCGGAAGTCCGGCAACCCGAGCTCGTCGGCGACCGAGTCCAGCTGCGCGCCCATCTCGCCGGCGTCGGCGAACCGCGCCGCCGGGTCGCGGGCGGTAGCCCGTTGCACAAGCATGTCGAATTGCCTTGGCACACCGCGGATTACGTCACTCGGCGCCGGTACGTCATTGTCCATTCGCTGATAGGCCACCGCCAGCGGGCTGTCACCGCTGAACGGCGTGACGCCGGTCAACAGCTCGTACGCCATGATGCCGCACGCGTACACGTCGCTGCGGGGGCTCGCGTCCCCGGTGCGCACCTGCTCCGGAGACAAGTATGCGGCCGTGCCCAAGATCACGCTGTCGGAGGTGATCTTCGCCTCGGCGAGCGCGCGCACCAGCCCGAAGTCGACGATCTTCACATCGCCGCCGTCGGAAATCAGCACGTTCTCCGGCTTCACGTCGCGGTGCACCAGCCCGCTGCGGTGCGCGACGGCCAGCCCGCCCAGCACCGGGCGCAACACCGCGGCGACGGCGTGCGGCGGCATCGGCCCGCGCTCGCGCAGCAGCTCTCGCAAGGTGCCGCCGTCGATGAGCTCCATCACGAGAAACGGGTGCGTGCCATCGAGGCCCTGGTCGTAAACCGCCACCAGCCCAGGGTCTTTCAGTTTCGCGACCGCACGCGCCTCACGCTGGAAACGGGTGAGGAACTGTTGGTCGCCGGCGTAGCGGGAGTCCATCACCTTGATGGCGACGGGGCGATCCAGACGGGTGTCGACGCCGCGGTACACCGACGACATGCCCCCGGTCGCGATCAGCGCATCGACCCGGTAGCGCCCGTCAAGGATTTTCCCCTCCACGGATTCATCGTAGTCAGCGGCTCGGCGTTCTAGACTCAGCGCGGTGAGCAGCGTTCCGGCCTGTGACGACGTCTTGGATCCCGACGAGCCCATGTACGACCTGCCCAGAGTCGCCGAAATGCTCGGCATTGCAGTGACGCGGGTGCATCAGCAACTGCGCGACGGGCACTTGCTTGCGGTGCGCCGCGCCGGTGCCGTGGCGGTGCCGCAGCGGTTCTTCCATGACGGCCACGTGGTCAAGAGCCTGCCCGGCCTGCTGGCCGTGATGCGCGACGGCGGCTACCGCGACACCGAGATCCTGCGCTGGTTGTTCATGCCCGACGAGTCGCTGACGATCACGCGCGACGGCAGCCGCGAACAGGTCACGAATGCTCGGCCGGTCGATGCACTGCACTCGCATCAGGCTCGGGAAGTGGTGCGGCGGGCGCAGGCGCTGGCCTACTGACATACAATGCGCGCCACGCGATCAGCGCAGCCGCGGTCGCGATCCCGACATGAAGCCACGAGTACATGCCGTGCGAGCCGTCGGGTTTGAAGATGACCATGATCCACGTCGAAAACCCCGCGATCGCCGCGATCCACGCCCGGGACTGCGCCACCGCTGCCATCACTGCCAGCGGCCACGTGTAGTACCACGGCAGCGCGGCAGGCACGAACAGCACGACGATCATCATCACGCTCGCGATCCCGATCAGCGCTTCGCGGTCGTCGTGGCGGAATCGCCACCACAGCAACGGAAGTGCGGCAGCGATGACAGCGATGCCCACCATCCGGGCCCATTCGAGCACCGCGTAGAACGCGACGTTCCCGAACAGCCCGCCGACCAGGTTGATGAGATTGGCCGCAGCCGTCGGCACGGTGAGCCAGTTGATGATCTTCACCGAGCCGGCCAGTGCGGTGAACCAGCCGAGGCCCACACCGGCGGCCATGGACAGCACCGCGAACACGACCGCGAACACCGTCACCGAAGCGGCTGCGGCCGCGGCGAAGGCGGTCAGCGGTCGCATGTCGTAGCGTTCCCGCAGTTGGCGCATCCACACCCACACCAGAAACGGCAGGGCCAGCCCCGCGGTTGCCTTGACGGCCACCCCGACGCCCACCACCGCGACACCGGTGACCGGTCGGCGCGTCAATGTCAGCGCGATCCCGGCGGCCATCAGCCCGACCATCAACATCTCGTTGTGCACGCCACCCATCAGGTGAATGATCACCAGCGGGTTCAGCACGCAAATCCACAGCGCCGCAGCACCGCTCGTGCCGACATGGCGGGCGATACGCGGCGCGGCCCAGATCAGCAGCACCAGCCCGGGCAGCATGCACAACCGCAGCACGATGGTCCCGGCGACGACGTTGTCACCCACCAGTAGTGTCACGAACTTCGCCACGAGAATGAACGCCGGCCCATACGGCGCCGTCGTCGTCGTCCAGATGGTACTGACGTTGTCCAGCAAGTCATTCGGGTTCGCGACGGGACCCGTGATGTACGGGTCGAAGCCGTCACGCAGCAGCGCACCCTGTGCGAGATAGGAGTACGTGTCGCGACTGAACACGGGTACCGACACCAACAGCGGTACCAGCCAGAAGCCGGTGGTCGCGATCATCTGGAACGTGTCGTCGTGACCGCCAATGACCCAGCGGCCCAACCAGATCCAGGCGATCAGCATCAGGGCGACCCCGATCCACAGAACAGCCGTGGAGACCACCAGACCGTGGCCGAAGCGAAGCCACGACAGGTGAAGCGCCTCGAGCACGGGATCGTGCAGCCGGGTACTGCCCGCGCCCAGACCACCGGCAGTGATCAGCAGGGCGCCCAGACATCCGAGCAGGGCCGGCCGCCCGTCACGCGACGCGACGAACGCGCGCAGCCGATGCAGTTTTTGCTTTTCGCGTGCGTTCGACATCACGCCGACCGGTTGGCGGCCAAACGCGCGAGTTCGTACAGGCCGACCTTGGCATCCTTCGCGATAGGCGCGGCACCGAGCACGTCGACGGCGCGGCGGGTCAGGGTGTCGATGCGCTCTTCCACCGCCGCCAGCGCACCGACAGCGGTGATCGCGTCACAGAGTTCGGTTACCTGCTGCCCGGACAATTCGGTGCCGATCGAGGTGCGCAGCAGTTCGGCCGCCGCCGGGTCGCTGCGCTCGGCCCTCTCCACGGCCTCGGCCAGCAACACCGTTCGCTTACCCGAGCGCAGGTCGTCACCCGACGGCTTGCCGGTGACCGCGGGATCCCCGAACACCCCGAGCACGTCGTCACGCAGCTGGAAGGCCACCCCGAGATCGGTCCCGAATTCAGCGAACGCGGCCAGCACGTCGGGGCGGTCCGCGGCTGCCGCCACGCCCAGCTGCAGCGGTCGTGACACCGTGTACGAGGCGGTCTTGTAGGTGTTGACGGTCATCGCCGATGCGATCGAGTAGTCGCCGTTCGCCTCGGCCACAATGTCGAGGTACTGCCCGGCCAGCACTTCGGTCCGAATGTCGGCCCACACACGCTGAACTCGCCGGCGCGCCTGCTCGGAAAGCTCTGTGGTCGAAACGATGTCGTCGGCCCACACCAAGGCCAGATCCCCGAGCAGGATCGCCGCCGAAACACCGAATTGCCGCGCCGACCCGCGCCACCCGCTGTCGTGGTGCACCTCGGCGAACTGCTTGTGGACTGTGGGACAGCCCCTGCGCGTCGCGGAGTCGTCTATGACGTCGTCGTGCACGAGCGCGCAGGCGTGCAGCAGCTCCAACGCCGAGAACAACCGCAGCATCTGTGGGTCTGCGGGGTCTGGGGCCGATGCGACCGCCCGCCAGCCCCAGTAGGCGAAGGCTGGGCGCAGCCGCTTACCTCCGCGCAGCACGAAGTCCTCCAGCGCGCCGGCCAGCGCGGCGTACTCGGTCCCGATGTAGGCGGCGTCGCGACGTCGCGCGCCGATAGATGCGCGCAGCGCAGCCGTGAGTTCGCCTGCCAACTGCGCCGCCGACGGCGCGGCAGTTTCATCTGTTTTCAGGCTCATCTGCGTTCAGGGTAAGTCGCGGGGACAGATCCCGGCTGCTCCATGCGATCCCGCCGATCAAGGCGGCGACCGCCAGCGCGGCAAGTCCGAGCCAAATCGCCGCACCGGTGAACGACCGGGCGCTGGGATCGGTGTAGCGAGCCTGCGCGCTCATCGTCGTCACGACCGAAGGTTTGAGCTTCCATTCCACGACCTGCGAATCGATCTTGTCCCCGTTGGTCGACGTCACTTCGCCGGGAAACGACACCGAAAACGAAACGTCGGCATCGGGATCGGTCAGCGGTGTCAGGTCGGCGCGCCCGTCGAGGATCACCGAATCGCCCGCGCGCCGCAGTGACACGTCTACCCCGGCCGCATCGTGGTTCATGTTCGCCAGTTGCGGGAGTTCGGCGAACGTGAGATCGGAGAACACCGCCTCGGAGCCGACATAGCCGTCCTTGTTGTAGTCCGAGATCGCCACCTTCTCGGCGAACGGCAGTCCGGCACCGTTGAACTGCGGGCCCTTGTCGTCGGTGCCACGCGGCTTGGAGGCCGCGACGATCTGACCGGAGACCCGGTCGTCGGGCGAGATCGTGATCGACGCGCGGACGCGGACACACCCGGCGGCCAGTGGCACGAGGATCAGAACAATAAGGACAACCGCGATGCGTCGCCTGGCCTTTTGCACGCGCTCATCTTAGAGCGGGAGTTTGCGGCCCAGGATCGCGAACGCACGCGGGTCTCCGGCGAAATGATGCCCGCGGACGATGTCGGTGAAGCCCAGGCGCCGGTACAACCGCCACGCGCGATTGCCCTCGCCGCGGATCTCGGGCGTCGACAACAGAACGTAGTCCTCGTCGCGATCGGCCAGCAGCCGCCGGGCAAGAGCTTCGCCGAGCCCGCGACCCTGGGCCCGCGGGTGGATGTGCAGCTCGGTGAGTTCGAAGTAGCTGTTGGTCAGCGCGCCGATCTCCGACGGCGCGAGCCCCGCCCGACGCATACCCGCCACGACCTGCTGCTGCCACCACTGATCGGGCGCGCCGCAGTAGCCGTACGCCACGCCGACCATTTCAGCGTCGGCGAGCAGCTCGGATCCGTCCTGTGCCTGCGGCGCGTCGACGGCAGCGACCGCCCGCCAGCCGTTGCGCGTGCTGTGTTCCATCCACATCGAGGCGCGGTGCCCCTCGGTTCCGCGGGGGTAGCGCATGGCGTCGACATAGATCGCCAGCGCGTCCCCGAGCCGGCGTTGCATGTCCTGCGGCAACAGATCCACGAGAAATGTCGCCATAGCCTCATTATTGTGGGCGCTTGGGCGCCTATAGAATCGGGCATTCAACTAGGTGGTACGGCGCACAGCGGCCTCGTATCATGACTGTCAGATGGCGCTCGATTAGGAGGGACGGATGCCACTCTCCGATCATGAACAGCGCATGCTCGACGAAATCGAGAGTGCGCTGTATGCCGAGGATCCCAAATTTGCGTCGAGTGTTCGCGGCGGCACGTTGCGTGCGCCCACGACGCGTCGACGGATCCAGGGTGCGGCGCTCTTCGTGATCGGACTCGCGATGCTGGTGTCCGGCATCGCCTTCCCCGCCACGATGATCGGCGGATTCCCCGTCCTGTCCGTCATAGGATTCCTGGCGATGTTCGCCGGCGTGGTCTTCGCGATCACCGGCCCGCGGATGTCGAAGGGCACCGACCGATCCACGGCCGGCAGCAAGCAGCAGCGGCGCACCAAGGGGTCGGGCACCTCGTTCACCAGCCGAATGGAAGACCGCTTCCGCCGCCGTTTCGACGAGTAGAACTCCGCCTCCCTGACCGATGGGGCGATCCTGCGTGGATCGCCTCTTTTTTGTGTTGAGACCGCGCCCGTGGGGAGCGGTGGAGAAGACACACGAACAATTGCTAAGATATGGGGCGAAGTGGGGGAGAGTGGGGTAAAGTGGCAGGCATCGGAGCCCCGCGGAGTTCCGAGGGTGTGGCAGGAGGACCGGCAATGTTCCTCGGCACCTACACGCCCAAGCTCGACGACAAGGGGCGGCTCACGCTGCCCGCGAAGTTCCGGGACGCACTGGCGGGAGGGTTGATGGTCACCAAGAGCCA
>DATBFF010000079.1:0-105067 GCA_036558625.1 Mycobacterium sp. | reverse complement strand
AATAGCGGGTGCCGTGAAGGAGGAAAGAAACACATGCTGATTTCTCAGCGACCCACACTGAGCGAAGAAGTCGTCGCCGACGACCGGTCCCGGTTCATCATCGAGCCGCTCGAGCCGGGATTCGGCTACACCCTTGGCAATTCGCTTCGCCGCACGCTGCTCTCGTCGATTCCCGGCGCCGCGGTGACCAGCATCCGCATCGACGGCGTGCTGCACGAGTTCACCACCGTGCCAGGCGTCAAGGAAGACGTCACCGACATCATCCTCAACCTGAAGGGTCTTGTCGTCTCGTCGGAGGAAGACGAGCCCGTGACGATGTACCTGCGCAAGCAGGGTCCGGGCGCTGTCACCGCGGGCGACATCGTGCCGCCGGCCGGGGTCACCGTGCACAACCCCGACATGCACATTGCAACGCTGAACGACAAGGGCAAGCTCGAGGTTGAGCTGGTCGTCGAACGCGGCCGCGGCTACGTACCCGCCGTGCAGAACAAGGCGTCGGGTGCCGAGATCGGCCGCATCCCAGTCGATTCGATCTACAGCCCGGTGTTGAAGGTCACCTACAAGGTGGAAGCCACCCGCGTCGAGCAGCGCACCGACTTCGACAAGCTGATCCTCGATGTGGAGACCAAGAACTCGATCAGTCCCCGTGATTCCCTGGCATCGGCGGGCAAGACGCTGGTCGAATTGTTCGGTCTCGCACGCGAACTCAACGTCGAGGCCGAAGGCATCGAGATCGGGCCGTCGCCGGCCGAGGCCGATCACATCGCGTCGTTCGCGCTGCCCATTGACGATCTGGATCTCACCGTGCGGTCGTACAACTGCCTCAAGCGTGAGGGCATCCACACGGTCGGCGAGCTCGTTGCCCGCACCGAGTCCGACCTGCTGGACATCCGCAACTTCGGCCAGAAGTCGATTGACGAGGTCAAGGTGAAGCTGCACCAGCTCGGACTGTCGCTCAAGGACAGCCCGGCCGGGTTCGACCCGTCCGAGGTCGCCGGGTACGACGCCGCCACCGGCACCTGGCACGGCGACTCCGCGTCGTACGACTTCGACAACGACCAGGACTACGCCGAAACCGAGCAGCTGTAAGTCTGCGTTCCACAAGGAGATTGAGCGATGCCCAAGCCGACCAAGGGCCCCCGTCTCGGCGGGTCGTCCTCGCATCAGAAGGCGCTGCTGGCCAACCTGGCCACGTCGCTGTTCGAGCATGGCCGGATCACGACCACGGAGGCCAAGGCGCGGGCGTTGCGACCGTACGCCGAAAAGCTGATCACCCACGCCAAGAAGGGCACCCTGCACAATCGGCGCGAGGTGCTCAAGAAGATCCGCGACAAGGATGTGGTGCACAGCCTGTTCGCGGAGATCGGGCCGTTCTTCGCCGACCGCAACGGCGGCTACACCCGCATCATCAAGGTCGAGGCGCGTCAGGGCGACAACGCCCCGATGGCCGTGATCGAGTTGGTGCAGGAGAAGACCGTCACGTCGGAGGCCGAGCGGGCCAGGCGATCAGCGTCCAAGGCCGCCGCCAAGAAGTCCGCTCCCGTGGCGGCTGCGGCGGCGCCGCAGGCGGCCGTCGAGCCTGAGGCGGCGGTCGGACCCGAGACCGAGGTGTCGGTCGAGGAGGTCGTCGAGGAGGTCAAGGAAGAGGACGCCGCGATCGAGGGGGCTCAAGAAGCGGAGGCCGAGGCTGAAGCTGACGATGAGGCGACCGACAAGTCATAAGGTCATGCGCGACGAGCCCGCCATCACAACGGGTGGCGGGCTCGTTCGTCTTCGCCTCGACATCGCCTACGACGGAACGGATTTCGCGGGCTGGGCGGTGCAGGGCGAGCAGCGCACCGTCGCAGGCGTGCTGAATGAAGCGCTGACGACCGTGTTCCGCACCCCGGTGCGGCTGTTCGCGGCCGGCCGTACCGACACTGGCGTGCATGCGACTGGTCAAGTCGCCCACGTCGACGTGCCGACGGATGCAGTCGTCCACGTCCGGCCGCGCAGGTCTATGGTCGGCGATGCTCGATCCAATGTCGCCGCCGGAGCGGCCGCCGAGTTCGAACCCCTGGTGCGACGCCTCGCCCGGTTCCTGCCGACCGATGTGCGTGTGCGTGAAATCAGCCGTGCCCCTGTGGGTTTCGACGCGCGGTTTTCTGCGCTTCGCCGCCACTACACCTACCGGCTGTCGCTCGCGCCGTACGGAGTCGAGCCACAGGAGTCGCATTTCGTGACGGCGTGGCCACGGCCGCTCGACACCGAGGCGATGACCGCGGCGTCGAAAAGCCTGCTGGGGCTACATGACTTCGCGGCGTTCTGCCGGCATCGTCCCGGTGCCACGACGATTCGCGATCTCCAGCGGCTGGACTGGGTGCGTGACGGCGATCGCGTCACCGGCTACGTCAGTGCGGACGCGTTCTGCTGGTCGATGGTGCGCTCGCTGGTGGGGGCCTTGCTGGCAGTGGGCGACGGCCGTCGCAGTGCCGAATGGTGTGCGGGCCTGTTGGGCCTGACCCGCCGCTCGAGTGCATTCGCGGCCGCGCCGGCGCGCGGCCTCACGTTAGTTGGTGTCGACTACCCGCCCGAAAACCAACTGTCGGCACGCATCGACGTCACTCGCGAGCTGCGCGTCATCGAGTAGGGCGGCTCAGAGCCGGCCGGCGACGAAATCTGCCGCCTGGTTCGCCATCCCCGCCTGGATGTAGGCGTTGGCAAGGTGTGCGGGCCAGTTGTCCGCCCAGGTTTTCGGGTCGGCCGGGTTGCAGATCGGGTCGGCGCCGTGGCACAGCTCGATGGTCCGCTCCCGATAGACGGGGTTGAAGTTGGTGATCGGGCCGAGCCACGACGAGCCGTTGCCGAACAAAGCGACTGCGGCGATGTGCTGGTCCGCGGCGGCCGGCATCGGGCTGTCGAATCCGAATGCCGCGATGGGTGCGGCCAGAACGACGTCGGTAACCGCCGCGCCGAGCGAGTAGCCGCCCAGCACCAGCCGGGTGTCCGGGCAGTTGTTGATCATGTACTGGATGTGCTGGCTCATGTCATTGGCACCGACGTCGACCTCGGTGTCGGCCGGATACCTCACCGCATACACGCCGACGTTCTTGTTCACCTTGGAGCGAAGCGCACTGATGAACGCGTTGCCGAGGACACCTGGCCCTGGCGATTCGAGACGTCCGCGCGCGAATACGACTTCGACGCTGGGACAGTTCGCGGCAACCGCGACTGGCGCCGCACCCGGCGCTCCTGACGGCAGCAGGGCGGGCGCCAACATCATCGCGACTGTGCCCAGAATCGCCGTGATAGCCGCGACGGCACGTTGACGGAAGGGTAAACCGAGCATGTTTCGATGTTACCGATCAGCTGTCGGCCAGGGATCGAGTCGGATAATTAGGTCGGCTACAGCAGCGGAGCGACAAAATCCGCGGCGTTCGTGGTGAGACCGGTACTCACATAATCGGTGTGCGCAAACGGGTTGCGGCCTCCCGAGCAGATCGGGTCGCCGTCTTTGCACAAGTCGATGGCCAGACCGCCGTACGGCGGAGCAGCGGTGGTCACCGGAAGGCTGAACTTGGCTGACGGATTGCCGAACACGGCGACCGCGGCGACGTTGGGGGCCAGGTCGGGAGCGAGCGGTGCCGCCGCCCCGATGTTGCCCATCTTGGTGCCCAGGGCACCGATCTTGTTGCCGAGTGGGGGGATGCCGACAAGCATGTCGACCACCGCCGCGCCCTGCGAATAGCCGCCGAGCACGATGCGCGTGCCCGGGCACTCCTGCGCCCGGGCACGGATGTAACGGCTGGCGTCGACCGCGCCGTCGGCCGCGGCGAGAAAGTCGTAGGTGGCGGGATAGTCCACCGCGTAGGTGGAGATGGTACGGGCGGGCACCTGGGATTGAAGCGCGCTGACGAACGCCTGGCCGACTCGGCCGATACCCACAGGTTCGTCGGTGCCGCGGGCGAATACGACGTCCACGTCGGGGCACTTTGCGGCGGTCGCCGACGGTGGAGCCCCGGCGATGGGGATGACGGCGAGCGCCGTGGCCATTGCGGCCAGCCGGGCGGAGAACCGGAGAAAAGTCACGCGGCACATCTTCACACGGACTGGTCAGGCACTGCCAATCGTTTGCTCTCATCCGGCCCCGGGGCCGGGGTCTCACGGGGCCGGCCGGACGACCTCTACCGGCATCGGACTGACAGATTTTCGCAATACATTCCGACGCCGCCCCAGTCGGTTGATGTGCGAGATGTTCCGGCGCCACCCCGGCCGGCTGCTAGGCCTGGGCCGCCGTGAAAGCCCGGTGGCGCCCACAGTGCTGGAGTCGACGTGATCAATTGATCGACAATCGGGGGGGCTGGTAGCGGATCTGGGTCTACCGGCTGGGCGCTCGCCACGCCTGTGCCGCCCGCGAGAGCCATGACGCTGAACCCACCGGCCAGCAGTGCCCGAGTGCAGCTATGACGTTTCATCGCCATCTCCTCTGTGGTCTGCCAAACCGCCGGCTATCCCGCAACTTTAGCTGCCAGCGACAGATTTGCAGTCTTCCCCAGCCTGCTGCGCCCTGATCGCATACCAGTTGCAAACGCACAACAACTGAGGTTTAGTCGGCCAGCCAAACCGCGACGCCAATCGGCCAGGGCTTACCTTGTCGGACATGACACGGGTGGCCGTGGCCGTTTGTCGCGCTGCGGTTCTTGCCGTCTGCCTCGTCATTTCGGTGACCACCGCGCCTTCAACAGGCGCTGATCCCGACCCCGCTCCTGCCCCGCCCGATGCGGCGCCGCCGGCCGACGGACGGGTGCCCTCGGGCGATCCGGCAACCGTCAACACTCCTGACGGCTGGACCCTGATCCTCGGCGCGAGGGACGAGACCCAAATTCCGGTTGCGCCGTTGACCACCGCGGTCTCGTCTCGCGAATACCTCGCGAGCGGAACATTCGTCGCGTGGCTGAAGGGACCGGAAGAGCCTCGAGGCGTCCTCGAGGTGGGTTACGAGATCGGCTGCGGAATCGATATGAGCACGTCCAACGGCGTCACGATGGCGGGTGGCGCGGGCGTCAACCCGGGCGTCGGCTTTCCGCTGGCCGGTGGATTCATCCCGTTGGTTACGGTCCCGGTCAACGGCGTGATCACCGTGGGGCTCAAGCCCGGCCTCGTGATCGTGGTGCCGGTGGACAAGAAAGAGTTCAAGGGCGCAAATCCCTGGGTCATGATCAACAACTTTCACGTCAAGATCGACGGATGCGTGGGGCAGTCGTTCATCCGCTCCTATGCGACGCTGACCCGAGAGACCGACCAATCCGATGTCGTTCTGTCCTATGTCGGCGTCACTAAATCCGTCTGATCGCGGTCGCAATGCCCCTTGCGCGCTCAGAAGTAGTTCCTGTCTGTGGTTGTCCAGGCAGTTGGTGACGCCCGAGCGCCACGGTTGGCGTTAGGGTCAAGTCGGGGGGATCAGTGGCTCGAGTACCGACAACTCGACTCGCGGTCAGTGGACATCGCTTCCTGTTGCGGCGCATGGAACATGCGATCGTGCGCAGGGACGTCCGCATGATCGACGAACCGATGCGAGCGCAGGCGCGGTCTTTGTTGACAGGCTGTGTTCTCGCGGCTGCGGCGCTTGCTGGGTGCGCCGTGCTCGCGTTCGTCCGCCCCGCCGACGCCCTCGGTGACGCACCGATCGTCATGGTCAAAGAATCCGGCGCCCTGTATGTCCGCGTCGGCGACGTCCTGCACCCCGCACTGAATCTCGCCTCGGCGCGGCTGATCGTCGGAAGCCCTGCCGACGCCGAGGTCATCAAGCAATCCGAATTGCGCAATGCCAGGCGTGGTGCGCTGCTGGGTATTCCGGGTGCGCCGGCGTCCGTTCCCGAGCCGTTGGCAACCGCCGACTCCCAGTGGACCGTGTGCGACGGCGCTGTTGGCACCACTGTCATCGGCGGCCCGCTGTCTGCCGATGCCGGCGCAACACCCTTGAGCGCGGGACGCACGATGGTGGTGCGCGCGCGGGCGGAGTCGGTGGCCTACCTGCTGTATGACGGCCTGCGTGCGCGCGTCGATCTTTCCGACCCCGCGGTCGTGACAGCGTTGAGGCTCGACGCGATTACGCCGACAGAGGTTTCGTCGGCCGCGCTGAACGCGATCCCCGAAACCGCGCCGATCGCTGCACCGGACATCCCCGACGCCGGCCGGCGCGGTCCGTCGTCGCTCGGGGGGTTGCCGGTGGGATCGGTGGTGCGCGTCGTGCGTGCCGATGCAAAAGAGTTGTTCGTTGTGCTCAGCGGTGGCGTGCAGCGGGTCGGGCGCACCACGGCCGATATCATCCGGTTCGGCAACTCGGTCGGGGTTCGCGATCTCGTCACCGTCGCGGCAGACGCGATCACCGCCGCAGGCATCGTCGAAAAACTCTCTCTGCCAACCCTTCCCGACGCCATCCTGGCCCCGGTGCGGGCAACTGCTGTGTGCGCACACTGGCAGCCGCCGACTGCCGGCGCGACGGAACGCACTGAGATTCTGGCCGCATCCAAGCTCCCAATCAGATCCGGGCATACGCCCGTCGCGCTGGCGCAAGCAGACGGCACCGGCCCGAACGTGGATGCGGTGTACGTGCCGCCAGGGCGGTGTTTTTTCGTCGAATCGACGCACCGGTATCTGGTCACTGACACCGGTGTGCGGTTCGGCATCGAAAGTCCGGAAGCCGCTGCGGCGCTTGGCCTCCCGGAGCCCGCCGCGCCTGCTCCCTGGCGCGTTGTCAAGCTGTTGGCCGACGGAGGCGAACTCGGCCGGTCTGCGGCGCTAGTCGCTCACGACGGCATCGCCAGCGACCGGCGCGGGGTTGTCTCTCCCCCGCCGCAGCGCTAGCCGATTGACCGGCGCCAGCAAGGCCAGCGCCCCGGCCAGTACCGCCGCGCATCCGGCCACTCCGGTGAACGCCGTCGAACGGCCGCCGCTGTCTGTTGGGGCGGGCGGGACGGGCGGTGCGACGGGCCGTTTCGTCGGCATCGGGGGCGGCGTCCTTGGCACGGCCGGATCCTCGCTCAATGCAGCCTGCAGGTCGACGATTCCGTTGCCGACCATCGGATTCCATCCGCCTGTCGACCGGTGGGCGGTCGCTTCGATCCGCTGCATCACCTGTCGCGCAGACAACTTCGGAAATCGTGAGCGCACGAGCGCGGCGAGTCCGCTGACGACGGGCGCGGCATAGCTGGTGCCCATGATCGCGGCGCCGTTGGCGTTGCGATTCTTGTTCACCACGCCCGAGTGCCGGGGATCAAGCGACACCACTGCCTCGCCCGGTCCAGCGACGTCCACCCACGGCCCGGCCAGACTGAACGACGACGGGGCGCCGTCGATGCCGACGGACCCCACCGTGAGGACGTAGTCGTCGTACCAGCCGGGGCTGACGGCGACGGCCGCTGTCGCCCAATCTGGTTCGTTCGGGCGGGGCGAACTCGTCGGGTTCTGCTGAGGGCATTGGCCGCCGGGCCCGACGTTGCCGGCCGAGACGACGATCACCGCGTCCTTGACGTCGACCGCATAGGCTACGGCCGCACCCAGTGCACGGTCGCGAAGCCCGGCGGCGGATGTGCAGGCTACCGACGAAATGTTGATCACCGTCGCCCCGAGGTCGGCAGCCGTTCGCACTGCCATGGCCATCGTGTCGACGGTGCCCATGCCGGACTTCTCTGCACCCACCGGGCCGTAGTAGACGCTCGTCTGACGGATGGTGATCAATGAAACGCCGGGCGCGATACCGGCGAAACGGGTTTTGGCATCGGGATCGGTTGTCGCGGCGATGATCCCGGCGACAAGGGTGCCGTGACCGTCGCAGTCTTCGCGACCGTCGCCGGTGAAGACGTAGTCACCGCCCCCGACGAGTCGGGGCAGTTGCGGATGAGGCGACACACCGGTATCGATGACGGCAACTGTCTGGCCGGCACCGGTGCTCAATGCCCACAGCGCGGGCAAGTCGATTCCGGAGAGCTGGCTGTTGCCCGCGACGAGCCGAGGGTCGAATTCGACGACGTTGCAGTCCGCTTCTTTCTCGGTAGCCTCCGGCGGGTTCGGCGTCGCCGCCGGCGGCAGGTAGGTGTCGTCGACCGCAGGTGGCCGCTCCGCGGAGGCGGCGGCCGGCACCATCGTCGACCATGCAAGCGCAAGCGCAGCGGCCATGAGGCTGCGTGCCAGCAGGCCGATCACAACGCACGCACCGCGTCGAACGCGCCGCCGACCCAGCACGCCAGCGGAAGCAGGGCCGCCAGTGCGGCGTACTCGACCAGTTCGGCACAGCGACGGGCCAACGGCGAGACGGACGCCGACCCTGACGCAGCAGACATCCCCACCCCGGCCGCGGCCACCGCCGCTGCGACCAGACTGAGCCAGGGCGCAATGTGCGGATGGGCGCGGACTGCCCAGAGGAACGCAGATGCGAAACACGCTGCGCCGCTGGCGATCAGGGCGCTGACTTGGATCAAGTCCACATAGGTGCCGGTTCGCAGCACGAGCACCACGCCGACGACCGTCGCGAACACGACGCCGGCTTGGGTGGTCAATACCGCACCCAGCGCGGCTGCGACGCACGATCCGCAGACGAGTCCGGTGGCGAGTGCGTGCGTTCGGTCTGGGTCGGCGTGAAAACCCGCTGCGCTTCCGGGGAGCGAAGGGACACGGGCCCGGGCGCCCCACAAGGCCAGCCGGGCGGCAAACGCGAGTGTCGCGACCCCCGCCGCGGCAAGCAGCGCACCGACGGCTGCAACGGTCAGCGGCAGTAGCGCCGACACCGCCGCAGCAAGTGCCGAAAGCAAGCTCACAGAGGCCGCGGCTGTGAAAGCCGTTATGCCGACGGCAATTCCGCGGGCAACGATGATCGATGCGGCGCCGCTGACGGCGCCGGTCAGCATGAGCCTGGGTGCGGCGACATCACCAGGGACGGCAAGGTAGGCCGCAGCCGCGGCCCAGACGACCGCACAGCCGCCCAGCGCCAGTGCGGCGTGGGCCTGGCGGTAGACGCGTGCACAAGCGGTTGCGGCGACGAACGCGACCACAGAAAGGAGAGCGGCAACCACAGTCGCCGGCCGGCGGTCTCCGTGCAGCAGCGCGTCGGCGGTCAGCCCGCTACAGATGAGGGCGGCAATCGAACCGGCAGCACCTGCGGCCTTCGGTGTCCACCGCGGATACCGTTCCAACGACGCGGCGACCTCGGCGATGGCGTCATCGGCATGCATCGGCCGAGCCGGCATGCGGACCTGACTCAAAATCAGCAGGTCGCCGTCTCGGACGCCGTTGTCGTCCAACGTGCGCCACTGCGAGAGCGGCCTCCCGTCGACACGGCGCAACTGCCAGTCCGCAGGAACATCGTGCGCGGTGCCGCCTGCCGATGCGGTGTCGACAATAGTTGGAATCAGCGCTGCGACAACGATATTCGCTGGAACTGCCAGATCGATCCGGCCGGTCTGGGTCTGTACCGCGACACGGCGAGCATCACACAACACTGTCGATGACATTTATTTCCCCCTCCGAAACGGCCCTCGATCCGCTCGGTACGCCGAACGGTAACCAGATCGGGCAGCCTCCCGCCGGACTCCTGTGGAGAACCGGTTCGGCTGTGGATAGCGGGTTGCGACACTGGGCAGCGACGCGTCACGGTGGCCGGATGGCGCAGCAGCGGATGGCCGTCCCCGCGATTCCCGACGGCGAGGTCGTCGTCGAGGCGCCCCCGGATGTCCCGCGCAGCGTTTCGCCGAACCTTGCTATGCGGGTCCTTCCGGTACTGATGCTCACGGCGGTGGCCGGCATGACGGTGCTGTTCTTCAGATCGGGACTCGGGCTCGCGCGCAATCCCGCCTCGTACGCGTTCCCCGCGATGATGCTGCTGTCATCAGTCGGCATGCTGGCCTCCGGCCGGAGTGCAACGCGCTCCGCAGAGGTCGACGAGAACCGCAAGGATTACCTGCGATATCTCGCATGGCTGCGTACTGGGGTGATGGAAAATGCTGCCCGACAACGTGAGTCGCTGTGGTGGCAGCATCCCGATCCTGCGGCGCTCTGGACGCTTGCCGGTACGGCCCGAATGTGGGAGCGAGGCAGAGGCGACTCCGACTTCTGCCATGTCCGGGTCGGCGTCGGCCGCCAGCGTTCATCGACGAAGCTGATCTCGCCGCAGCTCGGCCCTGTCGATCAGCTCGAGCCCGTCGCCGCGATGGCATTGCGGGACTTCACTCGCACTCATTCCACCGTCGACGAACTGCCGATCGCTCTTGCGCTCATGAGCTTTGAATCCGTGGTGATCGATGGTGACGATCAAATAGTTCGTGCGCTGTTGCGGGCCATGCTGTGTCAGGTCGCCATGCTGCACAGTCCTCGGCGTGTCGCGATCGCCGCGGTCATCGACGATGCGACCGCACCCGAGTGGGAATGGCTGAAGTGGCTGCCGCATCACCAGCACCCACATCTCGCCGACGCCGGTGGCCCCGTGCGGATGCGGTTCCGCAGCCTGGCGCAAGCGCTGGCCGTGCCACTGAACGCCCATATGATCGTGGTCGTCGACGGCTCCGCCGAGTCGCTCACCGACCACGTCGCCGACCGCCGCGACGCCACGGTCCTGCACCGGGGATCGCGAGGGCACCAGAAATCCCTGCGGCTCAAGGTATCCCATCATGAGCTGGCCGTGGAGGCAGACGTGCATGAGGTGTTCGCGCGCCCGGATACGATGACGCTCGAACAGGCCGAGATCTGCGCGAGGCGGCTCGCGGCCTATGGTGTCGAGCGATCGAACGGACGGGCACCCCGCGGTGGGTGGGCTGCGTTGCTGGGCGTCGACGAGCTCGCTTCGATCGACCACGAGGCGATGTGGCTAAAACTCGATGCCCACTGCAGACTTCGAGTCCCGGTAGGCAGCACCGCAGGCGGCTCTACCGTCGAGCTCGATCTCAAGGAAGCCGCCGAGAATGGCATGGGACCGCACGGACTGTGCGTCGGCGCCACTGGTTCGGGCAAGTCCGAATTCTTGAGGACACTCGTGCTCGGCCTGATCGCTACACATTCCCCGGATGCACTCAACCTCGTGCTCGTCGACTTCAAAGGCGGCGCCACTTTCCTTGGTTTCGAACGGTTGCGGCACGTCGCGGCGCTGATCACCAACCTTGCTGAGGAAGCCCACCTGGTGGCGCGGATGAAGGATGCGTTGGCCGGTGAGATCACCCGGCGCCAGGAGCTTCTGCGTTCGGCGGGCACGTTCGCCAGTGTCGCCGAGTACGAACGCGCGGGGGCCGCGGGCGCGAAACTCGCGCCGCTGCCGACGCTGCTGGTGATCGTGGACGAGTTCTCCGAACTGCTCAGCCGGCATCCGGAATTCGCGGAGATGTTCGTCGCGATCGGCCGGCTGGGTCGGTCCCTGCGAATACATTTGCTATTGGCCACCCAGCGCCTCGACGAAGGCCGGCTGCGCGGGCTGGAATCCCACCTGTCCTATCGCGTCTGCCTGAAAACGTTCTCCGCCAACGAGTCCCGTGCGGTGATCGGCACTCCGGACGCCTTCAACCTACCGGCACAGCCCGGTGCCGCATATCTGCGCACCGGCTCTGAGGAGCCGCTGGCGTTCCAGACCGCGTATGTCTCGGCGCCGTATGTCACCGCACCGCGCGACACCCGTGGCTCCGATACGGGTGCTGTGCAGGTCTTCACAGCCGCGCCGATGGGCGCCGCGGTGACACGGGACCGCGTCGCCACCGGCAGAACGGTTCTCGAGACGGTTCTCGACCGGTTCGCCGGCCGTGGAGCGCCGGCCCATCGCGTATGGCTGCCGCCATTGTCCCAGTCGCCGACGCTCGACGCGCTGCTGTCAGTGGGGGTCGTTGGCGCTCTGTGCGCGCCGGTCGGGGTCGTGGACCGGCCATTTGACCAGCGGCGTGAGCCACTTCTGGCCGACGTCGGCGGTGCGGCGGGCAACGTCGCTGTCATCGGCGCCCCGCAGTCGGGAAAGTCGATGACCGTGCGCACTATTGTGACCGCGCTGGCGGCGACCCATTCGCCCAACGAAATACAGTTCTACTGCCTGGACTTCGGGGGAGGCTCGCTGTCGTCGTTGTTGCCGTTGCCACATGTCGGCGCGGTCGCGGGCCGCGGTGAATCCGATCTGATGCGGCGCACCGTCGCCGAGGTCGCCGCCGTCCTGCGGGCCCGCGAAACAGTCTTCCGCGGGCTAAGCATCGACTCGATCCAGGAGTACCGGCGGCGCCGGCGCAACGGTGATCCCGAGGTTGCCGACGATCCGTTCGGTGACGTCTTCCTGGTCGTCGACGGGTGGGCGGGCTTGCGGGAGGATTTCGAACCGCTGGAGGCCGTCATCACCACGCTGGCAGCGCAAGGCTTGTCCTTCGGGGTACACGTGATGGTGACGGCATCGCGGTGGGCGGAGATCCGGCCCGCAATGAAGGACCAGATCGGCACGCGAATCGAGTTGCGGCTCGGCGACCCCGGTGATTCCGAGCTCAACCGCAAGGCAGCTCAACATGTTCCGCACAGGCCTGGCCGCGGCATCACCCACGACGGCCATCACATGCTCATCGCGCTGCCTCGCCTGGATGGCAAACCGCGCCCGACCGGGCTGCCCGCAGCGATCGGCGAGGTGGCGCGCGGGCTACGCACCCGGTTCGGAGATGCCGCCGCCCCCGCGGTGCGAATGCTGCCCGCACGGCTTGCATATGCCGCGCTCCTGGCGGCTCATCCGGGGAGTACGCAAGTGGTCCTCGGGATCGACGAAGACGAACTCGCGGCTGCGACAATCGATTTCGGCGAACATCAACATGTCCTGATCGTCGGCGACAACGAATGCGGCAAGACGGCGACGCTTCGGCTGATCTGCGCCGAACTCGTGCGGACCGCCACTGCCGAGCAGGCACAGCTGATCATCGTCGACTACCGGCGCACGCTGCTGGGCGCCGTCGAATCCGAGCATCTCGCCGGCTACGTGGTCTCGGGGGCGGTTCTGGGCGAGCGGCTGACCGAGGTCGTGGCGCGGCTGCGTACGCGCATTCCGGGGCCTGACGTGAGCCAGCAGCAGCTGCGAACACGGTCGTGGTGGTCCGGTCCGGACCTCTACCTGATCGTGGACGACTACGACCTCGTCGCTACCTCTGCGGGCAACCCACTGAACCAGATCACGGAATTACTCTCCCACGCAAAGGATCTCGGGTTGCATCTGATCGTCGCCCGCCGGTCCGGCGGAGCGGGGCGGGCACTGTTCGAACCGGTGTTGTCACGGCTGCGCGAGCTGGGTTGTGCCGGGCTCATGATGAGTGCCTGCCCCGGAGAGGGAACCTTGCTCGGCGCTTCGCGCCCCGGGCCGATGCCGGCTGGACGGGCGCGGCTGATCACCCGCGCCGGCGAGCGCGTCGTGCAATTGGCTTGGGTTCCACCGTGCCCGTGACAGTCGTCGTCGGACCCGGCGGTGTGCGCTCCTCGGCTCTGCAAAGCGATCTATCAAACTGGGCGGCAACGGCATTGGCTGCCATCGACGACGAGTTCGCGTTGATGGACGAACACCCGGTCGCGGTTACGGCCCTGTGGCGAGAATTGTTCGCATCGTTCCTCGGCGATGAACCACTGCTGCTGGTCTGCCCGTCATGGTGGTCCGAGCGGCGCGTTGCGACGGTGACCGACGCCGCGCGTGCCACGGCCGGGAAGGTTGCGGTGCGGCGCCGCGCCGAGGCGTTGGCGGCGGAGGGAGGACGTCCGCGCGCCGTCGTCGTCGAGATCGCGGCCTCCTTCGTCGCGATCACCCGTATGCCGGGGGCCATATTCGATGCGACCGTGCGGCGACAGGACGACCCTGCATCGGTTGCCGACGACGTTGCCCGGCAGGTGGTGTCGGTGGCGGGTGACTCGGTGGTCGTCGACTGCGCCGACGGGGTCGACGGAGCGGCTGAGCTCGCCGGGATGCTGGCCGAGCGACTACGCGCGCCCGGGCTCCGGGTCACCATCGTCGACGACGGCAGGCTGTCGCAGGCGAGCGAACCTCCAGAACCCGGCGAAAGACGTTCGGCCCGAGTCGAGTTCGGCACAGCAGCGGCGGGGCCGCAGATCCGTCGGAGGACGGCTGCGGTCGCTGGTGCAGCCGCGACCGTCGTGCTTGCCGCAGTGGTCGTCGCGGCATCGGATCCGACTGCACGAGCGCCGCGAACGACGCTGTTGGTCGAAGGGCGCATCGCCGTCGAGGTGCCCGCCTCGTGGAGTGCGCGCCGCGTCACGGGCGGGCCGGGCTCGGTTCGGCTCCAGGTGATCTCACCGACAGATCCCCAGGCGGCACTGCACGTGACCCAGTCGTCCGTGTCGGACACAGAGACCCTCGACGACACCGCTGACACGCTGCGCCGTGCGCTGGCCGACGAGCCGCCGGGGGTGTTCGTCGACTTCAATCCCGACGACCGCCGCGGCGACCGAGAGGCGGTGACATACCGGGAGATTCGCACCGGCCACGACATCCGGTGGGCGGTGCTGCTCGACAAGGGGCTGCGCATCAGCATCGGTTGCCAGAGCGCGCGCGGCACCGAAGACACCGTGGCGTCGATATGCGAGCGGGCGATCGCATCAGCGCGCCAAGTCGGGGGAACCGCTGCGGCGCAGTCACGGTCCAACACATAACGGAAAGGACCGAGATGACTTCAACCGGATCAGGCAGCCTGACCACCGATTTCGACTTGATGCGCGACGTCGCGGCCAAGATCGACGGCCGCAACGACGAGATCCGCACGATGTTGCAGGGATTCATCGGCCGGATGACCAGCGTCCCGCCATCGGTGTGGGGCGGCAACGCGGCCACCGCATTCAAGAGCGTCGTCGACCGATGGAACAGCGAGTCGGTTCGGTTGCAGCAGGCGTTGGGAGGCATTGCCGAAACCATTCGCGCCAACGAGCGGGTGCTGCGCGCAGCCGGCGACACGCACTCGCAGCATATCGGGGCCATCGCCGAGAACCTGTAATCGAAAACAACGTGAGGACAAATGATGGATCCCGTGCTGTCCTATAACTTCGGCGAAATCGAGTTTTGTGTGCGCCAAGACATCCACTCGACGTCGGGTCGGCTCAACTCCGCGCTTGACGACCTTCGCGCCCAGATCACGCCTCTGCGCGCGATCTGGACTCGCGAAGCCGCCGAGGCGTACCACGCCGAGCAAACCAAGTGGGATCTGTCGGCCGCCGCGCTCAATGACATTCTGTTCCGCCTCGGCAACGCAGTGCGCGACGGCGCGGACGACGTCGCTGCCACCGATCGCCGTGCGGCCGGCGCCTGGGGACGCTAGCCCACCGAATGCTCTGTGCGGGTCCGATGGAGGGGAGCCGTCGGGCCCGCACAGACGTGCAGAGGGGTAGGGGATATTTATCGCATGGATCGCGAAATCGACGCGAGCTACGCCGCCTACGACGAACACCCGTTGGATGAGCCCGACGAATGGGGCGATCTGGCGTCCTGGCTGGTTTTGACCTGGGATAACGCCCACCGGTAGGCTGCACGGGTTGGCGTGCGGCACGCCAGGGACTCGGGTCAATGTCGGTCGCCGAGAATAAGCCCTGCCGTCGACGCCGGACCGGCGCCCGGTCAAACCGGGATCCACCCCGAGAAGAGAGGTAAGCGCTGTGCCCACGTACACGCCGAAGGCGGGTGACACCACGCGCACGTGGTACGTCATCGACGCCACGGACGTCGTGCTCGGCCGGCTTGCGGTCGCGGCGGCCACCCTGCTGCGCGGCAAGCACAAGCCGACGTTCACCCCGAATGTCGACGGCGGCGACTTCGTGGTCGTCATCAATGCCGACAAAGTCGCGATCAGCGGCGACAAACTGCAGAACAAGTTCGAATACCGCCACTCGGGGTATCCCGGCGGCCTGCGCAAGCGCCCGCTCGGCGACCTGATGAAAAAACATCCCGACCGCGTGGTGGAGAAGGCGATCATCGGCATGCTGCCGAAGAACCGCCTGAGCCGGCAGGTCAAGCGCAAGCTGCGCGTCTATGCCGGGCCCGAACATCCGCACGCCGCGCAGCAGCCAGTTCCATACGAGATCAAGCAGGTGAGCCAGTGACTTCCTCCGTAGAACCGAGCACTGAGACGACCGAGGACACGACGGCCGACGCCGACGCTGCCACGCCGCGTGCACCCGTGGTGCTCGACCGGCCGATCCAGACCGTCGGCCGTCGCAAGGAGGCCGTCGTGCGGGTGCGGTTGGTGCCCGGCACCGGCCAGTTTCACCTGGACGGGCGCACGCTCGAGGCGTATTTCCCCAACAAGGTCCATCAGCAACTGATCAAGGCGCCGCTGGTGACCGTCGACAGGGTCGACAGCTTCGACATTTATGCCCATCTCGACGGCGGCGGCCCGTCGGGCCAGGCCGGAGCGCTGCGGCTGGCGATCGCCCGGGCGCTGATCCTGGTGCAGCCCGAGGACCGTCCCGCGCTGAAGAAAGCGGGTTTCCTCACCCGGGACCCCCGCGCGACCGAGCGCAAGAAGTACGGCCTGAAGAAAGCGCGCAAGGCGCCGCAGTACAGCAAGCGCTGATCTGCCTCATCGCTTTCGCCCCCTCGACATGGGGATTCGTCATTCCTTGTCGATAGCGCGTTTCGGCCACGGCTGAGCCGGGAACCCAGCGAACCGGGAAGCAGGGGGCGCTTTCGTGCGCCCGGGCAGGCCGACCCTCCCCACCGGTGCTCCACCGCACGGCGTGGCCGGATCGCTGCTTCTCACCTCGAAAGGAGTTATTGATGCGAATGATGGTCAAGCGAACCGCAGCAGGAACTGTGCTCGGCGGGTCATTGCTGTTCACCGCTGGGCTGGGAATTGCCAGCGCGGCGCCCGCGGGCGACATCAGCGACGGCCTGGTCAATCTGGGTGTGGGAAACAACTCCAGCTTCCTCACCAATGTGGACGCCGGCGTTGCCGCCAAGGTGGCTTCACTGATCTGCGGTAACAACGCAACCGATATCGACGCGCAGGTCAACCAGGTCGACGCGGGTACGTCCGCGAACACGACTTGCGACAGCGCGCAGGGCATCGTGACCATTTCGCAGAATGGTCCCGCGAGTTCGCCTAACCCTGAGACCGGACCGGTGAACGCGCCGAACGCGCCGACCGCTCCCGGCCAGCAGGGCAGCGCGCACGCAGGATCTGCAGAGGCGCCGGCCCAGTCGCCAGCGCAGATGCCGGAGCCTGCGACGCCCGTAAGCTGATCCAAAGCTGATCAACGCCACCGCCCGCGCCCGCAAAAGGACGCGGGCGGTGGTGCTTTTCGACCTAAGTCGCGAATTCGCCGCGAAACAGCGGATGACCTCCATAGTTGTGCCATTCGCGGGGGACTGTGAGAAGTTTGTCCGCATGGGTCGACTCTTCGGCACTGACGGCGTCCGCGGTGTGGCCAACCGCGAGCTGACGACGGAGCTGGCGCTGGCCATCGGCTCGGCGTCGGCGCGCCGCCTCACGACCACCGCCCGCAGTGGCCGCCGCGTCGCAGTGATCGGCCGCGATCCGCGCGCCAGCGGCGAAATGCTGGAGGCGGCGGTGATCGCGGGAGTGGCCAGCGAAGGCGTCGACGCCCTGCGTGTCGGGGTGTTGCCGACACCGGCCGTCGCGTACCTGACGAGCGCCTACGACGCCGATTTCGGCGTGATGATCTCCGCGTCGCACAACCCGATGCCCGACAACGGCATCAAGGTCTTCGGTCCAGGCGGGCACAAGCTCGACGACGCCACCGAGGACGAGATCGAACAGCTGATGACGTCGACCGCCGAACGACCCGTCGGCGCCGCGATCGGGCGCATCGTCGACGCGGGGGACGCCCTCGACCGCTACCTGCGCCACGTCGGCAAGGCCGTCACCGCCCGGCTCGACGGCCTCACCGTCGTCGTCGACTGCGCGCATGGCGCCGCGTACGCCGCGGCCCCGCGTGCCTATCAGGCGGCAGGCGCCCGGGTCATCGCGATCAACGCCGCGCCCAACGGGCTGAACATCAACGACGGCTGCGGTTCCACACACATCGACGCGGTCCGGGCCGACGTCGTCGCCAACAACGCCGACCTCGGGCTGGCACACGACGGTGACGCCGACCGGTGCCTGGCTGTCGACGCGAACGGCGACGTTGTCGACGGCGACGCGATCATGACGATCCTCGCGCTCGCGATGCGTGACGCCGGCGAACTGAAGTCGAACACCCTGGTTGCCACGGTGATGAGCAACATGGGTCTGCATCTCGCGATGCGCGCAGCCGGTATCGAGGTTCGCACCACCGCGGTCGGTGACCGTTACGTGCTCGAAGAGCTGCGCGCCGGCGGCTATGCGCTCGGCGGCGAGCAGTCCGGCCACATCGTGATGCCCGCACTGGGCAGCACCGGCGACGGCATCGTCACCGGGTTGCGGCTGATGTCACGGATGGCGCAGACCCGCACGCCCCTGGCCGACCTCGCGTCGGCGATGAACACGCTGCCGCAGGTCCTGATCAACGTCGAGGTCGCCGACAAGGCGACCGTGGCGGCCGCGCCGTCTGTGCAGGCAGCCGTCGCTGATGCGGAAGCCGAGCTCGGTGACACAGGACGAATACTGTTGCGGCCCTCCGGAACTGAGCAGATGGTTCGGGTCATGGTCGAAGCGCCCGATGAGAACACCGCCAAACAGATCGCCCATCGCGTCGCATCGTGCGTCAGCGAACAGCGCTGACTGTCCTGCATCGCTGCGGAACCGCGCGACGTGTTCGCGCGTCGTAGCCGAATATGGGAACCCGAATGGACGTGGCTGCGGTACGTGCCGTCGCCGAGCAGTTCGATGCCTCCGCAGGTGCCATCGAGGCCGGTCCCCGCACTCAGTTGTCGACGCTGGGATTTAACGGAGCCAGCGCCGGGCGCGCGTATGCCGCCCGCGGCGACGCTGTGCGGGCCGCCATGGAACGCATCGCCGATGCACTGACGCAATGGTCGCGTGCCTCCGCCGAAATCTCGGCCTCGCTCCGTACGAGCGCGGACCGCTACGCGGCCGGTGACGAGCGCGCCGCCGCGCGCCTGCGATAACGATGGCGGACAAGTTCGACGTAGCCGGACGGTTGGCGGATGCGCGCCCGTCAGTGGACAACACTCAGAGCTACGTGTGGGCCTGCCATCTCGTCGGATACCAAAACCCCGATCTGACAACGCATTCCGCACAGATTCGCGACTGGTTCTCCAGCGAGGACGGCATGGACCTGCACGGGTTGGACGCGGATTGCGCCGCAGTGCATGCCGCAGCGGCCGCTGCCGACGATGCGCTGGCCCAACAACGTGATCAGCTCGCGAGGCTGGCAGCGGCGTGGCAGGGAGACGGCGCAATGTCGGCGCATGACTTTGTGCGCTGGCATTGCGAAACCGCCGAGAACCTGACGACGTCGGTGCGGGAGGCGGCAGATGCGCTGGCCGGACTGCGCGACACCTTGTGGCAGATGGTTGATACGAAAGCTGCTGCGGTGACCGGGATCGACGATCGCCGACAAGCCGAGCGGGCAAGCTGGCTGGCGGCCGCGCACACCGTGACAACCAACGTCGGCGACCGGGCGGCCGCAAGCGAACTCGTCGACCAACAGGTAAAACCCTACGTCGACAACGACATTCGAGTCGAGTGGCTGACCGCCGTACGCAACGCGATCACGTCGATCGGTAGCAGCTACGACGCTGTCACGAGCGGGCTGATGTCGGGTCCGCACGCGCAGTTCGAGGTACCCGGCGATTTCGGCGCCGCCCAACCGAACAATGACGACGACGCCGGTGCGCATGCGCACGAGCCTGCATCGACCACCACCGCAAGCAGTGCGCCGCCCGCACCGCCTGCCGCCGCACCGGCGCCCACGCCTGCTCTCGCGGCGCCTTATCCAAGTGCCGGCATATCGATGCCACCGGCCACGACGGCCAATCCTCCTGCAGCAGAACCAATCTCACCTACTGCCGGACTTCCGTCGCCGATCGGTGGAGCACCGGCGATGCCGGCGTCGCTGGGTCAGCTGGAAGGCTTGCCGCAACGCTTTGCCGACGCGCTGTCCGGGCTGTCTTCGACAGCCGGGAACCCCGTAGCTGACCCGTTAGACCCGCCGGCCGCAGGTGACGACGTGCCTGCCGACGGCTCGACATCAGCGGAACGAGAACCTGACAACGACGAAACCGACTGTGACGCTGGGGAACACGAGCGCAGCGAGAAACCGGATACGAGCACCAACGTCGACGATGCGGCGGCCGATGAACCGGCGCCGACGCCGTCAGAACCGCCACCGTCAGAGCCGCCAACCCCGCCACCGTCGCCGTCGCCAGAGCCGCCTGCCCCGCCACCGCCGGAGCCGCCACCAGCCGAGCCGCCGACCGGCGAAGCCGCGACACCGTGTGAAATCGCCGCCAGTGAGCTGCCGCAGGCCGGGCAATGACCAACGTCAACGACCGCCTCGCGGAGATCCTCGCTGAGTATGCGGGCACGATCGCCGAAATCGAACGCCCGGCGGCATCAACAGAGCCGGGCACCGGCAGGCTGCTGCGCCCTGCCGATCAGCAGCGCGCGTGCCGAACCCCGACGATCGGGCCTACGGCTTGAGCAGCGCGACGACCTTGTCCTCGATGTCCACTGGGTCCGCGTCTGGATCCGGAAGCTCCGTCTTCGGCAGCTCAGCGTCGGGGTCGGCGAAGTCGCGATAGGTCTTGTCGCCGGCGAGCGCGCTCAGCAGGTATCCGGTCAGTAGCGCCCGCACCGTCTTCTGGGTGCTCCTGTCGACGCCCGGCAGCCCGGCCACCCGTGCCAGCCGATTGCCCTCCGGCAGGCCCCCGGCCTTCGCGTTGCTGACCGTTCGCAGCACCGCACCGTCCCACGCGCGGGCCAGCTCGACGGCGTTGGACCGCAACGTCTGCGGGTCGCCCGGCGCGCTGAGCACCAGACCCGGAAGCGTCAACGTGGTCGCCACCTCGTCGGTGGGGGGTCGCGTCACCGTCGGGAATACCGCCGCCACCGCCTTGGCAACATGCTTGTCACCACCGGAGCGCGCCGACGCGGCCAACACCGCGGCCGAGCCGCCGAACCCGTGCCCCGCCAGTCCCAGCTTCGTCGGGTGCACGCTGATCTGTCCCGGGCCGAGTCGCACGCCCGCGACAATGTCGAGTGTGGTGCCCAGGTCGTAGCTGAAGTTCGACGCCGACGGCGCCAGCCCGCGCTCGGTGTCGGGCGCGGCCGCGACGATGCCCCAGGAGGCCAGGTGCTCCAGCGTTCGGTAGTACCGGTCGGCCGCAATGAGCCAGTCGTGGCCGAACGCCACCGCAGGCAAATTGAAGCCCGATTCAGGCGCGTAGACCACGCCTGGCAGCCCAGCAAACGCAAGGTCACCGCGCAGAACGCGGTGCGGGCCGCGGCGGGTCAGCTGCGTGAACAGCTTGCGTGTGCTGGCCATGGGTGCACCGTATCTGAACCGTTTGACATCCGGTCTGCCGTACCCTGATTAGCTATGTGCGGCATCGTCGGATACGTCGGGCAACGTCCTGCCTGCGACGTCGTCGCCGCGGCATTGCATCGCATGGAGTACCGCGGCTACGACTCGGCGGGCATCGCCGTGCTCGACGGTGACGGGACGATGGTGGTTCATCGTCGCGAGGGCCCGCTGGCCAACCTCAGCCAGGTGCTCGAGGTCGCCGACCCCTCGTCACTGCGCGGTCACTCAGGTCTCGGCCATACCCGCTGGGCCACTCACGGCCGGCCCACCGACCGCAACGCCCACCCCCACCGAGACGCGACCGGCAAATTCGCGGTCGTCCACAACGGCATCATCGAGAACTACGGGGTGCTGCGCCACGAACTGGAAGCCGCCGGCGTGGAGTTCGCCAGCGACACCGACACCGAAGTCGCCGTGCACCTGTTGAGTCGCCAATACGCGTCGGGCGACACCGCCGGCGACTTCGTGGCGTCCGTGCTGGCGGTGCTGCGGCGACTCGAGGGCCACTTCACGTTGGCGTTCGCCCACGCCGACGAGCCGGGCACGATCGTCGCGGCCAGGCGGTCGACACCGCTCGTGGTCGGTATCGGCGACTCTGAGATGTTCATCGGCTCCGATGTGGCCGCATTCATCGAGTACACCCGCGACGCGGTCGAGCTGGGTCAGGACCAGGCCGTTGCGATCACCGCCGACGGGTATCGCATCACCGATTTTCACGGCCGCCCCGTCGACGACTACCGCGAGTTCCACATCGACTGGGACCTGAGCGCCGCCGAGAAAGGCGGCCACGAGTACTTCATGCTCAAAGAGATCGCCGAGCAGCCCGCCGCCGTGTCCGACACGCTGCTCGGACATTTCGTCGGTGGCCGCATCGTGCTCGACGAACAGCGGCTGTCCGACCAGGAACTGCGCGAGATCGACAAAGTCTTCGTCGTCGCCTGCGGCACCGCGTACCACTCCGGACTGCTTGCCAAGTACGCGATCGAGCACTGGACTCGACTGCCGGTCGAGGTCGAGCTGGCCAGCGAATTCCGCTACCGCGACCCGGTGCTCGACCGCAGTACCCTGGTCGTCGCGATCTCGCAGTCCGGTGAGACCGCCGACACGCTCGAGGCGGTGCGCCACGCCAAGAAGCAGAAGGCCAAGGTGCTGGCGATCTGCAACACCAACGGCAGCCAGATCCCGCGCGAGAGCGACGCGGTGCTGTACACCCGGGCCGGACCGGAGATCGGGGTGGCGGCCACGAAGACGTTTCTCGCCCAAGTCGCGGCCAACTATCTCGTCGGCCTCGCGCTCGCCCAGGCGCGCGGCACCAAGTACCCGGACGAGGTCGCCCGCGAGTACCAGCAACTGGAGGCCATGCCGCAATTGGTCTCGCATGTGCTCGATCGCCTGCAGCCGGTGTCCGAGCTGGGCGGACGGTTCGCGTCCGCGTCGACGATCCTGTTTTTGGGCCGCCACGTCGGTTACCCGGTGGCGCTGGAAGGCGCGCTCAAGCTCAAGGAGCTGGCCTACATGCACGCCGAGGGGTTCGCGGCCGGCGAGCTCAAGCACGGGCCGATCGCGCTCATCGACGAAGGCCTGCCCGTGATCGTGGTGATGCCGTCGCCGAAAGGCTCGTCGATGCTGCACGCCAAGCTGCTGTCCAACATCCGCGAGATCCAGGCCCGCGGTGCGGTCACGATCGTCATTGCCGAAGAGGGCGACGACACCGTCCGCCCCTACGCCGACTACATCTTCGAAATACCAGCGACCACAACGCTTTTCCAGCCGCTTCTGTCGACGATCCCGCTGCAGGTGTTCGCCGCTGCGGTCGCTCAGGCGCGCGGCTACGACGTCGACAAGCCACGCAACCTCGCGAAGTCGGTCACCGTCGAGTAGTCAACTCGTGACCAGCGTCCGCTGATACAACGCCAGCCACCACCCGTCGTCGGTGCGGTGATACACCGACGCCTTATTGCCTCGGAAGCCACTCCAGGCCGGGGATCGGGAACGGCAGGCCCGGCAGCGTGCCGTTCTCGAGCCAGTCGCCGTTGGCGAACGACGCCACCGCCGAGGGGCAGTACATCGAAATCGCGATGCTGGTGAACAACCCTGCCATGTCTGCGGAGATGCCGTCGTGGCCGGTCATCTGCGACGCCACGCTGGCGAAGTCCCCGCCGGGTTGGGACAGCATCGGGCAGATCGACTGGCCGAGCGCGACCGCGGCCGCGGGGTTGTCGTATCCGACGCCGGCGTCGTTGAGCGCCGAGAGGAACGCGTTGGGATCGACGTCGGCTTGGGCCGGCGCGGCTGCGCATACTGCGGCCACAAGGAACGACGCCGCGAAGCACGGGATGACGCGAAGAGATTTCACTTTGGTCACATTGCTTAACAAAAGTCACATTCCGAACACGACGGCCTAACGGTTCGCACACTATGCGCGCGCCGATTTCGTGCGTCGTGCAGGTACAGCTCTACGTACACGTAGTGACAACTCGGGATAGGACGCTTCGCCCGAGCGAGGGGCCTGCCCGTCGCGTCGCCCGGCACGTAACGTAATCAAGCGCGGGCATATCGAGCGGGACGGGAGCTGATGCGGCACTACTACACCGTCGACGCGATCCGCGCCGCCGAAGCGCCGCTGCTGGCCAGCCTGCCCGACGGCGCGCTGATGCGCCGTGCCGCCTACCCGCTGTCGATTGCGATCGCCGGCGAGCTGATGTCGCGGGCCGGCGGAGTGACGGGCCGGCAGATCTGCGCTGTGGTGGGCTCCGGCGACAACGGTGGCGACGCACTGTGGGCGTCCACGTTCTTGCTGAGGCGAGGTGCTGCGGGCACCGCCGTGCTGCTCAGCCCGGACAAGACGCACGAGAAGGGCCTGGCCGCATTCGTTGCCGCCGGCGGCCGCGTAGTGCAATCTGTGCCGGCCGCAACCGATCTCGTGATCGACGGCGTCGTCGGCATCTCCGGATCGGGCTCATTGCGGCCCGTGGCCGCCGACGTGTTCAAGGCCGTCGACGAGGCCGGCATTCCGGTGGTGGCCGTCGACATCCCCAGCGGCATCGACGCGCACACCGGCGCGGCGGGCGGGCCGCACGTGCACGCGGAGTTGACGGTGACGTTCGGCGGCCTGAAACCGGTGCACGCACTGGGCGACTGCGGGCGCGTGCAACTCGTCGACATCGGATTGGACCTTCCATCTACGGACACCTTCGGGTTCCAAGCGCACGACGCCAAAGCCAGGTGGCCGCGGCCGAACGCCCACGACGACAAGTACACCCAGGGCGTCACCGGCGTGCTGGCCGGGTCGTCGACCTACCCCGGTGCCGCGGTGCTGTGCACGGGCGCCGCGGTGGCAGCGACCTCGGGCATGGTCCGTTATGCGGGAACCGCGGGGCCACAAGTGCTTTCGTGGTGGCCCGAAGTGATCGCGTCGCCGAGTCCCGAATCGGCGGGCAAGGTGCAGGCGTGGGTGGTCGGGCCGGGTATCGGCACCGACGATGCCGGAGCCGGCGCGCTGTGGTTCGCGCTGGACACCGACCTGCCGATCATCGTCGACGCCGATGCCCTGACGATCCTCGCCGCGCATCCTGACGCGCTCGCGTCGCGGTCCGCGCCTACCGTGCTGACACCGCATGCCGGCGAGTTCGCCCGACTGGCGGGAGAACCCGCCGGCGATGACCGCGTCGGCGCCACACGTCGACTCGCCGAGAAGTTCGGCGCGACGGTCTTGCTCAAGGGCAATGTCACCGTCATCGCCGAGCCGGGCGGCTCGGTCTATCTGAATCCCGCTGGCCAATCCTGGGCTGCCACAGCGGGATCCGGTGACGTCCTGTCCGGCATGATCGGGGCGCTGCTCGCCGCCGGACTGCCTGCCGGGGAGGCCGCGGCCGCCGCCGCGTTCGTGCACGCCCGTGCCGCCAATCTGTCCGCAGCCGACCCCGGACCGCATCACGCCCCCACGTCAGCCTCGCGCATTCTGGCCCACATCCGCGCCGCTGTGGCCGCTCTCTAACGAAAGGTCTTGCCATGCCGAATGTTTCGCACACATCGGGATCGATCGCCCCTGCCTATACGGGCCGGCTGGAGTCCGAGCCGATTCCGGCGCTGCGGATGCCGGAGCAGTCGATGAATCCGGATGCGGCGTACCGGTTCATCCACGACGAGCTGATGCTCGACGGAAGCTCCCGGCTGAATCTGGCGACGTTCGTCACCACCTGGATGGACCCGCAGGCCGAGAAGCTGATGGCCGAGACGTTCGACAAGAACATGATCGACAAGGACGAGTATCCGGCCACGGCGGCGATCGAGCAGCGCTGCGTCTGCATGGTCGCAGACCTCTTCCACGCCGAGAACCTGCGCGACGACGACCCGTCGAGCGCGATCGGCGTGTCGACGATCGGGTCGAGCGAGGCGGTGATGCTCGGCGGACTGGCGCTGAAGTGGCGGTGGAAGCAGCGGACCGGCGAAGGCTGGAAAACCCGCACGCCCAACCTGGTGATGGGCTCGAACGTGCAGGTGGTGTGGGAGAAGTTCTGCCGCTACTTCGAGGTCGAGCCGCGGTATCTGCCGATGGCCGAAGACCGTTACGTCATCACGCCTGAGCAGGTGCTCGACGCCGTCGACGAGCACACGATCGGCGTGGTGGCCATCCTGGGCACCACCTACACCGGCGAGTTGGAGCCGATCGCCGAAATCTGCACGGCACTGGACAAATTCGCGGCCGACGGCGGTCATGACGTCCCCGTGCACGTCGACGCCGCCAGCGGCGGATTCGTCGTCCCGTTTCTGCATCCGGACCTCGAGTGGGACTTCCGGCTGCCTCGGGTGGCGTCGATCAACGTCAGCGGCCACAAGTACGGCCTGACCTATCCCGGCATCGGTTTCGTGGTGTGGCGCAACAGCGACTGTTTGCCCGACGACCTGGTGTTCCGGGTCAACTACCTCGGCGGAGACATGCCGACGTTCACGCTGAACTTCTCGCGGCCCGGCAACCAGGTCGTCGGCCAGTACTACAACTTCCTGCGGCTGGGGCGATCGGGTTACGGGCAGGTGATGGCGGCGCTGTCGTCGACGGCGCGCTGGCTTTCCGGACAACTTCAGTCGACGAAGCACTTCACGGTGATCTCCGACGGATCGGCGATTCCGGTCATCGCGTTTCGGCTGGCGGGTGATTTCGGCTACACGGAGTTCGACGTGTCCGCCGGTCTGCGGTCCTATGGCTGGCAGGTGCCGGCCTACACGATGCCTCAGGGCGCCGAGAACGTTTCGGTGCTGCGCGTCGTCGTGCGTGAGGGCTTTTCGGCCGACCTGGCCAGGTCGCTGTTCGAGGACCTGGCGAAAGTGGTGGCCCACATGGACGAACTCAAGCCGGGCGGCCAATTCGACGCGCAGCAGCACTTCGCGCACTGAACCTGCGCGTCGTTCGGCGGGCTGACGGGCGGGATCGTTTCAAGCGCGTATCTCCAGGGCCTCCCTCAGCGGCCGTCGCGGCGTTGTCGGCGGCAATTCCTCCTGCATCGGCGCCAGGCCGACCCGGATGAGAAGCTGCGGCCATGCGTCGCTTTCTGTCAGCGTGCGGATGACGTGTCGACTGGTGGCGAGTTCGGTCATGTGGGTCAGAGTGCATGTCGCCATGCCCGCCATCGTGCACTCCAGCAATATGCGCGACAGCATCTCGCCAGCGCTCAACGCGCACTCGCGTGTGTCGCAGTCAGTGGAAATCACAAGCACTTTCGAGTGGTCCGTCTGGATGCTCGTTCTTCGCTCACTGTCTCGGGCTGCCGGGAAGACCCGGCCCACGTCGACCCGTTCCCTTTCCGCGGCGGAGATCAGTGAACTGAGCGGTATTCCCACCGTCGTTTCGAAATGCCCTGTCCACCAGTCGAGTTCGTCCTGGTACCACTTGTCGTAAAGTCGTAGCGACTCGGTGAATCGGGATGCCTGGGCAAGTTCCGGACGCACTGCATCCCGAAGGACGTATAGGTGGGCCACAGCCTCGTCGAAGCTGGCGCGCAGAGTTGATTCAATCGTTTGCCAGTTGGGCGGTGCGGCGAACGGCAGCCGGTCGGTGCGTCGCCGCGCGATTGCTTCGGCGCGGTGGCGCTGCTCATCGGTGACGGCCGTCATCGCGCGGAAACGAAGCGATGCCAGGTGGTTACGGTCATTCGGGTTGGGAAACCGATCGATATCCGCCGCCCACCCCGCAGCCGCGATCGCCACTCGGAGGTGATCGAGTACCGCGCCGCAACCGATCAGCGCTTCACGTCCCGACCGATCAGTAGAGACCACTGACCTCGTGGGGTCGAGGTATAGCGAAAGGCTGTTGCCGTCAGTGACCCAGCGCCACGGTTGGCTGTTATGCAGAGATGGTGCGCGGCATGCCAACTGCACTGCGCCCTTGATGGTCTCGAGACCCACCACGGTGTTCACCATTTGGGTCCTCCTCTTCTGTTTTTCAGCTTGCACCGCGCCGGTCGGCTGCGCCAGGGTCATTGGTCCATAATTGGGTCGCTGGACCTGCCACCTGAGGACCATCGCCCCTATCCTCGGAAACCTTCCAGCGGACATAGTGTTGGCATGGAGCACTTGGGCACGCTCGATGCAGGCTTCCTCGAAGTCGAGGACTCCGACCGGCACGTCAGTCTTGCCATGGGCGGTCTCTCCGTCATCGAGGGAGCGATGCCGGATTACGAGTCGTTGCTGTCCGGCCTCGGCCAGCGAATCATGTCGGTGCCGCGATTCAGACAACTATTGCGCACCCATCCGCTCGATTTGGGGGCGCCGGAATGGGTGGACGACGCGAATATCGACTTGTCACATCATATTCGACGGGCTGCTCTTCCCCATCCGGGAGCCGACGAGCAACTGTTCCGGTTCGTTGCAGACGTCATGGAGCGACGATTGGACCGCGATCGACCGTTGTGGGAGTGCTGGCTGATCGAGGGCCTGACCGCAGATCGTTGGGCGATCTTGATGAAGATGCACCACTGCATGGCAGACGGCATCGCGTCGACGCACCTGCTGGCGGCCCTGTCCGACGAAAGCGACGGCGACACTTTCGCGAGCGAAATTCGGGCCGCGAGGGATTCACGCGACGGTGGACTTGCGCTACCCGGCTTCACGCCAAACCCACTGACTTGGATTGGCGGGGCGTGGTGCGCCTCGCGGGCAGTGACGACCGCGGCCGTGCGAGCCGCGAGGGGCGCGATCGAGCTCGCAGGTGATTTGCTTCGCCCGGCGGCGCCGTCGTCGCTGATCGGTCCCCGTCAGCGCGATGCGGCGCTACAGTGCCACGCAAGTTGCGATTGATGACGTGATCCGGGTGTGCCAGGCGTTCGATGTGACGGTGAATGACGTTGCGTTGGCGGCGATCACCGACAGCTTCCGCGCTGCTCTGATCCGTCGAGGTGAGCAGCCGACGCGCAATTCCCTTCGTACGCTGGTCCCGGTTTCGGTGCGGTCCAACGACGTGATGAATAAAGCGGACAACCGGGTTTCGCTGATGCTTCCGTACCTGCCCGTCGAAAAGGCCGATCCCGCCGAACAACTCCGAGCCGTGCACCGCCGGCTCACACATGCGAAGGCCAGTGGTCAGCGGCAAGCGGGCACGGCCTTCGTCGCAGCAGCGAACGCCGTGCCATTTGCCCTCACGGCATGGACGCTGCGGGCGGCGGCCCGAATTCCACAACGCGGGGTGGTCACCGTCACCACGAACGTTCCTGGACCGCGGCGGCGTGCACGCATCATGGGCCGAGATGTCGTCAGGATGATGCCGGTTCCGCCTATCGCACTGCAGCTTCGGACAGCCATTGCGATCCTCAGCTACGCCGACAGCCTTACTTTCGGCATCACAGCAGATTACGACACCACGCCCGACGTCGACGAACTCGCTCAAGGGATCGAACGCGGAATGGCACGGCTCGTCGAGTTGAGCAAAACGGTCGGTCGCCCCCGCGACGCATGAGACTCGTTCCAAGGCGAGGAGGACGCGCCCGAGTCCGAGCCGCTGGGGCCCTCGTCCCCACCGCTGTTACGGGCATAATTGCTTGTAGTGAACGGAATTGAAAATGCTCCGGCATAATTTAAAGGAGGCGAGCATGAACATTGCGCTGGTGACCACGCTGCGCACTTCTTTCGACGACGCTGTTGCCCGAACACGCAACGCGCTGGCCGAACAAGGATTCGGGGTACTCACCGAAATCGACGTCAAGGCGACGCTGAAGGCCAAGCTCGGCGAGGAGATGGAGGAGTATTTGATCCTCGGGGCCTGCAACCCGCTGCTGGCGCACCGCGCAATGCATCTCAACCGTCAAATCGGAGTCTTGTTGCCCTGCAACGTCGTAGTTCGTGCAGACCCGAACGACGAGAAATCAGTGATTGTGGAGGCGATGAACCCGCAGGTGTTGGTCGAAGTGACCGGCGAGTCCGCACTGCGTGACGTCGCCGACGATGTCGAGGCCGGCTTGCAAAAAGCGATCGATTCGCTCGGTGCGGAATAGCCAGGCCTACTTTCGCACAGCGGCCGCAGGAAGACGGCCGTGATGACTGAACCGGGCGGCGCGCCGCTGAATGCGGTGCACCGTGCCGCGTGTGCGGTGCGGCACTCCGGCCAGCCGTATCGGCTCGGCGTAAAACATCTTTTTCGTGATCTCGACAAGTATCAGGTAGGCGATCGTCAGGACCACAAGTGCAGCGAAGAACTGCCACGGCAAGGTGGTGAATCCCAATCCATGGGCCAGCGGAGAAACAGTGAGCGCCACGCCGATTGCGACAACCCCCAGGGTCGTACAGGTCAGCCACACACTGGGCGAGCTGCGCGTGAACGGGATTCTGCGAGTTCGGATCGCAAAGATGATCAGCGTCTGAGTGGCCAGTGACTCCACGAACCATCCGGTGCGGAAACCCGCGATTCCGGCATGGAGCACACCGAGCATCAGCCCGAACGTCAGGAAGTCGAACAACGAGCTGATCGGTCCGAACGTGAGCATGAACCGCCGGATGAACGCAACGTTCCAATGTGACGGTGCGTGCAACTGTTCGTCGTCGACGCGGTCGGTGGGAATGGCAAGCTGCGAGCTGTCGTAGAGAAGATTGTTCAACAGGATCTGGCTTGGCAGCATCGGCAAGAACGCAAGCACCGCAGAGGCGGCTGCCGCGCTGAACATGTTCCCGAAATTGCTTGAGGTTCCCATCAGTACGTACTTGATGGTGTTTGCAAAGATTCGCCGGCCTTCAGCGACTCCGGCCGCAAGCACTCCAAGGTCCTTGTCGAGCAGCACGACATCTGCGGCGTCCTTGGCGACATCGGTGGCGGTATCCACCGAGATGCCCACATCCGCAGAGTGCAGCGCCAGCGCGTCATTGACGCCGTCGCCGAGAAACCCGACTGACCTGCCGACCCGCCGAATCGACGTGATCAGTCGCGCTTTCTGCTCCGGGGAAATCCGCGCAAAGATGGTGCAATCGGCTGCAGCCCGGTCGAAAGCCGCGTCGTCGAGTCCTTCGAGCTGGCCGCCAGTGATGGTGCCACGGGAGGGCAAGCCGATTCCGCGACATACGGTTTCGGCGACTTGGGCGTTGTCGCCCGTGGCAACCTTCACCTCTATGCCCAGCGCAGCCAGTTTCTGCAGCGAATCATGTGCCGCTGACTTCGGTTCGTCGGCGAACACCAGGAATCCGAGAAGCGTCAGGTCGCGTTCGTCTTGGCCCGTGATGGCGGTCAACCCCGGTGCCGCTCTGTTCGCTACGGCCACGACTCGTCGCCCCTCGGCGAACCGCGCTTTCAGTACTCGCTCGGCAGAATCCGGTACATGCACGCACTGCGCCAGCACCTGTTCGGGAGCGCCCTTGAGCACAAGAAACCGGCTGCCGTCATCGTCGATCAGGCAGCTGGTTGCCCGTCGGATGTGGTCGAACGGCAGCGTCGCCCAGCGGTGCACCGCGCCGGCGACGAGGCGTTGCGCGTCAGATGATTCCCACAGCGCTGCATCCATCTCGTTGCTGGCGCCGCGGGTGCCCGCCTCGATGTCCGTCGCGAGAAGACCGCCGCGAAGCACGGCCTCGTCGGGATGTCCGGCGGGATCGATCGCCTCGAGAAGCCGGATTCTCCCTTCGGTCAGCGTTCCTGTTTTGTCGGTGACGAGCACGTCGATGTCGCCGAGGTCCTCGATGCACACGAGGCGTTTTACCAAGACCCGCAGGCGCGCCAGCCGATTCGATCCGCTGGCCAGGCTGGTGCTCACCACGGCCGGCAGTAGCTGCGGAGTGACACCGACTGCAATCGCCAGCGCGAACAAGATCGAGTCGATAACCGGTCGGCGCAAAAACAGGTTGGTCACGACGATAAGCACCGTCAGCACCATCGCGACTTGCAGCAGCAAGTAGGAGAATCGGCGCAGGCCCGCCTGGAACTCGGTTTCCGGCTGACGCTCGCCGAGGCCGGCGGCAATGTGGCCGAATTGGGTGTTGACACCCGTCGCGTACACGACGCCGACGCCGTCTCCGGCGCTGACGATGGTGCCCATGAACGCAATATCGGTCCAGTCCGCGAGCGCGGCGTCATCGCCCACCGGTTCGGCAGACTTTTCCGAGGCGGTTGACTCGCCGGTCAGGATGCCTTCGTTGCACTCCAATCCGTTCACCGCAATCAACCGGATATCGGCTGGCACGGCCTCACCGAGAGTGAGCCGAACGACATCACCCGGAACGATCTGGTTTACGTCAACCTTCGTGAACTGGCCGTCGCGTCGGGCTATGGCGGTATGGCGGACTTGCGAGTGCAGCGCGGCGGATGCTCGTTCGGCGCGGTACTCGTTGACGAAACCCAGACCGACGCTGGCTAGCAGGATGACAGTGATGATCACCGCTTGTGTGCTGTCACCGAGGAAGAAGGAGCTGACAGCGGTTGCCGCCAGCAAAATGAGCACCGCGTTGCGCAGTTGCCGGCCGAGTACAGCGGCGGCGCTTACCCGATGCGTGCGAACGGAATTCGGTCCGAGCCGCTGCAGTCGCGCCGACGCCTCGGCGCTGGACAGTCCGTCCGCCGAACTCTCCAGCCACCGCGCTACCTCGTCGACGCAAGCGGACGCCACGACCCGCCCATCCGAGGGCTTGGGAACTTTGGTCAGGCTCACCCAGGAATCGTCTCATTCCGCTTGAGCACGGCCCCGTCGTCAGACGATGGGTTTCCGCATCGCGCGAGCCGCCGCTCGAGTTCCAGTACCTGTCTGGTGGTCTTGAGCACGGTGTCGGGGTTGAGGCTCATCGAGTCGATGCCGATCTCGACGAGGAATTCGGCCATTTCCGGGTAATCGGAGGGCGCCTGGCCGCATAGCCCGGAGTGAATGCCGTTGCGGCGGCAACCTTCCACCGACAACCGGATCATCTCCTTGGCGCCCTCGTCGCGTTCGTCGTAATCGAACGCGACGATCTCGCTGTCCCGATCAACGCCCAGGGTGAGCTGAGTGAGGTCGTTGGATCCGATCGAGAAGCCATCGAAGTACTCGGCGAACTTGTCGATCAGCACGACATTGTTCGGAATCTCGCACATCGCATAGATTTTCAGGCCGTTCACGCCTCGTTGTAGGCCGAGTTCAGCCATGCGGTCAACCACCTGAGCTGCCTCGGCGACGCGGCGAACGAACGGCAGCATGAGAATGACGTTGGTCAGGCCCATCTCGCCCCGCACCCGTTTCATCGCCTCGCACTCGAGCGCAAAACCCTCGGCGTAGGCAGGATGGGCGTAGCGGGAGGCGCCACGGAAGCCGAGCATCGGGTTGTTCTCGAGTGGTTCGAAGTCAGCTCCGCCGAGCAGGCTGGCGTATTCATTGGTCTTGAAGTCAGACATCCGCACCACTACTGGTTTGGGCCAAAACGCCGCGGCGATAGTGCCGATTCCCTCGGAGAGCCGTTGCACAAAGAACCCCGCCCCGTCCGCGAACCCTCGAGTCAGTCGCGTCAGCTCTGCGCGCGCCGCGGGGTCGGTGACCCTGTCTGGGTGCAGCAGGGCCAGCGGATGAGCCTTGATCGACTCGCTGATGATGAACTCCATCCGAGCCAGGCCGACGCCGTCATTGGGGAGAAACGACGTCTTGAACGCCAGGTCGGGGTTGCCCAGGTTGATCATGACCTCGGTAACCGGTCGGGACATTTCGTTGGCTTCTTCGCGCTCGACCGAGAACGGAACTTCGCCCCGGTAGACGCGACCGGTATTGCCCTCGGCGCACGACACTGTGACAGTCTGGCCGTCGGCCACTGTCGTGGTGGCGTCACCAGAACCCACCACGGCGGGGATCCCGAGTTCGCGGGCGATGATTGCGGCGTGGCAGGTCCGCCCGCCCCGGTTGGTGACGAGCGCGGCCGCGGTCTTCATCACAGGCTCCCAATCCGGCGTCGTGGTGTCGGCGACAAGCACCTCGCCGGGCGTGAACTCGTGCAGCTGGCTCAGTTTTTCGATCAGATGAGCGGCCCCCGAAGCGATCTTCTCGCCCACTGCGCGGCCTTGGGCGAGCACGGCGCCGGAGCCTTGGAGGTGGTAGCTCTCCAGCAACAACGGTGTGCGTTGGGAGGCAACGGTTTCCGGGCGGGCCTGCACGACATAGAGCCGCCCGTCGACACCGTCTTTCGCCCACTCGATGTCCATGGGCCGCCCATAGTGGCGCTCGATCTTCATGGCGTAGTCAGCCAGCTCGAGTACGTCGTCGTCGCCGAGGCAGAAGTGTTGGCGATCAGCCTTTGGCGTCGGGATGTTGCGGGTGGTGATCTTCGTCGAGCCTTCGGCGAAGATCATCTTCACCGCCTTGTCCCCGAGCATGCGGCGCAGCACCGCGCGGTGACCGGCGGCGAATGTTGGTTTGTGGACGTAGAATTCGTCAGGATCGACCGCACCTTGCACCACATTCTCACCGAGGCCATAAGCCCCGGTGATGAATACGACATCGCGGAAACCTGACTCGGTATCGAGCGAAAACATCACGCCCGACGATGCGAGGTCTGACCGCACCATCTTCATCACGCCGATCGACAACGCGATCTTCAGGTGGTCGAAGCCCTGGTCGACGCGGTAGTGGATGGCCCGATCGGTGAACAGGCTTGCGAAGCAGCGCCGACAGGCGTCGAGCAGCGTTTCCTCGCCGCGGATGTTGAGGAATGTGTCCTGCTGGCCGGCGAAGCTGGCCGTCGGCAGATCCTCAGCGGTCGCGGAGCTACGCACCGCCAGGCTGACGTCGTCCCCATACTCCTGCTGCAACCGGCGATAGCCGGAGCGGATCTGCTCGGCGACGTCGTCGGGCAGCCCAGCGCCGTAGACGATCTCGCGGGCTCGCTTGCCGCGGCGGGCTAGGTCGACCACGTCATCCGGATCCAGCCCGTCGAGCGCGTCACGCAGTCGCTCCCAGGCCCCGGCCGCCTCGAGCGTGTGGCGATAGGCGTCTGCGGTGGTGGCAAAGCCATTGGGGACGAGCACACCTTGGCCGGACAGCTTGCGATACATCTCACCGAGAGACGCGTTCTTTCCGCCCACAAGTGGAACATCGGAGATGCCGAACTCTTCAAAAAACCGCACGTACTCAGTCGTGGTCATTGAGGGGTCCTTCCTCGATCAGGTTGTGGTGCACCACAACTCCTCGATTTCGCGGGTGACGGTGGACAATTCGTCGGTGGTGTCGACGCAATGGGCGTCGCCCCAGTCGTCGGTGCTGACAGCCAGCGCCTCAGCCACCGCCGGCGTGGCATCCGACGTGCCCGCCGGTCTGTCGCCGACCCGGCGTGCGGCTTCTTCGGCCGGTATGCTGCACATGATTTCGATCAGAGCCGACCGGGTTTCGGCGGCGAGCTCTCGGGCCATGGCCCGATGCCGCGCGTCGTGCCACGTGGCGTCGAGAATTACCGAACGGCCGGTCGTCAGCCGGGTCCTGGCCCGGCGGATGAGCTCCTCGTACACCGCGGAGATGTTGTCCACCGAGTACAGGCCCTGGTTCAGGACGCCGGCCTGCCCGGTGATCGCCTGCGAGTTGCGCAGTTCGCGCCGAACGTCGTCGGTCGATATGACATCGGCGTTTACGCGCTCGGCGAGCGAATGGGCCAGTGTGGTCTTCCCGGTTCCGGGGCCGCCGCCGATCACGGTCAGGCGGACGGTGGCCGCGGTGAGGTGCTGTACCGATAGAGACAGGTGTCGCGACGCGTGCTGGGCGCCGACAAGCTGTCCTTGTTCGTAGCGCACGCCATCGACTTTCGCCCGGACCAATGCGCGATACGCGATGTAGAAGTCCTTCAGCGAATGCGGCGCGTCGTCCCCGGAGAGCTGCGAGTAGCGGTTGAGGAAAAAGTCGGCGAAGTCCCTGCGCCCCAAGAACTCCAGATCCATTGCCAAGAACGCGGCATCGTCGATTCGGTCGACGTACCGGAGCTGGTCGTCGAATTCGAGGCAGTCGAGTAGTGCGGGACCGTTGGGCGCCAAAAAAATGTCATCGGCGAGCAGATCGCCGTGTCCGTCCACGATCCGGTGGTCGCGGATCCGCTGCTTGAACAACGCGGCGCGGCCCGCCAGGTAGTTGACTGCAAGCTGCTCGATCCTGTCGATCAGCTCAGCGGATGCCACGCTCGGGGCGAAACGCCTCAGCTCGCGCAGGTTCTCCTGCCATCGCTCCGCCACGGCGGCCCGCGTGGCCTGCGCGTCGATGTGGGTGCCGCGGTCGGCCTCGTCGTGGAACCGCGACAACAACCCGGCGATGTCGACGAGTTCCCGGTCGACTGGCATGCCCCGGGTGACGATAGTGGCCAGCCGGCGCGCGCTCGGATACCGGCGCATGACGACGACCGGCTCGGCCGGGCCGCCGGTGGGGTCGCTCACATGCGCCACCCCGAGGTAGCTGTCCGACGAGAGCCGGCTGTTGAGTTCTACCTCGCGCCAGCAGGCCACCTCGCGTCGGGACGGCGTGCTGAAGTCCAGCACATCGGTCGTCACCGGCTTTTTCGCCTTGTACGCCTTGTCGCCGAGGAGCACGACAACACCGGTGTGCGTTTCGCACACCTCGGGGTTCAGGCTTGCTGGCCGCGCCGACACCTCGGTGGTTGTCATGATTTCATCCTTTACCGCACGTATCACTCGGCGTAGCGGCTGAATACCACACCGAACGTGCTGAAGGTCCCAGCGCGACAGGGCATTTGGTCCCTAATCCGCCACCAGAGGACTTCGGTCCCTAGTGCTGCCGCCCTAATCGGGCTCGGATGAGAGTTCCGTAGCGACACGGCCAGAGGATCACCATGAGGGCTCCGACACAGCGCGCGTCGGACGATCCGGTCATCGTCACCTTGACGATGAACCCGGCGCTCGACGTCACCACTGACGCTGAGCAGGTGCGGCCTACCAGCAAGATCCGCTGCGGTGGTGTCCGGTACGACCCTGGTGGTGGCGGCGTCAACGTTGCGCGCATCGCGCACGTCCTCGGGGCGTCGGTGTCGGCGGTGTTCCCGGCAGGCGGCCGCACCGGCGAGGCGCTCACAGATCTTCTCACCGCGGAGGGCGTCCCGTTTCGCCGAGTCAAGGTCAGCGGCTCGACGCGGGAAAGCTTCGCCATCAACGAGGTTAGCTCCGGGCTGCAGTACCGCTTCGTGCTGCCCGGTCCGCGGTTGACATTCGCAGAGCAAGTGCAATGCCTGGAGGAGCTCCGCCTCGCGGCGGAGGGCGCCATGTTTGTCGTTGCGAGCGGGAGCCTGCCGCTCGGCGTGCCGAAGAACTTCTTCCAGAGTGTGGCCGACGAATGCCGTGATTTCGGCGCGCGGCTGATCTTGGACACGTCCGGTGCCGGTCTGCAACACATCTCTTCTGGAGTGTTTCTCCTCAAGGCCAGCCTCCGCGAGCTGCGCGAGTGCGTTGGCCGCGCTCTGATGACCGAATCGGAACAGCTGGCCGCCGCTCATGAACTCATCGACTCCGGCTGCGCCGAAGCCGTCGTGGTGTCGCTGGGGGCCGACGGTGCGCTGCTCGCGACATCGGCTCAGAGTCAACGGTTCTCGGCGATCCCGATGCGGGCGCTCAGTGGTGTCGGCGCGGGTGACGCGATGGTCGCGGCGATCGCGGTCGGGTTGACTCGGGGGTGGCCGGCAACCACGTCGGTGCGCTTCGGAATCGCGACCGGTGCCGCCATGCTGATGACGCCCGGAACCGCGCCGTGCACCCGGGCCGATGCCGAACGGCTCTTCGAAGTGGTAGCGAACCCGGTGGTTGTCGGCGAGGAGTGCGCAGACATCTTGGAGAAGCAAGGAATGTAAGCCATGGCGAACTCAGTCAAGATCGACCCTCGTTTTCACGACGCCGTCTTCTTCGACGTCGAACTGCTCGCCGACGCGGCGTCCGCACTGCAGTCGACAGTCGCACTCGCGCGCAAGCTGGCCGATGTCGGAGTGAGAGCTGCGGTCTACTCACCGGGCCGCAGTTGCGAACACGTACTGCGCGACATGGGTATCGCTGACCTGTTCGCCATATGCGCCGACGGTGTCCTCGCCGAAGCCGCGCGCAGCCTCGGTGCGGCGCCGGAGCGGTGCGTCGCCGTCGAGGTCTCTGCGCCCGGGGTGCGGTCGGCTTGCAGCGGTGGCTTCGCGTTGGTCATCGGCGTCGATCGGAGCCGGAACGTCGACGAGCTGATTCATTGGGGAGCCGACGTTGTTGTACCCGATCTGGACGAAGTCGCCATCCACCGCGGTGACCAACCCGTATCTTCGCTGCCGAATGCGCTGGATTCCTATGGCCAGCTCGTCGGCGTGGTGCGGGGCAGAAAGCCGTTCGTGTGTCTGGACTTTGACGGCACTTTGTCGGAGATCGTCCCGGATCCCGACACGGCCACACTCGTCGACGGTGCCGCCACCGCCCTCGAGCAACTGGCAGCGCAGTGCCCGGTCGCGATACTGAGCGGCCGCGACCTCGCCGACATCCGCGAGCGCGTCGGCCTGCCCGGGCTCTGGTACGCGGGCAGCCACGGCTTCGAACTTGTCGGCCCCGACGGCAGCCAGCACCGCAACGACGCGGCGTTGGCGGCGATGCCGGTGCTGGAAAGTGCTGCCACCGAACTACGCAATGAGCTGAAAGACATCCCAGGAGCACGCGTCGAGCACAAGCGTTTTGCCGTGGCGGTCCATTACCGTGGCGCTGCACCGGAATTCGTCGGTGAGGTCGTCGCGGCAACACGCCGCCAGGGACGTCGAGACGGTCTGCGCGTCACCGGCGGTCGCAAGGTCGTCGAGTTGCGACCCGACATCGACTGGGACAAGGGCACCGCGCTTGCCTGGATCCAGAACCGCATCGCGCTGACCGGACGCGTTCTACCGATATACGTGGGCGACGACCTCACCGATGAAGATGCTTTCGACGCGATCCGATTTAGCGGCGTCGGGATGGTCGTGCGTCATGACGAAGACGGAGGGCGGCCGACGGCCGCGCGGTTCACGTTGAACAACCCCGCCGAGGTTTGCGACTTCCTGCGGCGTGGAGGCAACTGGCTGGCATACGAGCGGCTGACCTCGGACGAGGCGTGGACTCTGACGTTTGACGGCTACGATCCGTCCGCCGAGAAGCTTCGCGAGGCGCTGTGCGCCGTCGGAAACGGCTACTTCGCCACCCGCGGTGCCGCACCCGAGGCGAAAGCAGGTCAGATCCATTACCCGGCAACATATGCCGCCGGTGTCTACAACCGTCTCGACGACGTCGTAGCCGGCAACAAGACGGACAACGAGAGCCTGGTGAATCTGCCCAACTGGCTTCCCTTGACATTCCGTGTTGATGGCGGCGACTGGTTCGACGTCGACGCGGCCACATTGTTGTCCTACCGCCAGACTCTCGATCTTCGCCGCGCGATGCTGACCCGCGAACTACGCGTCCGCGACGACGCCGGTCGGACCACCGCAGTGACCCAGCGTCGATTCGTCGCGATGCACGTGGCTCACGTCGCGGCGCTCGAGACGACGATCGTCGCCGAAGACTGGTCGGGAACGATCGAGATCCGCTCGACGCTGGACGGCAACGTGATCAATTGCGGCGTGGAGCGCTACCGGGAGCTGTTGAGCAATCATCTCGGCTCACTGAAAAAGGCTGAGCTTGCCGAGAATGCGGTACTGCTGAGAGCGCAGACCAGCCAATCGCAGATTCCGATCGCGGTGGCGGCACGGACCAGCCTGTGGCGCGACGGAATGCCAGTGACCGCGAAATATCAACTCGTGGAGAAAGAATTCGAGATCGGCCACGACATCTTCACCGAACTGTCGCAGGGCGAGTCGCTGACCGTAGAGAAGGTAGTCACGATCGTCACCGGCCGTGACGTCGCGACGTCCGAGCCGGCTGTCGGGGCCGAGCGCAGACTGGGCCGCCAACAGCGATTCGCCGAGATTCTCGGCGCACACACACTCGCCTGGGAGCACTTGTGGGAGCGTCTGTCCATCGAATTCGAAGACCACGCAGACGAATTGCGCATCCTGCGGCTGCATCTGCTCCATCTTCTGCAGACGGTTTCCTACCACAGCGACGATCTCGACGTCGGAGTTCCCGCTCGCGGACTGCACGGCGAGGCCTACCGCGGCCATGTCTTCTGGGATGAACTCTTCATCTTCCCGGTACTGAATCTGCGTCTGCCGGCGATCACTCGCTCGCTGCTGCGCTACCGCTACCGGCGGCTCATCGAGGCGCGCCGTGCCGCCAAGCTCGCCGGCTACGCAGGAGCGATGTTTCCTTGGCAATCGGGCAGCGACGGCCGCGAGGAAAGCCCGAAGCTGCATCTCAATCCGCGGTCTGGCCGGTGGAACCCCGACGCCAGCCACCTTGCCCACCACATCGGCATCGCCGTCGCATACAACGTCTGGCAGTTCTATCAGGCCACCGCTGATCTGGCCTACCTGATCGACTACGGCACCGAGATGCTGGTGGAGATCGCCCGATTCTGGGTCAGCAGAACGACATACGACAAAGAGCACGATCGATACGGCATATATGGCGTCATCGGGCCCGACGAGTTCCATTCGGGCTACCCGGACCGGCCGTACGAGGGCATCGACAACAACGCCTACACGAATGTGATGGCGGTGTGGGTGATTCTGCGCGCGATGGACGCTCTCGAGTTGATGCCGCTGCCAAATCGGCTCGATCTACTTGAGAAGCTCGGAGTATCCGATGCCGAACTGGCGCAGTGGGAGCACGTCAGCCGGCGGATGTTCGTGCCGTTCCATGACGGCGTTATCAGCCAATTCGAAGGCTACGAGAAGCTTGCTGAGCTTGATTGGGACAGCTACCGCCAGCGCTACGGCAACATCCAGCGGCTCGACCGCATCCTGGAAGCCGAAGACAACGACGTCAACAGGTTCAAGGCGTCCAAACAGGCAGATGCCCTCATGCTGTTGTACCTGTTGTCTGCGGACGAATTGCGGGAGCTGCTCGACCGGCTCGACTACCGATTCCCGCCCGAGCAGATTCCGAAGATGGTCGATTACTACATGGCCCGGACGTCACACGGTTCGACACTCAGTGGCGTCGTGCATTCCTGGGTCCTTGCCCGCGCCAACCGCGATCGGGCGATCGAGTTCTTCCGGCAGGTGCTCAAATCCGACGTCGCAGACATCCAGGGTGGCACCACGTCCGAAGGCATCCACCTGGCTGCGATGGCGGGCAGCGTCGACCTCGTGCAGCGATGCTTCACCGGACTGGAGATCCGCGGCGACCGCATAGTCTTGTCTCCCCATTGGCCGGAATCCCTGGGTTCCCTGGGCTTTCCACTTCACTACCGTGGTCATCACCTGCATGTGCGGGTAAGCGGAAAAGGCGCGGAAATCAGCGTCGACCCTCGCGACGTCCCTGCGGTGACCATCGAATGTCACGGTCGCGTCGAAGAACTTGCCCCAGGCTGCACGATCCGGTTCCCGGGCGACTCGCACACGTAAGCCATCACATGGCGCACGCCACGATCACCGGCACCTGCACCGAGTTGATGACGGCCGCGCTGACGGAACCCAGCAGCATGCCCGCGAAGCCGCCGCGGCCGTGGCTACCGACGACTACGAGCTGGGTGTGCTCGGAGTGCTCAACGAGCTTGTGGGCGGGCCGGTCACACTCGACGACGCGGTGGACCCTCACATCTGGATAACGTTCCTGCCATCCCCCCAAACGCTCGGCAAGAACCTGCTCCTCCGAGGATTTCATCGCCGGCCACTCCACGCCGGGAAAGTCCGACACACCGGTGTCACTCCACGCGTGCAGGGCAATCAAGTCGGCATGCCGGCGTGACGCTTCGTCGAAAGCGATTGCAATTGCCGATTCCGAGGCAGGCGAGCCGTCAACGCCGACAAGGACCGGTGCCTGCGGAGCCGGTATGGACGAATCCTGCAAGTGATGGATCACCGCGACGGGGCAATACGCGTGATGGACGAGGCCCCAGCTCACCGAGCCGAGCAGACGCCCGAAGGGGCTCTGACCGCGGCTGCCGACGACGACCAGATCGGACTCTTTCGAGATGTCGACGAGCGTCGGAACCGTCGCCGAGTAATACATCTCGCTTCTGACTTGTACGGATCCGGTCCCGGATGTGGTGTCTTCGACGATCCTGATCGCGTCGTCGATGAGCTGGCGTCCCCGCTGCTGCTGCCATCTACCGAAGCCGCTCGGCATCGGCGTGCGCGACCACATCGGCACGACGCTGTCGGCGACGTGGACCAGCGTGAGCGGAACATGACGCAGTGCGGCGTCGTGCGCCGCCCAGCGCACGGCAGCCGCGGATCCGGGAGACCCGTCGACGCCGACCGCGATCCCGATGCGTTCGATCACAGTGGACATTCCATCGTTTGAGCCGCGCAGTGCTGAAAAGTGCGTGCCACTATCTTCCCCAAAGAAACCAACCGATTCGAGGGCAGAAAGTCCCACCGGCGCAGGCCCGTCGACCCTTCCGTGAGTCGCTATCGCTCGCCTAGCGTTGTGCTGACCACAACTGGCGAAAAGGAAAGTCGATGATCGAGGTCCTACCGAACATGCCAGAGGGAGTGACCGGCATCCGCGTGTCAGGGCGTGTACGCGGTGATGACCTGCGCGAGATCAAGCCGATCCTGGAGGAGACGCTGAAAACCGACGAGATCAGAATCGTCGAAGTCGTCGCTGATGACTACGAGGGGTTCGGGCCCGGTGGCCTGATCGAGGACATCAAGCTGGGCTTCGGTGCCCTGCTCCAGCATCATTCGGCGTTCAAGCGAATCGCGGTAGTGTCCGACAAGGATTGGGTCGCCCATGCGCTGCACGCCTTCGCCTGGATGGTGCCCGGCGAGCTCGGCCTGTTCAGGCTCGACGAATTCGATCGGGCCAAAAAGTGGGCCGCGGGCTGAATCACTGGCTTGCGTTCCGGGCCCTTCAGACACGTTCGTCGCAAAGGTAGGCGGATATCAGGCTGACCAGTTCGGGCACGACAACGGCGACGGCCGGCGTGAGTCCGACACCGTCTGAAGCATCGGCGGCATCGACGGTGAATACCGTGAGCTCGTCGGGTAGCCGTCCCAGCGCCTCGCCCAAGGCGTAGGTCTGCGGCAACCCCAATGCGTGAGAACTCACCACGGCCGCAGTGCCTTTCATCTCCTCGGGGGACCAGCGTCTGATCCGTCCCGGAATTGATCCCGCCGTCATCGCCGCGTCGACCACGACCGCCCGTCTTGCGCCTGTCCAGGCATCCAGGATCTCGGCGGGTTCACCGGCCATGGTGAGTATTCGCACCCCCGATAGTTTTCGCTTCTCGAGCTCCGCTGCTACGGCCGGACCAACCCCGTCGTCGCGACGGTAGCTGTTGCCGATGCCTATCACGACGACGTTCTGGTTCATCTGCGGTCGATGGTCAGCGTCAAAAAGTGGGCCGAACAGCTGATGCACGGGTCGTGGTTGCGAATTGACCGCTCGCACAACGACGTCAGGGCCGCATCGTCCAGCGACAGGTTGGCTGCCACCAATTCGGCCATCTCGTGTTCAATGGCGGCCTGGTTCTGCGAGGTCGGAGGGATGATGGTGGCTGCCCGGATCAAGCCGTCGTCACCGATCTGATAGCGGTGATACAGCAGCCCGCGCGGCGCCTCACTGACGCCGTGCCCCGTCCCGGCTCGCGGCGGGACGTCGACCGACGGTCGAGGTGGCGGCTCATATTGCTCGATGATCCGCAGCGCCTCCTCGATTGCGTATACCACTTCGACAGCACGGACGAGGATGCTGCGGAACGGATTTCGGCATTGCGCGCCAAGACCGGCGTCGGCGGCGGCCTCTCGGGCGATCGGCGACAGTGTTGCCGAGTTCAGTGAGTAGCGGGCGAGCGGCCCGGTCAGATAGCGCTCACCGTCCAGGGTGGCGTGCAGGGCGGTGGAATGCACGACCTGAGACTCGACGACATGGTCGGTGAAATCCGCGGTGTCGAATACCGCCCCGGCGCTGCGGGCGATCACCCCGTCCTCGATGGGGTAACGGTCCTGTTGGGCCAGTGCCAACAGCTCGTGGTCGAATTCCGTATCGGGGAAGTCGAATTCGGACACCGATCGCACCGTGAACAAAGCGTCGTCGAGCGCGCGCCGCAATATCTCTGCCAGTGGTTTGAGGTCGGCCTTGGCCGGCACCGAGTAGAACCCGCCCAGCCGCACGTTGATCGGGTGGATGGCGCGCCCGCCGAGTTGTTCCATCAGCCGGTTTCCGGCCTTCTTCAACGCCAGACCGCGCTCGAAGAACTCGCGGTGATCTTTGGCGAAGGCGATCGCGTCGGGGTATCCGAGGAAGTCCGGCGCATGCAACAAGTAGATGTGCAGCGCGTGGCTGTGGATCCATTCGCCGCAATAAAGCAACCGCCGCAACTCCACGAGGGCGGGATCCACTGTGATCCCACATGCTTGCTCGATTGCATTGCAGGCGCTGACCTGATAGGCGACGGGACAGATGCCGCATACCCGCGCGGTGATGTCTGGTGGCTCGGTGTAGGCGCGCCCGCGCAGGAATGCCTCAAAGAACCGTGGCGGCTCGTAGATGTTCAGCTCCACGCTGTCCACGGCACCGTTCGTCAGCGTCACGTGCAGCGCACCTTCGCCTTCGACGCGGCTCAGTGCGCCGACGGTCAGAGTGCGAACCTCGGAACTCACCGGTCATTCCGCTCTGTGGCGAATTTGGCGACGTTGAACGTCGAGAACACTCTTTCGACATCGCCGTCCGACATCCCGTCGCGCTGCAACACCGGAATCAGCGCATCGGTGTTAGGAGTGGCGGCCGGTCCGAAACAGCCATAACAGCCGCGATGATAGGAGGGACAGAGCGCCCCGCACCCGGCGTGAGTGACGGGCCCGAGGCACGGAATACCCTCGGCCACAACCACGCACGTCACTCCCCGGAGCTTGCATTCAGTGCAGACCGTCTTCGCCGGCAGGCGGGGCTTACGTCCGACAAGCAGCGCGGCGAGAGTATCGAGCAGCTGCCCGCGGTCGATGGGGCAGCCCTGCAGCTGGTAATCGACGGTGACATGCGCGGCCGCCGGGGTGGACGTGGCGAGGGTATCGATGTAGTCCGGCCTGGCGTAGACGACAGAGGCGAACTCCTTCACGTCCGCGAAGTTCCGCAGCGCCTGCACACCTCCGGCGGTCGCGCACGCACCGATCGTCACCAATACCTTTGACTGCTCGCGTATCTCCTTGATGCGCCGCTCGTCGGCCGCGGTGGTGATCGAGCCCTCCACTAGCGACACGTCGTAGGGCCCGCCGACGACCGCGCTGGACGCCTCGAGGAAGGTGGCGATCTTCACCTGCCCTGCGATGGCGAGAAGTTCGTCCTCGCAGTCCAGCAATGTCAGCTGGCAGCCGTCACAGGAGGCGAATTTCCAGACACCCAGCGTCGGTGTGCTCACCTACAGCTCCTTGACCCGTAGTAAAGGTTCGGCGACGTCGTAACCGACGACCGGCCCGTCCCGACACAACAGCAGCGGCCCTAGCTGGCAATGCCCGCACCAGCCGATACCGCACTGCATATTCCGTTCCAGCGAGACACGAATGTCGTGGGGGGCCAGTCGTTGTCGCAGCAGCACTTGTGCGCAGTTGCGCATCATCGGCTCGGGGCCGCACAAAAAAGCGGTGGTCTGGTCGGGGCGCAGCGACAGGCTGCGAAGGGGCTCGGTGACGAACCCGACCTCGCCCGGCCAGCCCTGCACCGGGACGTCGACAGTCAGGTGCACCTCGATCGAATCGTCGCGTGCCCAGTCCTCGAGCTCGCCGCCGAACAGGAAGTCGTCCCGCGAGCGGGCCCCGGCGATCAGCGTGACCCTGCCGTAGCGGTCGCGGTCGGCGAGCGCGCCGAGCACGACGGGCCGAAGCGGCGCGAGCCCGACGCCACCCCCGACGACGACGAGATCACGGCCGGTGGCCTCGCGCAGACCCCAACTGGTGCCGAACGGCCCCCGCATCCCGACCACACTGCCCGGTGGCGCATCATGCAGCGCCCGGCTCACCGCGCCCACCGCGCGAATCGTGTGTGTGATCGTGCCGTCACGAGCGGTCGGGTCGCCGCTGACCGAGATCGCGACTTCGCCCACCCCGAACGCGTACATCATCATGAACTCGCCGGGTTGCGGTGCGGGCAGCGAGTCGTGAATGGGTTCCAAGCACAGCGTGGCCGAGTCACGGTTCTCGACGACACGGCTGCGCACCCGATACGGTACCGGTGCCATCGCCGCAGACGGCGATGGCCGCGTGACAGCCTCAGTCATCGCCCGCCTCTGCCAGTTGCGCCAGAGCGTTCATTTCCTCGGTGATGTCGATTCCGGTGGGACACCACGCAATACAACGCCCGCACCCGACACATCCGGTGCTGTCGAATTGATCGTGCCAGGTGCCCAGCTTGTGGGTCAGCCAGTGCCGGTAGCGCGACGGCGTGGACTGTCGCACGCTGCCCTCGTGTACGAATGTGAAGTCGAACTCGTAACAAGAGGCCCAATGCATCCAGCGCTCGGCGTGCTCGCCGCTGAGGTCGGTGACATCCTCGACACTGGTGCAAAAGCATGTGGGGCACACCATGGTGCAATTCCCACACGTGAGACAGCGGCTCGCAACATCATCCCAGCGCGGTGACTCCCGCGAGGACACCAGTAGATTGCGGTGGTCGACGTCGGGCATCTGCCGGCCCATACGATTGGCTGCCTCGCTGACTTCGCTTCGCGCCGAGTCGATCTCGGTTTGATTGGCATCCCGGTGCGGCAACACCGCCAATACTTCTGCGCCGTTCTCGCTGCCGACGTCGACCACGTAGCGGACGCCGTCACCGTCGATGCGCTCGGTGAGCGCGAGATCGTAGCCGGGGCCGACTTCGGGGCCAGTTCCCATCGACGCGCAGAAGCACAGCCCGCCGGGCTCGGTGCAGTTGACGGCCACGACGAAGATGCGGCGCCGACGGCTCACGAATCCCTGGTCGGGATGTGCGCCTTCGCCGAGCACCCCGTTCAGGATTCGGATCGCTGCCAGGTCGCAGGCCCGCACGCCGATGAACGCGTACCGCGGACTCTCCTCGGGTTCGGAAGCGTCGTCTGACGACCACAGCTTCTGTCGAGGAGGATGCAGGAACTGCTTCCACGACTGGGGACCTGCCGAGTGGCCGAAGAGCGCATCGTCGTCGCGCCGACGAAGGCGATACTGACCGGGAGCCACCTCCACCCCCCAGCCGCGCGGCAGGTCGTGCGCAGAGGTCAGCTCGGTCAGCACGATCGCGTTGTCGGAAAGCGTCGGGCCGACGACCCGATAGCCCTGGTCGATCAATGTAGACACCAGACGACGTAGTCCTGCTGCGTCGATCACAGCGCTGCCCATCTGCCTATCGTGCCTCGTAAGGCCTTCGGATGCAGCCCTTTCGCCGGTCCGAAAGCCCGTCGAGAGTCAACGACTGATAAGGGCCACCCGGGCTGTGGTCTGGTGACCAACGGCCCTTCCCCGTGATCACCGCCCGGAAATACCGTCGTGGCGACAGCGTGTGGAAGGGGAGCCGGAAGTGGCGTCGAAAATGCAGCCGTATGGAGTTGTGGTCAGCGTCGACGGATCTGCCGAGTCGGATGCTGCCGTTCGTTGGGCAACACAGGAGGCGCTGATGCGCGCCCTGCCGATCACGCTCATCCACGTCGTCGCGCCCCCGGTTGTCAGCTGGCCCGTTGTCGCGCTCTACGAGAATATTGCTGAACTGCAACAGGACAACGCGCGGCAGATTATCGAGCAAGCACGAAAGACCGTCGAGGCGGCTGGAGCGCAATCGCAGCCGGATGTGTTCTCCGAAGTGATGATCGGGAACGTCGTGCCGACACTCGTCGACGCGTCGAAGACGGCGGAAATGGTGGTCACGGGCAGCCGCGGGGCCGGTGTCATCAGCAGCGCTTTGCTCGGCTCGGTCAGCGCCGGCCTGGTACACCACGCACACGGTCCGGTCGCCGTGATCCGCTCAGATCAAGACCCGGTGGCGAAAGCCCATGCTCCAGTCCTGCTGGGTATCGACGGGTCGCGGGCGTCGGAGGGCGCCACTGCGCTGGCTTTCGAGGAAGCGTCCCGTCGCCGGGTGCCTCTGATCGCATTGCATGTGTGGAGCGATGTCGGGGTCTTTCCGGTGTTGGGGATGGACTGGCGGGAGTACGAAGAACAGGGACAGGAGATTCTGGGCGAGCGGCTGGCGGGTTGGCAGGAGCAGTATCCCGACGTGGCTGTGCAGCGACGGCTCGAATGCGACCAGCCCGCGCACTGGCTGATCGAGGAGTCCCGACATGCCCAGCTGGTGGTGGTCGGTAGCCACGGGCGAGGCGGCTTCACCGGTATGCTCCTCGGGTCGGTCAGCTCCGCGGTTGCCCAATCCGCGGCGGTCCCGGTGATCGTGGTCCGCAGCCGGTAGGTACAGATCCGACCTCGCGCGTCGTCGCTACTGTTGTTTGGCGTCCGACAACTAGTGGTCGCCCGGCTGTTGTGCGGCAACCGGATTGACCGTCGTCATCGCTTCGGCGACTGCTTCTTCCAGGCTTGCGATCGTGGAATGTTCGAAGTCGAGTACCGACGTGGTCTGCGACCCCGCCAGCGCTTGTTCGACCCAGTACCGGTTGATCTCTGGCGACATCGCGATTATCACGCCTGTGCTCGCTTTCAGGGTTTGGCCAATCTCATGCCGCAGACCGCTTTTCAAACTGTGGTCGGCGAACTTGGCGACCAGCAAGCCGGCGGCGGCGCCGAGCGCCACCCCTGCCAGCAGCGGCGGCGCAATCAACCCGACCAACGCACCGATACTCGCACCCATGCCGGCGCCTGCACGACCGTGATGGTTGTAGGTGTCGATCACTCTTGGGGTGTCGTCGTCTTCCTTCGTGATCAGCACCGCCTCCCGGATGCGGAATCGTCGTTGCTTGACCTGTGCGTTGAGCTCTGCGAAGTCGCGACGAGCACACGCGAGGTCCGTGTAGCCGGCGACGATTATTTGCATTGCGTATTCAGGCGTTGCGTCCATCATTGGCTCCATTCTTGACGTCAAAGGCATTGGTACACCGAGAGTCACGGCTGCCCGCCGCGTTCGCGGCCTTGCGGTAGACAGCAGCGCCGGCCGTGATGCCCGAGCCCGCGGCGATCAACAACGCTGTTGTGTCAGAGCGGACCTGATCGACCGCACAAGCAAGAGCGCCGGCCAACGAGGCGGTATGCATTCTCTCGTCGTCGGCTACGGCGATACGCTCAACCGGCACGCCGAGCAGGGCGGCGAGCGCAGAGCGGTAGGTCTTTCGTGCCGGCGCGGCGACGATGACGTCGATGTCGGTGATCCTGAGCGCGTGGTCGTCGAGGCATCTGCGCGCGACGTCGGCGCCCGCGGCAGCGAAGCGCGCGTCCAGCAACGGCGACTCGCAAAAACGGAGCACGTTGCGGTGATCGTCGAATCCGACTGTGGCAGTGAAGCTGTTGGCAACATCGGGATGGTTGACCCAGTGAATTCGGCCGAGGCCTTCATCGCTGTCGTTCCACTCGCACAACAGGGCTGCGCCGACTGGTGAGAATGGAAAATGCTCGCTCATCCCATGTCCCGGGTTGGCGTCGCTTGCAACGACGAGTGCGCGATTGACTGCGTGTGACCGCAGGAAGCCGTCGACGATTTGAAGCGCGGTGAGAACTCCACAGGCACCATTGGCGATGTCGAACGAGAATGTCCCGTGCGCATTCTCGTGCGGATCCTCGGGATTAGCGCCGATGTCCTGCTGGATCAAAGCGGCCAGCGCAGGCTCGCCGAGGTTGCGGTCTCGGTATATGCCAGCATTCACCAGAAGGTCGACGTCGTCGGCGTCCAGTCCGGTCTGCTTGAGGCAAATCTTGGCCGCGGAGACGGCGAGATTCAGTGCACTGTGGCGGTTGCGCCAGCCGCCGCGGGCGATGTGGGGACGACTAATGACTGTGCCCATAGCGATTCACTACATCCTCGTCGAACGTCAGAAGAACTACGCCGATCTCTAGACCCGACGCCAGTGCGATCAGCGCGACAGTCTCGCCCGGTTGGATATGGCCGGCTTCGAGCTCTTCCACGAGCGCGACCGTGTGCGTCGTAGAGGCGGTGTTGCCGTAGCGATCAACTGTGATCACGGCGTCGTGTCGCGGAGTGTCACCGAACGTGGCCGAGACTCTGGCCATGCCCTTCCGTATGGCCCGGGCCGAGGTCTGATGTGTGATCACGTGGTCGATGTCGTGGATCGAAATGCCCATTGTGTCAAGAACTTCGCGCAGCAGCACGGGCGTGTCCGCGACCGCCGCCCGCTGAATTGCCCGAGAGTCGGTGAACATCCGGGCGCCAGGGTCGTGTCCCTTCGGAAAGGCCAGGCACAGGCGACTGTGATCCGCGATCGTGGTGAAGCCGGCTAGGCTGATACCGGCCGACCCGGCGGGGGCGCGCTCCAGCAGAATCGCCGCCCCGGCATCGCCGAGCGTCAGGCAGGCAAGTTCTTTGCTCATGATGTGGCGGATGTGCTGGGCCGCGTTGTGGCCGAGTTGCGAGATGTACTCACCACTGACCACCAGCCCGCGCTCGATCGTCCCCTGCCGAATCCAGTTGTTCAGGACGGTCACACCGGTGAGCATTCCGGCGCACGCATTGGAGAGGTCGAACGTCATTGCGTTCTGCGCACCGATCGCATGCGCGACGCCACTGCTCATCGACGGCTCCAGCCATTGGGTAAGGCCGTCGCGAAACTTCGTGATGCCGCAGCTGATCACCACGTCGAGCGATGCCGCCTGCTGGTTGGCGCTGTCGAGGCAGTTCATTGCGGCTTTCGTCGCGAGGCTGTAAGAGTCTTCGTCCCCGATCGAGATCCGCCGCTCTTGTATCCCAGTCAGCCGTTGGAGGTCGATATGAGTGTTGTGCCGCGTGCTCGACATCAACTCGTCGGTCGTCAGATGCGTCGCAGGCAAGTGACGTCCGACGCCGGCCACTCGAGTCTTGAACGGCGAATTCTTTTGCCCGGAGGTCTCCATAACAAGCCAATGAGTACTCACCGACAGCCCCTTTCGTCTTCGAGCATGACGTGTTCCGCGAACCGCAACTAGGGGATTAAGACCCCCTTTCCGGGTGCCGGCGACAGATCTGTCGGCCCGGCTAGGCCAGGGTCGCTACCTCGGGATATGGGTGCCTGCGCGCACCGATGTCGTCAGGACCAACGCCGTGAAGTGAAGGACTAATTGCCCTCAACACCGTTGCTCTAATTCAATAGCGTCACTTCAGCATCCGATGCGCGGTGCCCGCAGACGCAATGGAGTACACGATGCGCGAAAGCCCTACACCGCCGGCGGTCGTCGTCGGCATCGACGGCTCCAGGATGGCATTAGGTGCAGCATTGTGGGCCGTCGACGAAGCGGTGAGTCGCGACGTACCGCTGCGTCTGCTCTGCGCCGTCGATCAGCACAACGAGAAGTTCGATCCGCATGGGGCGGCGCAAATGGCGGCCTCGGCCGAGGCCGCTGTGCGGTATGCATTCACCGTGAATAAGGCGCCAGACAAATTGGTCAAGATCGAGGTGGAGATTACGCAGGGCGGCAGCGCCGTCGGCACCCTGATTCATGCGTCGCGGTCGGCCGCGCTGCTGTGCGTCGGTGCCGTCGGTTTCAATCACTTCCAGCCTGGCAGGGTCGGTTCTACCGCTGCCGCTCTGGCGGCGCAGGCACATTGCCCCGTGGCGGTTATTCGCCACCACGACGGACCGGCGCGGCGGGATCGCGGTGTGATCGTCGTGGTGGTGGACCAGTCGCCCGACGACGGCTGCTTGCTGGAGACGACGATGAAAGAGGCGCGCCTGCGGCAAAGTCCAGTACGGGTCGTGACCGGCTGGCATTCTCGATCCACCGGCGTGCACGACAACCGCGCCGTCGGCGAGGGCAATCGCCGGCTACGGGCTGAACTGGACCGCCGCCTGATGCGCTGGAGTCGGCGCTACCCAGACGTCGAGGTCACCTCGGTGCCAGTGCACGGCAGTGTCGTCAGCTACCTGGCGAAGAACTCCGAGTCCGTCCAACTCGTCATCGTGTCCGCCCGCGACCGGGGCGATGTCAAGAACCTGGTCGGGCCCTCTGGTGACACCGCACTGCATCACAGCAATTGTTCGGTTCTCATTGTGGGCCGCCAACATCTGTGAACGAGGATGATCAGGTGCCCGACGGCTGAGAGGGCCGGCGGGGCGTTCTGGGACAATCGGCACCGATATGTCCGCAACCCCGCTGAGCACCTCGGTGACCCCGAACGCCGAGGCCGTGGTCGATCTCGACGCGATCGCCAACAACATCCGTGTGCTGCGCGGTCATGCGGGGTCGGCGGCGCTGATGCCGGTGGTCAAGGCCGACGGCTACGGGCACGGCGCCACGCAAGTGGCCCGTGCCTCGCTGGCGGCCGGTGCCGACGAACTCGGCGTGGCAACCATCGAGGAAGCGCTGGCCCTGCGCCGCGACGGCATCACCGCGCCGGTCCTGGCCTGGCTGCACCCGCCCGGCACCGATTTCGCACCCGCATTGCAATCCGACGTGCAGGTCGCGGTGTCGTCGGTGCGCCAGCTTTCCGAGGTTGTCGATGCGGCCCGGCGGACCGGTGTGACCGCCATCTTGACCGTCAAGATCGACACCGGGCTGAACCGTAACGGCGTCAGCCCGGTTGAGTACCCGGCCATGCTGGACGCGCTGTTGCGGGCGCAAGCTTCCGAGGCGGTTCGGCTGCGGGGGATGATGTCGCACATGGTGCATGCCGACGCACCCGACAACCCCACCAACAGCCTTCAGGCGCAACGCTTTACCGAAATGCTGTCGCAGGCGTGTGCCGCGGGCGTGCGCTACGAGATTGCGCATTTGGCGAATTCGTCGACGACGATGTCGCGACCGGACCTGGCGTTCGACATGGTCCGTCCCGGCATCGCGGTGTATGGGCTCAGCCCCATCCCCGAGCGCGGGCAGATGGGCCTGATTCCCGCGATGACGCTGAGATGCCCTGTCGCACTGGTGAAGCCGGTACATGCCGGCGAGGGCGTGTCCTACGGTCACATCTGGATCGCGAAGAAGGACACGACGGTGGCGTTGATGCCGATCGGGTATGCGGATGGAGTATGGCGCGGCTTGAGCGGGCGCTTCGACGTTCTGATCAACAGACGCCGACGGCCCAACGTCGGCCGGGTCTGCATGGACCAGTTCGTCGTCGACCTCGGACCCGATGCAACCGATGTGCGCGAGGGCGACACTGCGATCCTGTTCGGCCCCGGTCTCGACGGCGAGCCGACCGCCCAGGAGTGGGCCGACCTGCTCGACACCATCCACTACGAGGTGGTGACCAGCCCGCGGGGGCGTGTCACCCGGGTCTACCGGCAGGCGGAATCACTTGAGTGACAAGTCGTCTGGACGCAGAGCGCGGCGCGCGGCGAGCATCGACGAGCGCCTGGCGCGCACGGCGGCGCGCAACGCCGAGAAGCTCGCCAAGATGGCCAGCGGCGAGCCGGTGGGCCGGAGCCGCGCCAACGATGCGCGCTGGCTGGCCGGGGTAACCGGTTTGGCCGCCGTCGGTACGTTGGCCGGTGTTTCGGCGGCACGCGCGATGCGCGCAGATGAGTCCGTCGACGACCCACACGCAGCCGAGGATTTCACGCTGTTCGATGCCGACCGGGCGAGTGTCGTCACCACCGGTGACGGTGTGGCGCTGGCGGTGCGCGAGGTCGGCCCCGCCGATGCGCCGGTGACGGTGGTCTTCGCCCACGGGTTCTGTATGTGCATGGGAGCGTTTCATTTTCAGCGTGCCCGGCTCGAACGCGAGTGGGGCGATCAGGTCCGCATGGTGTTCTACGACCAGCGGGGGCACGGTCAGTCCGCGCGGGCACCGATCGAGACCTACACGGTGGAGCAGCTCGGCCGCGATCTGGAAAGCGTGCTAGCTGTGACGGCGCCACGCGGACCAGTCGTGCTGGTCGGCCATTCGATGGGCGGCATGACGGTCTTGTCTCATGCGCGGCAGTTTCCGCAGTGCTATGGCGGTCGGGTGGTGGGTGCCGCGGTGATTTCCTCAGCCGCCGAAGGTGTTTCGCGCTCACCGCTCGGCGAAATCCTGAAAAACCCCGCGCTGGAGGCACTGCGGTTCGCGACGCGGTACTCACCGAAGCTGGTCCACCGCGCGCGGGGTTCTGCGCGCGCGCTGATCAGCCCGGTCTTTCGCACGGCGGCTTACGGCGATGAGAGAATCAGCCCATCGGTTGTGGCCTTCTCGGAGAAAATGATTCACGACACCCCTGTCGAGACCATGGTCGAGTTCTTACACGCCCTCGAGGTGCACGACGAGCACGCCGGACTCAAGGCGCTGGCAAGAGTGCCGACGCTGATCGCGTGTGGAGATCGCGATCTGCTGACCACGGTGGCTGGATCGCGCGAGATGGCCGAGGCACTGCCCAAATCCGAGCTGGTGGTGGTCTCCGGCGCCGGGCACCTGGTCGAGCTGGAGCGCCCCGAGGTGATCGACGAGGCGCTGGTGCGACTGGTGGAGCGGGCGACGCCGTCGCGGCTCGTGGCGTTGGCGCGCCGAGTCCGAGACAAGGTTCGCCGCGGTGGATAGCGAGCGCCTGCCAACCGCCGACGACACGTTCAAGTTGGGTGCCCGCCTCGGGGAGGAGCTGAAGGCCGGTGACGTCGTCGTGTTGTCGGGACCGCTCGGCGCCGGCAAGACGGTTCTGGCCAAAGGGATTGCGCAAGCAATGGACGTCGAGGGTGCAGTGATCTCGCCGACGTTCGTGTTGGCGCGCGTGCATCCGGCGCGGCGGGCCGAGGATCCTGCAATGGTGCATGTCGACATGTACCGACTGCTGGATCAACCGACGACAGACCTGCTCGCCGAACTGGATTCGCTCGACCTCGACACCGACCTCGCCGACGCGGTCGTCGTCGTCGAATGGGGCGAAGGGCTTGCCGAGCGACTGTCCGAGCGCCATCTGGACGTACGGCTGTGCTATGACGACGACTCCGAAACCCGCACTGCGGCATGGCAGTGGCACTCATGATCGTGCTGGCGATCGACACCGCGACACCCGCTGTGACGGCGGGAGTGGTACGTCGCGCCCCTGGTGGCCTCGAGCTGCTGGCGCAGCGCGTCACGGTCGACCCACGCGCCCACGCAGAGGCATTGACGCCGAATATCGTTGCCGCGCTGTCTGATTCGGGTTACTCGATGTCGGATCTGCAGGCGGTGATCGTGGGCTGCGGCCCAGGGCCGTTCACCGGACTGCGCGTGGGCATGGCCACCGCCGCCGCGTTCGGTCACGCGCTGAACATCCCGGTGCACGGCGTCTGCAGTCTGGACGCGATCGGTGTGTGCACCACAGGTGACGCGCTCGTCGTCACCGACGCTCGGCGGCGCGAGGTCTACTGGGCGCGCTACCGAGACGGTGTGCGCACCGACGGTCCGGGGGTCAACGCATTCGCCGACGTGCCTCACTACGGTGCCGCACTTCTCGAGGAGGCTTCCCCGTCTCCGGCCGGACTCGTCAGTGCCGTCACCGACTGGGACGCGCCAAAGCCGTTGGTGCCGTTGTATCTTCGGCGTCCTGACGCGAAGACGGTCGCGGAACGGCAGCTGGCGCAATGATCACCATCGACGCGCTGACCGCCCGCGATGCGTCGCGGTGTGCCGAGTTGGAAGCGCAGCTGTTCGACAGCGACGACCCCTGGCCCGCGTCGGCGTTTCTGTCCGAGCTCAAGGGCCCGCACAACCACTACGTCGCCGCCCGCTCCGGCGACAAGGTCGTCGGGTATGCCGGGATTGCGCGGCTGGGTCTGCTGCCGCCGTACGAGTACGAGATTCACACAATCGGCGTCGACCCGGCGTTTCAGGGCCAGGGCATCGGGCGGCGGCTGCTCGACGAGGTGCTGACACACGCCGACGGCCCAGTGTTCCTCGAGGTCCGCACTGACAACGCGGCCGCGATCGCTCTGTACCGCAGCGTCGGGTTCGCCCAGATCGGGCTGCGCAGACGCTACTACCCGACCAGCGGCGCCGACGCCTACACGATGCGGCGGGACAAAAAATGAGGAGTGTGCTGGCGATCGAAACCTCCTGCGACGAGACCGGTGTCGGTATCGCCCGCCTCGAACCCGACGGCGGTGTGACACTGCTCGCCGACGAGGTTGCTTCCAGCGTCGACGAGCATGCCCGGTTCGGCGGCGTGGTCCTCGAGGTCGCGTCGCGCGCGCACCTGGAAGCGCTCGGCCCGACGATGCGCCGCGCGCTGGCTGCCGCCGGGATCGAGCGCCCGGACGCTGTCGCCGCGACGATCGGGCCCGGCCTGGCCGGCGCGCTGATGGTCGGCGTCGCCGCGGCGAAGGCCTACGCGGTGGCGTGGGACGTGCCCTTCTACGCGGTCAACCACCTCGGCGGCCACCTCGCTGCCGACGTGTACGAGCACGGCCCGCTGCCGCAGTGCGTGGGGTTGTTGGTTTCTGGTGGGCATACGAACCTGCTGCACGTGCGTTCTCTGGGTGAACCAGTCGTCGAGCTGGGCAGCACCGTCGACGACGCGGCGGGCGAGGCCTACGACAAGGTCGCGCGGCTGCTCGGTCTGGGGTATCCGGGTGGCAAGGTGCTCGACGAGCTGGCCCGCACCGGCGATCCCGAAGCGGTCATCTTCCCCCGCGGCATGACCGGCCCGCGCGATCACCCGTACGCGTTCAGCTTCTCCGGCCTGAAGACGGCCGTTGCGCGCTATCTGCAGCGCCACCCCGACTTCGACCCCGCCGATGTCGCGGCGGGTTTTCAGGAGTCGGTCGCCGACGTGCTGACCGCCAAGGCAGTGCGGGCGGCCCGAGACCTCGGGGTGAGCACGCTGTTGATCGCCGGCGGGGTGGCCGCGAATTCGCGGCTGCGCGAACTCGCCGAACAACGCTGCGAGGGCGCCGGGCTCAGGCTGCGCGTCCCCAAACCGCGGTTATGCACCGACAATGGCGCGATGATCGCCTCGCTGGCCGCGCACCTGATCGCGGCGGGCGCGCAGCCGTCTCCGTTGGCTGCCGGCGCCGACCCCGGGCTGCCGGTGATCCAATCCCAAGTGTCCTAGCCCGTGCTTGAGTGCTAGCACTCGCATGTATAGAGTGCTAGGTGGCAGGCGCGCTGCCTGTTGGGTCGGCACCCGCGACGACGACGCAACTGGCGGTAGCGCATGCCGAAACCTGTAATGCCGAACAGCAATCGGTCCGGGACAGGCCCGGGCCGCACCCAGATAAGTGGAGGGCTCACATCGTGGCGAAGGTGAACATCAAGCCACTCGAGGACAAGATCCTCGTCCAGGCCAACGAGGCCGAGACCACGACCGCGTCCGGTCTGGTCATTCCTGACACCGCCAAGGAGAAGCCGCAGGAAGGCACTGTCGTTGCCGTCGGTCCCGGCCGCTGGGATGAGGACGGCGAGAAGCGGATTCCGCTGGACGTGTCCGAAGGCGACGTCGTCATCTACAGCAAGTACGGCGGCACCGAGATCAAGTACAACGGCGAGGAGTACCTGATCCTGTCGGCCCGCGACGTGCTGGCCGTCGTCAACAAGTAAGCGCCCGTGTTCCCGCCCCGGCGATCCACCGCGTCCGCGCGGAGGATTACCGGGGCGGTTCGCGTCGGCGATGAGCGCTTGCGCGAAGAGCAGTCAGCACAGTAAGGACTCAGATGAGCAAGCAGATCGAATACAGCGAGACCGCTCGCCGGGCCATGGAGGCCGGCGTCGACAAGCTCGCCGACACCGTGCGGGTCACGCTCGGCCCGCGCGGCCGGCATGTGGTGCTCGCCAAGGCGTTCGGCGGACCAACGGTCACCAACGACGGCGTCACGATCGCCCGCGAGATCGAGCTGGAGGACCCGTTCGAGAACCTGGGTGCGCAGCTCGTCAAGTCGGTGGCCACCAAGACCAACGACGTCGCCGGCGACGGCACCACGACGGCGACCGTGCTCGCGCAGGCGATCGTCAAGGGCGGCCTGCGCAACGTGGCCGCCGGCGCCAACCCGATCGCGCTCGGCGCAGGCATCGGCAAAGCCGCCGACGCGGTGTCCGACGCGCTGCTGGCCGCGGCCACCCCGGTCACCGACAAGAACTCCATCGCGCAGGTCGCCACCGTGTCGTCGCGCGACGAGCAGATCGGCGAGATGGTCGCCGAAGCGATGACGACAGTCGGCCATGACGGCGTCGTGACCGTCGAAGAGTCCTCGACGCTTTCCACCGAACTCGAGATCACCGACGGCGTGCAGTTCGACAAGGGCTTCCTGTCGGCCTACTTCATCACCGACTTCGACGCCCAAGAAGCGGTGCTCGAGGACGCGTATGTGCTTCTGCATCGCGAGAAGATCAGCTCTCTGCCCGACTTCTTGCCGCTGCTGGAGAAGATCGCGCAGGCCGGCAAGCCGCTGCTGATCATTGCCGAGGACGTCGAGGGCGAGGTGCTGTCCACGCTCGTGGTCAATGCGATCCGCAAGACGCTGCGGGTCGTCGCCGTCAAGGCGCCGTTCTTCGGGGACCGCCGAAAGGCGTTCCTCGACGACCTCGCGGTGGTGACCGGCGGCCAAGTGGTCAACCCGGACGTCGGCCTGCTGCTGCGCGAGGTCGGCGTCGAGGTGCTGGGCTCGGCGCGACGGGTGGTGGTCACGAAGGACACGACGACGATCGTGGACGGCGGCGGCTCGGAGGCGGACGTGAGCGCGCGTGCCAACCAGCTGCGGGCCGAGATCGAGACCACCGACTCGGACTGGGATCGCGAAAAGCTTGAGGAACGGCTGGCCAAGCTGTCGGGCGGCGTGGCCGTCATCAAGGTCGGCGCCGCGACCGAAACCGCACTCAAAGAGCGCAAGGAGAGCGTCGAGGACGCGGTCGCGGCGGCCAAGGCCGCGGTCGAGGAGGGCATCGTCGCCGGCGGCGGCTCCGCGCTGGTGCAGGCCCGGGGCGTGCTCGACGAGCTGCGCGCCGGTCTGTCGGGCGACGAGGCGCTGGGCGTCGACGTCTTCGCCGGGGCGCTCACCGCTCCGCTGTACTGGATTGCGGTGAACGCCGGCATGGACGGCTCGGTGGTGGCCCACAAAGTCGCGGAGTTGCCGAAGGGACAGGGCCTGAATGCGGCGACGCTGACCTACGGCGACCTCGTGGCCGACGGCATCGTGGACCCGGTGAAGGTGACCCGGTCGGCGGTGCTCAACGCGGCGTCGGTGGCGCGCATGGTGCTCACGACCGAGACCGCAGTTGTCGACAAGCCGGCCGAGGAAGCTGAGCACGGGCATCACCACGGCCACGCTCACTGAGAACTGGCCCGGGGACTGGGTAGAGACCGCCGGTCAAGGAAGTTGGGATGACGACTGGTGCTATCCGGAGTCAGTTCGCGACGAGGTCATTCAGGCCTTCGACAACGTCGAACGGACATTGGCAACAGCAGGAGCATCTTGGCGCCAAGTGATAGCCGCGCACTCGTACCACCTGCCGGATGCAAACGGCCGGATCGGGCCTGAGCACCTCGACACCATGGTCGAACAGCTCCGCCTACGCACGGGTGACCGCGCTCCGCTTTGGACATGCATCGGCGTCGCCGCGCTGGCGGGTCCAAAGATGCGCGTCGAGATTCAAGTCACTGCAATCGTTGAGGGCGAAGTCTGAGCGCGTTGGCCGCGGTGAGATCGAAGCACCCCGTTTCGCCGGGGGTGCTTCGGTCTAGGAAACGAGCAGCAGTGCAAAAGTTATGAGCATGACGGCGGCGGTTAGGCCGTGGACGCCCAAGGCGATTGACCTGGGCCCGCCGTGGCCGAGCACGATGGCCGCGTCGGCGATCGGAACGATGGTGGCGGCCAGTATCGTCCAGCCGAGTAGGTGCGTCGCACCCGCGGCCATGAGGATGAAGACGTACAGCCCGGCTGCCACGTCCCGGATACCTTTGACAGTCAAGTAGGCGCCGACGGACAGCTGGCCAAGATCTGGCTGCACACCGTAGCCGGCGGCCGCGGTGCGCGGCGCGAGGATGAAACGCGCGCCGATGAAGATGATGCCCGCTCCCAAGAGTCCGGCGAGCGTGTAGGCGATCGTGGCGGTGGCGGTCATGTCGAACACTCCTGTGGTCTTGTCAGCGAATCGGCGAGAATGTTGTGGGCTCAAGCAGTACCGACAAAACGTCGACGATCTCGTGGGGATCGAAACCGGCCATGTCGACGGTGAATTCGGGGCTGGTCATGTAATCCCGGGTAATTTGTTCGGGGTCGGCGTCCCGTGGGTAGCGGATCAGCGCGATGAGTCGATTGGCGCCGCCGCTTCGCTCCGTCCACACGCCATGGGTGGTTACCCCGACCGTTGGCAAGCTTGTCAGGTGGCGTGCCCAATGGACCGCCGCATACCGCTGCAGAGCTGCGTGCGAGCAGAGTGTGTAGATCCTGAGCTGAAACATTTGATCACTCGTTTGTTCAGTCAGCTCATCAGCACCACGCACATGGCGGCTAGTGCCAGACCTTGCAGCATGGCGCGAGCGTTGACGATTTGGTCCCACTTTGCTTGCAGCACACGCCCGTTCGGTAATGACACGCCGGCGTCGGCGGCCGCCGTCAGCTGTCGATTGATGGGTTGACTCACCCGTGCGTAGAGCACAAGCCAAATCGACAGCAGGAGCAGGGCGGCGCCGGCCGCGATCGCCTGGGTCCAGTGTGCGGTGACCGCAGCGAGCACTGTGCCTACCGCGGCGGCGAAAATGCCGAGCGCCCCGGGCACCGGCATGCGCCGGTCGCCGTACCGGTGCACGCTTCCCGTCACAGCGACCAGGGCATCGTCGCTGACCGACGCCAGGGCCGGTCGCAGCACGATCGCGCAAAACACATCGGTGCCGTAGACGACTGCGATACCCAGCACTGCGACGAGGGCGGCGACGCGGGTGAGGTCGAAATCCATGGGTTAGCTCCCTTCAGTAGTGCTAGCGATGCTAACCCACTCGAGAGTCACGTATCAATAGCGGTGATAGAAATACGAGCAATGCTAGGATTTAGTATGGCCATCCAGGATCGGCGCGAACGCGAGCGAGCTGCCCGGCGACAACAGATCGTCACGACGGCCCGCACGCTGGCCGAGGCCGAAGGCTGGGACGCTGTCACCACACGTCGGCTGTCCACCGCGATCGAGTACAGCCAGCCGGTCTTGTACAAACACTTCGCAGGCATGGAACAAATCGCTGAAGCTGTCGCGATCGACGGCTTCGCCGAGCTCGCCGAGATGTGTTCGGCCGCCAGCGCCGGCGCCGATACGCCAAGCGATGCGCTGACCCGCGTCGCGCACGCGTATCTGGACTTCGCCCGCGACAACCCGGCCGTGTACGACGCGATGTTCAGCCGGGCGACCACTTTGCGCTTCGCCGACCAAGACACCCCGCCTCAGTTGGAGGCAGGCTTTGCCGCGTTGCGTCAAGCGGTCGGCCTGGCCGCTGACGAACGTGACGCTGACACTCTCACCGAGGTGTTCTGGGCGGCGCTGCACGGACTGGTCACCCTTGCCCGTACCGGACGGCTACGCCCCGGCTACGAATCGGACCGGCTCCAACTGCTCGTTGACGAGTTCACCGGTAGACGCGAAAAGCATTAGCGCACAGCGATTTTGCAAGCGCGATCAGTGAGCGTCACCAGATCCCGACGATGACGATGCCGACGCCGACCACGATCGTTATCGCGAGGGACGTCAACAGAAAGCTGACAACTTTCTCCTTCGCCGCCGAGGCCTCGTGGTCGCCTGTCGCGATTGGTGCGAGTCTGCGGCCGGCGCCCCATGCCGCTGCGAGCAGCGTCGCCAACCAGTTCGCGTAGGCGGAGTAGACGATAAGTACGACCGCGGTAACGCCCCACGCATTGGACAAGTGGATGTGTGGCCAGAGCAGGCCGAGCAGCACCAGGAACATGCCGTTGAGCACTGCCTCGAGGTGGCTCGACAGCGCCATGCGCGGGTTCTTCAGTGCGGGGACGGCGAACCCGGTGAGCAGGCCGAGCAGAAACAGCACCAACCCGAGCACGAACAGCACTGTCTGCATGTCAGCACACTAGGGCCGGCCGGCCGCGCGCGTCGTGGATCGATATACATCGGCCGTGGTGTAGCAGCCAGCCGAGGCCCGAGGCCGCTAGAACGCGCGTATCCGGCATTTCTCATTCAGAACCACCGAAACCGCTGTCGTGGCCTAGGCTTACGCCCAACCGGCACCACCGCAAGCGACGAATATCGCACCGAAATCGCAAGTTACCACCGCACCGGGAGTGCGGTCAGCCCTCCGGCTAATTCGTCGTCTCGCATCGCCAATTCCGCCACGTCGGTCGCCAGCCGCAGTGACGGGAATCGCGAAACCAGTTGAGAGAAGACGGTTTGCAGCTCGATGCGAGCCAGCGGCGCACCGATGCAGTACCGGGGGCCGTAACCGAAGCTGAGTTGGGCCCCTGCATGCCGGGTGACATCGACGCGTTCGGGATCGGCGAATACGGCAGGATCGTGGTTGCTTGCGCTGAGATCGAGCAGGACGAGTTCCCCTGCCTTGACGGTGATCTCGCCGATTTCGAGGTCCGTCCGTGCGTACCGCGGGATGCCGAGGCCGCCTTTGCGTGACGCCCGCAGGGTTTCCTCAACCGCATTCGCAACCAAGTCAGGTTCCGCGACGAGCGCATCCCATTCGACCGGGTCGGCCAGCAACAGCAAAGCGGTCAGGCCGATCTGGACGACGGTGGTCTCGTGGCCTGCGAACAACAGAAACATCGACAGTTGGGCGACCTCGTCGTCGGTGACACCTTCGGTGCGGCACAACCGTGAGATGACATCGTCCCCCGGAACGCACCGCTTCGCGGCGACGAGTTGTCGGCCGTAGGCGAACAGTTCACCGAGCCCGTGTTCAGAGCGGGCCCGATCGCGAAAGTTGCTCGCGTCGTCGGTCCATCGACGGAACCGCTCGCGGTCGTCGTACGGTACGCCCAGCAACTCGCATATCACGAGGATTGGCAGCGGCATGGCGACAGTCGCGTGCAGGTCCGCCGGCGGCCCGTGCTCGGCGAGGTCGTCCAGCAAGCCGGTGGTCAAAGTCTCGATCCTCGACCGGAGCGCACGCATGTGCTTCGGCGCGAAGTGCGGATGCAGCAGCTTGCGCATGCGCTGATGATCGGCATGCTCGGTGGCGAACTCTCCGAGCGGTCCGCCGAACAGCGCCGACTCACCGGTGCGCGCAGCTTTTTCCGGCTCGGGATGCGCGCGCCCCAATCGATCGTCGTCTAGCAGGCGCCGGACGTCTGCATAACGCATCACCAGCCATGCCAAGTCGCCCACTTCCGTGTACACGCGATGCACCGCGCCCTGGGCCTGCAACTCGCGTAAGCGAGGCGCGATTTGCAGCGGATTCGACTGCTCAAAAGGCAGCTTCGTCGCGACGACCATCGCGATCTCCGGAAGGTGAAGTGTGTATAAGACAGATGAAACAAGAGTACTTGTACACTTAGATTTGGACAAGAGGAGACGATTTGGTTGCCACCGTTCAGCAGCCGGTCCGTCGGATGCGCCGGGCCGAGCGCCGTGAGCAGATCCTCGATGCGGCGACCCGCGCGTTCGCCCGCCGGGGTTTCGCCGCTACCGGCCTCGACGACGTCGCTGCCGAGGCTGCCGTGACGCATGTGATCCTCTACCGGCATTTCGCATCGAAGAGCGATCTCTACCGAGCAGTGCTCGGTCGTGCCTGTACCCGGCTCGCCGACACCGTCGGCGTCGAAAACTACGACGAGTCAACAGTTTCGAAGTTGCTGCGCGCTGCCGCTGCAGACCCCGAGGGATTTCGGTTGCTGTTCCGCCACGCGGCCCGCGAACCGGAGTTCCGTGATGTCATCGACGCCATCCGCTATTTCTCGACCGAGGTCGCCCACCGCCACCTCACCGAACGCATCCCCGAGGGTCCGTGGCGAGATTGGGCCGCGAGGCTGGTGCCGATCGTGACCGTAGAGGCCGTCATCGCCTGGCTCGACGCCGGACAGCCCGATCCGGACCGTGCCGCCGACCGAATCCGCCACGCCGTTGACGCGGTCATCGAATAATTTAGTCGCAGAACTGTCAACCCTTGACCCGCGTCACCCTGAGCGGTGAGCACGCTGGCGCGGGGCTAGTCGCGACCGCAGACCAGTAATCCGGCGGAGGCGAATTTCAGCCCGGCCCGCAGTTCGTCCAACCGAATCGGGTCGCCGGATTCGATGTACCGCAGGGTCGTTGCCACGGCCATGTTGAAGAACAACCACGCCAACGCGCTCGGGCTCAGTTCGTCACGGTACTGGCTGCGGTAGTGATTCATGTGCAGGGTGGTCATCGCCAGCAGGGTGGCGTTGAGTCCCGAGATGTTGTCGAAGGTGCGGACGTGATCGGGGCGTCCGGCAAGGTAGCGGATCAATCGGCGGTTGGCGATGGTGAAGTCGATGAGGATGTCGATCGACGACTCCATCGCCGACTCCGGCCGATTGAGGGTGATCGCCCGGAGCATCTCCTCGATTGCGGGCGCCTGTTCGGCCGCGAGTTGCTCGATCGCAGCGTTGATCATCTGTTCCTTGTTCGCGAAATATTGATAGATCGATCCCTTGCTGACGCCCGCTTTCTCGGCGATCAAGTTGGTGGTGATCTGCTCGGGTGCGTGCTTGCGCAGCAGCGACGCCGTCGTCGAGACGATTTTTGCGACCATCTCGCGGGAGGTGCTGCGCTGGACCTACGGCGGCACCGAGGCCAGGGCCGAAGGTGACCGCGTCCGCGCAATGCACCAACCGATCACCATGAAAAGCGCCGAGAACGGTAAGCAGATCAGCGCCTTGAACCCGGAGGCGTACCAGTGGGTGATCGCCACCGGCTACATCGTCAACGCACAAGCCGGCGGTTGTTGATCGGCCGGGAGTTCACCGGCGCCGAGAAACAGGAACTGCTGCGCGACAACCGCCGGCTGGCTCGGCTGCTCCACGTACCGATGCGCGGTTACCCCGAGTCACAACAGGAGATGGCTGACTACTTCGAGTCGATGCTCGACACGCTCCAAGGCACGCCGCAGGCACTGCAGTTGATGCACGACATGCAGACCGGCAAGGTCGACTTGCCGCCGTCTTTCCCGAAACTGTTGGCGCCGTTGGTCAGAGCCTCGGTGATGCCCGCGCTTCGGCTGAACTATCTGTCCGTCGTCGGGTTGCTGGATCCACGTCTTCGCGAGAAGCTCGGCGCCACCTGGAGCGCCAAAGAGGAACGTCAGCTCACGCGCGTCTACACCGTGATCCGGACCGCCTACCGGGTGCTGCCGGACCGGCTGACCTACTTTCCGTTGGCATATCACGCCCGCAAGCACCATCAGTGCCTCGAGAAGATGAGAAAGCGCCAACAGAAGTCCTACGCATATAACCTTCCGGAAGCTGCCGGATAAGCCGGGGAGGACCACCCTTGCGCGGGGTCGCGCCGCCGTCACCCGCTGACTGGCGGGGATCTCAGCGTGTTTTCGTATCAAGTGGATGACTGCACCATCACGTAATCGACCGGTGTGGTTTGTCAGCAGCCGTTTCTGGCTGGCGCGGTTTACGGTTCAGCGCACGGAAGGGGGTGCCTGGTGGATAATTGTCACTGGGACTGCGGGGCATCTACCCGAAGCCTGTGCGGATGCTGTTTCATACGAGCAGACTCATGAAGGCGGGCACAAGAAAACCGGGCTTCATACCGATCGGCGCGGCGGCGTCGGTATTGGTTGCCGCGTCCGTCGTCGGATGCAGCTTTGATACGGCGCGGTTATCGAGTGCGACGGTGTCCGACAAACCGGCGTTGATCAAGGTCACCCTCTCCTACCAGCCGAGCGGCACGGCGGCGCTGAGCTGGGATCGGCCGAGCGAAAACATCACGGCCAAGCTGCAGATGGGCGGGTTCATGCCAGGCGCCACCTACGCAGTAGACATCCACAAAGGCAGCTGCGCCGCCATCGAAGACGTAGCAGTCCCATTCCCAGTGGTGACCGCGGACAGTGCAGGGACCATCAGTACCACGGTCACGGGCGAGCAACCTGCCCCCGGAGGGCTTCTTCCGAGCACCGCCCTCAGCATTCACCTGGATGCGGCCGCCCAACCTGCCGCTCCGCCTGAGCTGGGCTCCACGACGCTCGCGTGTGGGGACATCACGGCCGCCGTCGTGACGACCACTCTCACCATCGCACCCGTGGGCTCACGACCTCAGGGTTGGGCCAATTTGACCTACAACCCGCGCAACAAGACGTTGATCGTGGCAACGGCGGCCAGCGGTCTGGCGCCGGGAAGTATCCACGCTCAACACATCGGTCTGGGCACATGCCAGGCGCAGGGGGCGGTCAAATACCCGCTGAATGATCTGGTCGCCTCGGCCAAAGGCATCGCTTACCAGACCACGGTCGTTCAAGGTGTCGACCAGGCCCCACCTTCCTCGGGCGGTTGGTATCTCACCGTTTACTTCGGGTCGTCGGCGCAGATCTCGCAGAACGGCCAGCCGACGCCCTACGCCGCGTCGACAGTCTGTGGAGACATCGGGAAATCGCTTTCACCGTCGTAGCTAGCGCGCACGCAATCAATTCGGCGGTGAACGGAACCACCCGACTGAGCGCGACGTCCAACCCGGCAGATCGCAGCCAAAATTGGTGCATCTCAGGGTGTTCGGCCCGGGTGACAATACGACCATGGCTCGATCCATCGAGGTCACCGCTCCCGGCCTCGAGCTCTATGCCGCCAACTGCGCTCAGCACAGCGCGGCAGTCATTTCGACGGCGGCTGTGCCACCGTCGGTTCCCGCCAACCCTGCCCAAGCCACTGCACTAGCCGTCGGCACGATACACACCGCCGTCGCCGCCCACGGCGCGACGCTGGGCGAACGGATCGCCACCACCGCCGGAGCAGCCTTCAGTTCGGCGGCGATCTACACCGAAACCGAGGTATCCAACCGGGTCAAAGTGACGGTGGATTCCATCATGGACGCCATCGACTGATGGCCACCTTGAGTCAGGTGCGGGCGTGGGACACCACCCACCTCCACACCGCTGCCAACCACTGGAACGCCGTGGCGCAGGCGTGGGAGCAGTCGTTCGACGCCGTCCATCAGGAATCATTCGCGCCGGGCGGATCGGAGTGGACAGGTGAAGGCGCGGAGGCAGCTCAACATCAGACCGCGGTCGATCGCAAGCACGCACTGCGATCGGTGGATACGTTGCTCACCACCGCCACGATCGCGCGCAGCGGTGCCTCCGTGATCGAGTCGGCCAAGTCGAACGTCCTCACTGCGGTGGCGAACGCTGAGAACAACGGATTCGTTGTAGGGGAAGACTTTTCAGTAACCGACCCCAAACGCTATCCACCTCCCGTGGCGGCGGCCAGACACGTCCAGGCTGCCCGTCACAGCGTCGACATCACCGGCCGTGTCCAAACTCTGGCCGCCACAGACAAACGCGTTGCCGGCCAAATGAGCCAAGGCGTCTTCGCTGCGGACTTCCCGCTCGACGGGCCCAAGCCATTGGATCCAGTGCCACCAGTTCCACCGCAGCCGCAGCCCGCTCCCACCTCGCCCGCGCCGCAGCCCAGTCCCGCCCCGCCGGTCACCGGCGAACCCATCAAGCTTCCACCCCGCACAGGCCCGCCTCCGGTGACGGTGATCGACGCGAATCTGCCGGCGCCACCACCGAATCAACCCGTGGACCTGTTCCCGAATTGCAGTGGCAGCAGAGTGTTCTGGGACTTCACGAAGATTTTTGTCGGCGGCCTCGGGATCGCGGGCGGTGCTGTGGCCGACCCATTCACGTTCGGCGCCGGAACGGTACCGATCATCGCCGGTGCCGCGAGCCTCGCCGAAGGTGAATATGATCTGAGCCAATGCAAGTGAGCGCCACGACCGTCGTGCTCGGCGCGGCAGCGCTGGGTGCGATCTTGGCCTTCGTCATCAGCCGAGTCCGCCCGCGCGATGGCACAGCACACGAAAACGCCTCGGGGCGTTCGCACATTCTCAGTGTGGTCGCCATGCTGTTGCTCGCTGTGTGTGCGTTCGTTGACGCGGCCGTGGGCCCCGCTGACCGCTACCTGCTCGTCGGAATCGGGATCGTCCTCGTCGTCACATCCGTGGTGGTGCTCGTCAATCACCGAAAGCGCACCACCCGCGTCTGACTCCTGCGCGGAGGGCGCTAGGCGGTGCGGCCCTTCAGCAGCAGTTGGCGTTCGGATTCCGACAGTCCGCCCCAAATGCCGTACGACTCGCCGACGGCCAGTGCGTGCGATCGGCATTGTGCGATGACGGGGCAGCTGCGGCACATCGCCTTGGCGCGAGTCTCGCGGGCCAACCGAGCGCGTCCGCGTTCGCCTTCGGGATGAAAGAAGACCGACGAATCGACGCCCCGGCACACGCCGTGCATCTGCCAATCCCACACGTCCGCATTCGGCCCGGGCAGCTCTTGCGGCTGTGCCATGGAAAACCCCTCTCGCCGAATCCAATTGGGTGAGTTGTGGAACGGTGCGAGTACAGGTCACCGATGACCACTCGTGCTGACAAGGTAGGGGCGTGTGCGAAGGGCAGTCAATAGCTACATCCTGTGCCACACTGCATAACCGCAGCTGGAGAATTTACGTCACGTTCATCATTGAGGCGCAATGCAATCGGCGAACGCGAGATTCGGCGCGGCGCGCTGCTCGCGTCCACGCGCAGCGGGCAGCGGGTTGACGTGGCGTTAACATCGCGAGCACAAACTGTTAACCAAGCATTCGTCGAATTTCTGGCGGTACGGGGATGAGCGCTCGCGCGAAGACCAGACGACTATGAGCGTCGAGGCGCTGCTGGAGGTGGCCGCCTTCGGCGACCAACCGGGCCGCTGGCCATTGCCGGCCGCGGCCACGCCCCGGCAGCTGTGGTTGCGTGCGGTCGCCGCGGGCGGTCAGGGCCGCTACGGCAGCGCGTCGGCGGACCTGGTCGCGTTGCGACGCGCCGCGCGCAGCGGCCTGTTGGCGTCCCTGGCCCACAGCACGCAGGCGTCGTTTCTTCGCCAGCTCGGCGGCCACGCGGCGGCGCGGTCGTGGGACGGCCGCGCAGCGGCTCTGGCAGGTGCCGACGTCCAGGCCGGCGTCGACGCGCTGCTCGGCCTGGCCGCCGACGCGCTGGGGGTGGGCCGCTTCGCCGCCTCGGCGGCACTGCTGGACCGAGCGCACGCCCGGCTCCATGCGTCGGCGTCGGCGGACCGATTGCCAATTCGCTGGCAATGGGTGGCCGCCGAGTTGGCCATGGCACGCGGCGAAGGCGTCGCGGCTGTGCGGCATGCCGAGCGGGCGGTGGAGCTGGCGGCGGTGCAGCCGTCCCTTCGTCATCGGGCCAAGTCCGAGGTCGTGCATGCGGCGGCCCTGTGCGCGTCGGGTCGGCTCGACCAAGCATGCAGTGTCGCCGAGAATGCGTTGCTGACGACCGGCAAGCTTGGGCTCATCCCGTTGCGCTGGGCCGTGGCGAGTTTGCTGGTCGACATCAGCAGCGATACCGGTGCCGCAACGGAGGTGGCAGCCATCCGGGATGCCTGCGCAGAGACCGTGCGCCGCGCCGGTGGGGTTTGGCGTCGCTGACGCCGTTCAACGTTGTTGGATCGTTATTGTCGATACGCCGCCGGGAAGCGCTCGGCTCGTAACGTTGAGGACGCCGTCGTCGATGACAAATTCGGGAGAACACCTCGATGCTGTCGTTGCTGAAGCGGTGGCAGGCAATCAAGGCGCACTCTCAGAAGTGCTGGCGATCGTTCGTCCGGTCGTGGTCCGGTACTGCCGGGCCAGGTTGGGAACCGCCGAACGCAGCGGTCTGTCGGCAGACGATGTGGCTCAGGAGGTGTGCTTGGCCGCCATCACGGCGTTGCCTCGCTATAGGGAGCAGGGGAGGCCCTTCTTGGCGTTCGTCTACGGCATCGCGGCGCACAAGGTGGCAGACGCCCACCGTGCGGCGGCGCGTAACCGTTCCGAGCCCACCGAGGTCATTCCCGAGCGCCCCACCTTCGAGGCCGGCCCCGAGCAAATCGCACTCGACTTCGAGTCGTCGGAGCGGATGAAGGCGCTGCTGGGCATCCTGCCCGAGAAACAGCGCGAGATTCTGATCCTGCGTGTGGTCGTCGGGTTGAGTGCAGAAGAGACGGCCGTCGCGGTCGGCAGCTCTCCCGGTGCGGTGCGGGTTGCACAGCACCGGGCGCTGACGCGGCTGCGGGAAGAGATCATCGGGGCGGGACGCGACTATGTCTGACTACGACCCCAGCCTCGACGCGATTGCGCGCACCGACCGCTTCGTCGACGCGCTCGCCAGCGGCGCGCGCATGTCGTCGGTGGATCCACTGTCGGCGATGCTTGGCGGCTGGCGCGACGAGGTGCGCAACAAACCGGACGCCCATGTGATCACGCTGGCGCAGGCATCGGCTGCATTGGCTCAAGCGCAAAAGCCGGTGCGCCGCAACAGGGTTGGGCTCACCGTTGTCGGCGCGGCCGCGGCCGCGGTCTTGTGTCTGGGCGGTTTCGGCGCCGTCGTGTACGACGCGGCACCGGGTGACTCGCTCTACGGGCTGCGCTCGATGCTGTTCGGCGAGGGAACCAAGACCCGCAGTGACGCGGTGACGCTGGCCGCCCAAGAGCTCGACCAGGTGCAGCAGCTGGTGAACCAGGGCAAGTGGGACGAGGCTCAGCAGAAGCTGGTCTCGCTCGCGCCCAAGGTGCAAGGCGTCGACAACACAGCGAGCAAGGAGCAGCTCGTCCAGCAATACAACCTGTTGACCGCCAAGGTGATTGAAAGAAATCCGGAGGCCACACCGCCACCGCCGGATGCGCCGCCGCCGCCACCGAACCCGCAGTCACCGTTGTCGTTCTTGCCGGTGCCGGTGATCGAAATCACGACGACGTCGCCGTCTTCGATCAACCCGAACATGATGTTGTCGCCGTCGTCGAGTTCGTCGGCCACGTCGTCGAGTCCGTTGCCGACGCCCAGTGGAATACCGACGCCGTTGCCGACGCCCAGTGGAATACCGACGCCGTTGCCGACACCCAGCGGGATACCGACGCCGTTGCCGACGCCTAGCGGGTCACCAAAGCCGACGCCGTTGCCGACGCCTAGCGGGCCACCAAAGCCGACGCCGAGCGGGATACCGACGCCGTTGCCGACGCCCAGCGGGCCACCAAAGCCGACGCCGAACGGATTGCCTTCGCCCACGCCGTCGGCTCCGAAGCCCACTCCGGCTGCGATTCCGCAGCCCACGCCTGAGGCTCCGAAGCCCACTCCGGCTGCGATTCCGCAGCCGACGCCTGAGGCTCCGAAGCCCACACCTGAGGCTCCGATCCCGACACCGGCCGCAGCGCCGCAGCCAACGCCATCACAGGCGCCGGGAAGCTGACAAACCCTCAGCGGTAGCCGTCGGGTTCCGACGTCGCCTCGTTGAGCGATGCGTCGGCGTAGCCGCGACAGTAATCCCAGGTCACGTACGCGTCGGGCTCAGGGTCGTAGGCCGGCTCGTGCGGGCGCACCGTGCCGTCCACCAGCAACTGGAGCAGGTTGGCGCGCAGCATGTCCCAATCGTGGTAGTGGTCCTGCTGGCACTCGTCGCACGACACCACCAAACCGCGAATTCCCCTGTGCGCCAACAATGCTTCGTACACCGCAAGATCGGCGAGGTCGGCCTCGACCGCAGTGCGCTCCTGCGGATCCAGCGGCTGGCCCGGCTCGATCGCGTCGAGCGCCGCGGATGGATCCGCCGGATCGTCGGCAAACGGGTCTGGCGGCAAACCCGGAGGGAGTTGGTCGCGCACGTCTCTAGAGTACGCAGCACCGCAGACATTCCGCCAGCCGAGTCAGGCACGATGCTCTTCGCGCGAGCGGCTCATCGCAGGCCCCCGAAAGCGGGTGTCACGCACCCCGGCGATACCGTCGAAGTCGATAGGATGGGCATCTAGCCCCGCCGCGATGGAGGCCCCTCGATGTCGATTACCGACGGCCGTGCCACGGTGAGTTCGGATGCGTCCGCGGCGTCTGCCGGCCGCGTCCCGACCGGCGGCGACGACCCCCACAAGGTCGCGATGCTGGGCCTCACCTTCGACGACGTCCTGCTGCTGCCTGCCGCGTCCGAAGTGGTGCCCGCTGCGGCCGACACCTCCAGCCAGCTAACCAAACGGATCCGGCTCAACGTGCCGTTGGTCAGTTCGGCGATGGACACGGTGACCGAGGCCCGCATGGCGATCGCGATGGCCCGCGCGGGCGGCATGGGCGTGCTGCACCGCAACCTGTCCGCCGCCGAGCAGGCCGGCCAGGTCGAGATGGTCAAGCGCTCCGAGGCCGGCATGGTCACCGATCCGGTGACATGTTCGCCGGACAACACGCTTGCCGAAGTCGACGCGATGTGCGCCCGCTTCCGGATCTCCGGGCTGCCCGTCGTCGACGACACCGGCCAGCTCGTCGGGATCATCACCAACCGGGACATGCGTTTCGAGGTCGACCAAGCCAAGCGCGTGGCCGAGGTGATGACCAAGGCGCCGCTGATCACCGCGCAAGAAGGCGTCACCGCCGACGCGGCGCTAGGACTGTTGCGGCGCAACAAGATCGAGAAACTGCCGATCGTCGACGGACACGGCCGACTCACCGGGCTCATCACCGTCAAGGACTTCGTCAAGACCGAGCAGCATCCGTTGGCCACCAAAGACAGCGACGGGCGGTTGCTGGTTGGCGCGGCCGTCGGCACCGGCGACGACTCGTGGGATCGTGCGATGACGCTGGTGGACGCAGGTGTCGACGTGCTGATCGTGGACACCGCGCACGCCCACAACCGGTTGGTGCTGGAGATGGTCGGCAAGCTCAAGGCCGAAGCCGGTGACCGCATCGACGTCATCGGCGGCAACGTCGCCACGCGCAGCGGCGCAGCGGCGCTGGTCGACGCCGGTGCGGACGCCGTCAAAGTCGGTGTCGGACCGGGCTCCATCTGCACCACCCGAGTGGTCGCGGGCGTCGGCGCGCCGCAGATCACCGCGATCCTCGAGGCCGTCGCCGCGTGCGGGCCCGCCGGCGTGCCGGTGATCGCCGACGGCGGGCTGCAGTACTCCGGTGACATTGCCAAGGCGCTCGCCGCGGGTGCGTCGACCGCGATGCTCGGCTCGTTGCTGGCCGGCACCGCCGAAGCCCCGGGTGAGCTGATCTTTGTCAACGGCAAGCAATTCAAGAGCTACCGGGGCATGGGATCTCTGGGCGCGATGCGCGGGCGCGGCGGCGGCAAGTCGTTCAGCAAGGACCGGTATTTCCAGGACGACGTGCTCTCCGAGGACAAACTGGTGCCCGAGGGCATCGAGGGCCGGGTGCCGTTCCGCGGCCCGCTGGCAACGGTCATCCATCAGCTCACCGGGGGGCTGCGCGCCGCGATGGGCTACACCGGCGCGGCCACCATCGAAGGCCTTCAGCATGCGCAGTTCGTGCGGATCACCGCGGCCGGGCTCAAGGAAAGTCATCCGCACGACATCACGATGACGGTCGAAGCGCCGAACTACTACGAGCGCTGAGGCAGGCTTAAGTGCTGACCGCGCCGAGATTGACGTTTCGCAGGCTTCTTCTCGCACTTTCTGTGCGAAACGTCGGTTTGGGCGGGGAGAACGGGGACTGAAGCATGCGCGACATGGTCGAGATCGGCATGGGGCGCACCGCGCGGCGCACCTATGAGCTCGACGACATCAACATCGTGCCGTCGCGGCGGACCCGATCCTCCCAGGACGTCTCGACGTCATGGCAGCTCGATGCGTACCGGTTCGAGATCCCGGTGCTGTCGCACCCCACCGACGCGCTCGCGTCCCCGGAGTTCGCGATCGAGATGGGCCGGGCCGGCGGATTGGGAATCCTCAACGGGGAAGGCCTCATTGGCCGTCATGCCGATGTCGAGGCGAGGATCGCCGAGGTCATCGAGGCCGCCGAGAAAGAACCCGAACCGTCGGCCGCGATCCGGCTGCTGCAGCAACTGCACGCCGTACCGCTGGACCCCGACCTGCTCGGCGCTGCCGTGGCCCGCATCCGCGACGCCGGAGTGACCACCGCGGTGCGGGTCAGTCCGCAGAACGCCCGCTCGCTGACACCGGTGCTCGTGGCGGCCGGCATCGACCTGCTCGTCATCCAGGGCTCGATTGTGTCGGCCGAGCGCGTGGCACGCGACGGTGAACCGCTGAACCTCAAGACGTTCATCTCCGAACTCGACGTGCCCGTGGTGGCGGGCGGGGTGCTCGACCACCGCACCGCGCTCCACCTGATGCGCACCGGCGCCGCCGGGGTGATCGTCGGGTACGGCTCCACCAGCGGCGTCACCACCAGCGACGAGGTGCTGGGCATCAGCGTGCCGATGGCCACCGCGATCGCCGACGCCGCGGCGGCCCGTCGCGAGTACCTCGACGAAACCGGCGGCCGGTACGTGCACGTGCTTGCCGACGGCGACATCCACACCTCCGGCGACCTCGCGAAGGCGATCGCATGCGGCGCGGACGCCGTGGTCCTCGGCACTCCGCTGGCTGCGGCGGCCGAGGCGCTCGGCGACGGCTGGTTCTGGCCCGCCGCCGCCGCCCACCCGTCGCTGCCCCGTGGCGCGTTGCTGCAGGTGGCGGTCGGTGAGCGGCCTACGCTGCGGCAGGTGCTGGGCGGTCCGTCGGATGACCCGTTCGGCTCGCTGAACCTCGTCGGCGGCCTGCGCCGGTCGATGGCCAAGGCGGGCTACTGCGACCTGAAGGAGTTCCAGAAGGTCGGCCTGACCGTCGGCAGCTGAGGTTCGTACGCACCACCCCTAGAGAGTTACCGACCGGTAGGGACATACTTGCTCAATGAGTGCTGACTACGACGTTCTCATCATCGGTTCGGGTTTCGGCGGCAGCGTCACCGCGCTGCGGCTGACCGAGAAGGGCTACCGCGTCGGCGTTCTGGAGGCCGGTCGGCGGTTCGCCGACCACGAGTTCGCCAAGACTTCGTGGGACCTGCGCAAGTTTCTGTGGGCGCCGAAGCTGGGCATGTACGGCATCCAGCGAATCCACCTGCTGCGCAACGTCATGATCCTTGGTGGCGCGGGTGTTGGCGGCGGTTCGCTGAACTACGCCAACACCCTGTACGTCCCGCCGGACCCGTTTTTCGCCGACAAGCAGTGGTCGCACATCACCGACTGGCGCGCCGAGTTGATGCCGCACTACGAGCAGGCGCAGCGGATGCTGGGAGTGGTCGAAAACCCGACGTTCACCGACGCCGACCGCATCATGAAGGAGGTCGCCGACGAGATGGGCGTCGGTGACACGTTCGTCGCGACACCTGTCGGCGTCTTCTTCGGGCCCGACGGCGAGAAGACACCAGGCAAGACCGTGCCGGACCCGTACTTCGGCGGCGCCGGGCCGCCGCGCACCGGCTGCCTCGAAGTCGGAGAGTGCATGACGGGCTGTCGCTACGGCGCCAAGAACACCCTCGTGAAGAACTACCTCGGACTCGCGGAATCCGCTGGGGCGCAAGTGCTTCCGATGCGCACCGTGACGGGGTTCGAGGAGCGGCCCGACGGAAGCTGGCGCGTCGACACCGTGCGCACCGGTCGGTGGCTGCGCAGAGACAAGAAGTCGTTCACCGCGTCGCACCTCGTGCTTGCCGCCGGCACTTACAACACTCAGAAGCTGCTGTTCAAAATGCGCGACAAAGGACGGCTGCCCAAGCTGTCCGAGCGCCTCGGCATGCTGACCCGGACCAATTCGGAGTCGATCGTCGGCGCGGGCCGGTTCGAGGTTTCGTCCGACCTGGACCTGACACACGGTGTCGCGATCACGTCGTCGATCCACCCGACCGGCGACACGCACGTCGAACCGGTTCGGTACGGCAAGGGCTCGAATGCGATGGGGCTGCTGCAGACGCTGATGACCGACGGATCCGGGCCCGACGGCAGCGGCGTACCGCGCTGGAAGCAGTTCTTTCAGAAGGCCGGAGAGGATCCGCGCAACCTCGTCCGCCTGCTCAATCCGCAGCGCTGGAGTGAGCGCACGATGATCATGTTGGTGATGCAGCACCTCGACAACTCGATCACGACTTTCACGAAGCGGACCAAGCTCGGCTTTCGCCGGGTGAGCAGCAGACAGGGCCACGGGGAGCCGAACCCGACGTGGATTCCGATCGGCAACGAGGTGACCCGCCGCGTAGCGGCCAAGATCGACGGCGTCGCAGGCGGGACGTGGGGAGAGTTGTTCAACATCCCGTTGACCGCGCACTACCTCGGCGGCGCCGCGATCAGCGACAGCCCCGAAGACGGCGTCATCGACGCCTATCAGCGGGTGTACAACTACCCGACGATGTCGGTCGTCGACGGAGCCTCGGTGTCGGCGAATCTCGGTGTCAACCCGTCGCTTTCGATCGCCGCGCAGGCGGAGCGCGCCGCGTCGCTGTGGCCCAACAAGGGCGAGACCGACCTCCGGCCGCCGCAGGGCGAGCAATATCGTCGTCTCGACCCCGTCCCGCCGAACCATCCCGTCGTCCCCGCCGACGCTCCGGGTGCGCTGCGGCGACTGCCCATCGAACCGATCAGTTCCGCCGGCTGAGTCAGCCTCGCAGGCGGCCCGGTTCGCGCCCCTGGGGTTGCGGCGGTGGCGGCAGGAGCGGCTTGCACTTTTCGATAGCGACCGTTGTCGGTGACTCCGTGCGGATGTCGAGATCCTCGCCGGCGTGCCGGATCGTCAGTTCACCGTGAGGCCCATCCCGCAGGGTGTAGGTGACCTCGTCGTGGGTGGCATGCACCGTCACCCGAAATCCCTTCCAGCGCAGCCTGAATCGCAGGCATGAGATTCCGTTGGGAAGATGCGGGTCCAGGGTGAGAACACCATCGTCGTCACGCAGGCCGCCGAATCCGGCGACCAGCGCCGTCCACGCGCCGGCGAGCGAGGCCATGTGCAGGCCGTCGCGTGTGTTGGAGTGCAGGTCCCGCAGGTCGATCATGGCGGCCTCGTAGGTGTAGTCGTGGGCAAGTTCGACGTGGCCGACCTCGGCGCACATCACCGCTTGCGTACATGCCGACAATGACGAGTCGCGCACTGTGCGCCGTTCGTAGTAGTCGACATTGCGGGCCTTCTGGTCGGGCGTGAATGCGTTGCTTTGCCACTGCATCGCGAGCACCAAGTCGGCCTGCTTGACCACCTGCGCCGGATACAGCCGAACGTATGGCGCGTGCAGCAGCAACGGATAGACCGTTTCCTCGGAGAAGTTCCATTCGGCAAGTGTGGTGAAGCCGTCGCACTGCTCGTGCACGCCCAGTTCCTCGTCGTAGGGGATGTGCACAGCATCGGCGGCGTCGCGCCAGGCCGCCATCTCTTCGGTGCTGACTCCCATGGCGCGCGACTTATCTGGATGACGGGCGCACGCATCGGCCGCTGTGCGGAGGTTATGTGCTGCCATCAGGTTCGTGAAGACATTGTCTCGTGCGATCGCGGTGTATTCGTCGGGACCGGTGACGCCGTCGAGGTGCCACACGCCGTGACGGTCGTGGTGCCCCAACGAGATCCACAGCCGGGCGGTTTCCACGAGCACCGCCAGGCCGCACTCCTCCTCCAGTGACCCGTCGCCGGTCACGATCCGGTAGCGCTCGAACGCCATCGCGACGTCGGCGGTCACGTGCCATGCCGCGGTGCCGGCCGGCCAGTACGCAGAGCATTCCTGGCCGCGGATGGTTCGCCACGGAAAGCTGGCACCCTCGAGGTCGAGTTCCGCTGCGCGCTGCTTGGCCAGATCCAGCGTCGTCGCCCGCCACCGCAGAGCATCTGCGGCAGCGTCCGGGGCGGTGTAGGTGAGCACCGGCAACACAAACCCTTCGGTGTCCCAGAAAGCATGGCCGTCGTAGCCGTTACCGGTCAGGCCTTTACCCGGTATCGCGCGCCGCTCGGCCCGCGCGCTGGCTTGCAGCACATGGAACAGCCCGAACCGCACCGCCTGCTGTACCTCCGCGTCGCCGTCGACTTCGACGTCGGCGCTGTCCCAATAGTCGTCGAGGTATTCGCGCTGTGCGTCGAGGAGCCCCTGCCATCCGCTGTACTTTGCCCCGGCCAGCGCAGCGGCAGCCTGGTCGCGTAGTGCCGGGCGGGAACGCAGACTCGACCACCCGTAAGCCAGATACTTCACGATGCGCAGCTGTTGGCCGGGCCGCAGTCCACAGATGACCGTCGTGCGCGCCCAGTCATCGGTGGCCGCAGTCTGGTGCTCTACCCGTCCCGGGACCTCGATCTCGTGATCCATTCCGGCAGCCATGACCAACTCGCTCAACTGGGTCCGATGAACGAGAAGTGCTCCCTGGTCGGTGGTTTCATGGTGTACGGCTTTGAGCGGATTCTTCAGGACCGCGGCTACCCGGGGATCGCGCGACGTCTTGGGCTGGTCCTCGTTGCTGACGAGCTCGGATTGCACTGTGACCCGGGCGAATTCGTCGAGAGCCTCGACCACGTACTCGATCGCGGCGACGCTGCGCTGCGTCAACGACACGAGACGAGTGGACTGCACGTTGACCTTCTTGCCGGTCGGCGACTTCCAGCACGCGTGCCGGGTCAACGTCCCGGCCCGCATGTCCAGAACCCGCTCGTGGTCCAGCAGTTCGCCGTAGCGGACGTCGAACGGTTCGTCGTCGACGAACAGCCGCAGGATCTTGCCGTTCGTGACGTTGACGACGGTCTGGCCGGCTTCCGGGTATCCGAACCCGGCCTCCGCATACGGCAGTGGCCGAACCTCGTAGAAGGAATTGAGGTAGGTCCCCGGCAATCCGTAGGGTTCACCTTCGTCGAGGTTGGCGCGCAGTCCGATGTGGCCGTTGGACAGGGCGAACAGCGACTCTGTCTGGGCCAGCCGGTCTACGTCGAGTTGCGTCTCGCGCAGCTGCCACGGCTCGACCGGGAATACATCGTGAGGGTCCATCGGCGCCTACAGTAACTCGGACAAGTCGGTGACGACGATGTCGGCGCCGTTGCGCCGCAACGCTTCTGCCTGGCCAACCCGATCGACGCCGACGACCACACCGAAATCGCCTGCGCGTCCGGCGGCCACTCCCGACAGCGCGTCCTCGAAGACCGCCGCGTTTTCGGGCCGGACCGCAAGGAGCTCGGCGGCGCGCAGAAACGAGTCGGGCGCAGGCTTGCCGGCAATGTGCTCGTCGCGCAGCGTCACACCGTCCACACGCTGCTGCACGAACTTGTCCAGCCTGGTGATCTCGAGCACGTCTCGGGTGTTGGCGCTGGACGACACCACAGCGGTTTTGAGGCCGGCGGCGCAGACCGCCTCCAGGTAGCGGCGCGAGCCGTCGAACACCTCGACACCGTCTTGGTTCAGCGTGTGCTGGAACAACTTGTTCTTGCGAGTGCCCAACTCCGTGACGGCGTCGGCATCGAGCTCTATCCCGCGGCTGTCCAAGAACGACCGCACCCCGTCGTCACGCTTCTTGCCGTCCACATAGGTCTGGTAGTCGCCTGCCGGGTCGAACGGCACGAACTTCTCGCCGGTCTGTTCCGCGCGCTGCTGCAGGAACGCGTCGAACATCGCCTTCCACGCCTTCCTGTGCACACTGGCGGTGTCGGTGAGTACTCCGTCGAGGTCGAACAGACACGCGTGGATCTTGTCGGGCAGGCCCAGCATGCGAACCTCACTTTCGGCGGCTGGGTCCTGCGTACCCCGCAAAACGCCGGTTCTACACCCACAGAAGATTCGAACGTATGATCGAACAGTGGGCGTTCTGCAGCCGATCGGCTACAGCGGTCAACCGGTGCCCGAGGCGTTTCGCGCGGTGGAACCACCGGTCATGGTGCTCGTTGACCTGGCCGCGCTGTTTCCGCGGGAGCCGCACCGCCGCGGCCGCTATCACCCGGCCGGGCTGCAGATGCACAAGGTCGTCGAGGGTCGGCTGTGCTGCTGGGGCATGTGCGAGCAGGGCAACTGGTGGGGCCTGGTCACCTACCCGGTCAGCTACGGCGCCAACAGCCGTCCGGTCACTCACTGGGTTCCCGCGTGGACGCTGCGCCGCAAGCGCTGACCAGCTCAGTCGCGCACCGACACGCTGACCGACTGATCCGCGGGGCCCCACACGACCAGCTTCACCGTTTCGGTGTCGGTCGCCGAGAAGCTGTCGCGCGCGGACAAGCCGTACTCGTAAGACGACGAATAGTCTTGGGCGAGCCTGCCTGACCCGCCCACCACGATGAAGGCCACCCTGCGGCTGGAGTCGTCGCCACCGGAGTGCTGCTCGACTTCCACGGTCACTTGATCGCCCGAATGCACCGGCACATCGAAGATCGCGTAGCCGAGGCCCTCGAGGCCACCTTTCTTCAGCGTGACGGACTTGGAGCCGTTGAGGCTCAATTGTTCTTGTGCGTCCAGGCGCAGAAAGGCTTTCGGCGCCCCGAACGACTCCGCGAGCACCAGTGCGACGTCTTGCGGGGTTGCGTCGTGCAGGTTTTGGGCGGCACTGTTCAAATAGGTCGCGACCGGATCGATGTGCCAGCCCTTGTCGCCTTTGGTGGCGATCACGCCGGTGTCTTGCGGACTGAACATGAAATCGTTTGCCAGCCAGAGGCCTTGGGCACCACATCGCATGTCGTGATCGGCGGTGATGCAGCCGCCGTGGAAACGGACCTTGTTGACGTCGCCGTCGTCGTCGGTGTATTGGACGGTCAGGTCGTCGACCTTGATTGTGGCGGTGTTGCCGGACGTCTTCGACGTGAACTCAGGTGTCCCGACGACTTCCACCGAGTGTCGCTTAAGGTTGCGTTCGAACAGTTTCCGGTAGGTCGCCAACAGTGTGCCGCCTTCGGGCGACAGTGTTTTCGCCACGTCCATGACGTCGGCATTGGTGAACATCGCGGCAAGACCGTCGACGAATCCTTTCGCGGCGTCCTCGGGTGAGTCGTAGGATTCGGTGCCTATCGACCCAGGGTCGGCCGGTTCGATGTCATGATCGCGCGCGGCCGCGTCGACGTAGCTGTACATGACGCTGACGTACCACTTGCCCGAGCGGCGGACCGTCATCACCGCCGGGTCGAGCTTCTCTCCCGAGTGCGAGGTCGTGACGAGGTCGTCGGCGGTCCAGGTGCGGTCGCGTTGATCCTTGTCACTGATCAGGTCACGCACTCCCGGGTTGGACTTGGCCGGGTCGAAGCTGATGGTGATCTGGCCGCCGGTGATCGTCACCCGAGCGAGGTCGTCGCGCACCTTTGTGACAGTGGTCTGTACATCGTCGGTCGATATGTTGAGCCCCTGCAGTAGCCCGTTCTGGCCGCCGCCCTTCTGGTAACCGGTGTGCTCGGCGGTGTTGTGGGCGTTGTCCAACACCTTGCGCACACCGTCCTGTTCCGACGGGTCCAGCAGATCGGCCGCAGCGAACGCGTCGTTTTTCTCCGCGGCGGCAAGGAAGTTCAGCACAGCGGCCTGCGGGCTGTCGGCGCCCCCTTCGTGCCCGCCGCGCAGCAGGACGGCGGTGATGCCGGCCGCGACCAGAGCGACCACCACGAATACCGCGCCACCGATCCACCACCAGCGCCGGGAGCGCCGGCGCGCAGGTGGTGCGCTGCCCGGCCACTGTCCACCCGGTGGCGGCGGAGGGAACTGGCCCGGCGGCGGGGGTGGGAACTGGCCCGGTGGCGGGGGTGGGAACTGGCCCGGTGGCGGGGGTGGGAACGGCCCCGGCGGCGGGGGCGGCGGCGGGAACGGGCCGTCGCTCGGCGGCTGGCCCCATTGGTCGCTCACAGTGCCCCTTCCGGTTGAGTGCCAGCAGACTAACAGCTGGTGCGAACGTCTCTTGCCGCAAATGAACCGTAGGCGAGCAGGCCGAATACGCCTGCATAGAGCAGGGACAGGAAGACCCCCCACTCGAGTCGGATCAAGTCGATGTCTGCGGCGGCCAGAACGGTCCACGCGTCGAAGTTGCGCGTCGGGAGGAAGCCGCGCGTCAGGCCGAACGTCGACAATCCGCCGAAGAGGTGTGACAGCAACGTGATCGCGACGGTGCCGCCGACGGCGATGACGGCGTTGTCCCTCGCGAGCACCGACAGCAGCATCGCCAACGCGCCGATCCACGACAGGTAGCACACGATGTAGCCGACGATGGCCGCGAACCTCCACCACATCTGCGCCAGCGGCACGTGCGCACCGCTGACCGGAATCAGCGGGCCGGTGCCGAACAGGACGAATCCGACGATCGCGCTGACGACGGCGAAGACCACCAGACCGGCGATGCAGACGGCGGTGGCTGCGATGGCTTTCTGCCGCAACAACTGTCCGCGCCGCACCGGGCTCGTGAGCAGGACCGGTAGATATGACCATTGCGCCTCACGGGTGATCGACTCACCGAAGACGTACGCCACCAGCAGCGGGGTCGCCAGCTGGCTTCCGGTGAACAGCGCGAAGACGATGAAGTTGGCACCGCTGTCGGTCGCGATGTCGCTCAGGTACGAGGCGTCGAAGGACAGCTCGTACTTGCCTTTCATCACGGAGGCGGCCAGGGCCAGCGGAATGACGGCCATCGCGACGAGCACGACACGGATGGACGGCCGCGACAGCTGCCGACGCACTTCGACCGACGCCCGCAGCGCCCGGCGCGGCAAGAAACCTTGCGCGGCACCGCTATTGGACGTCATCGGCCACCGCCGCGTAGTACGCATCCTCGAATGTTCCGCGGGATTGGAGATTGAGCACGTCACAGCCCTCGTCGACCAGGGAACGCAGCACCGTCGTCACCGAGCATCCATCGGTGATTGTCACCTCGATCGAGTCGTCGACCGCACGCCGGAATGCGATGTGGGCCTTGGCGAGTGCGGCTTCCGCACTATCGGCGCCGGCGGCGCCGCCGAGATCGAGCCGCAACTTCGTCGGGCGCGGGATGTCCGCCATCGTGGTCGACAGCGTCAGCCGGCCGCGGTGCACGACGAGGATCTCATCGCAGATCTTTTCGATCTCCGACAGCACGTGACTCGACAACACCACCGTGCGACCGCTCGCCGCATAGTCACGCAACGTCGTGCGGAGCTGACGGACCTGCGCCGGATCGAGCCCGTTGGCGGGTTCGTCGAGCAATAGCACATCGGGAAGGCCCAGCATCGCTTGAGCCAGCGCGAGCCGCTGACGCATGCCCAGGCTGTAGCCGGATACCTTGCGCTGCAACGCATCACCGAGCCCGGTGAGCGCTGCGACGGTGTCCAGGTGCGCGTCTTGCTCCGGCCGCCCGGTGATGGCCCACGTCGTGCGCAGCGCCTGCAGCCCCGTCAGATGCGGCACCAAGCCGGGCTGTTCGAGCGCGATGCCCACCCGGCTCAGCACCGGCGCTCCCGGGTGTACGAGATGCCCGAACAAATACGCGTCGCCCGCCGTCGGCGTGATGAGGCCCGTCAGCATGCCCAGCAGGGTCGTCTTGCCTGCGCCGTTGGGGCCCAGGAGTCCCACCACGCGGCCCGGGCAGATCTGGAAGCTGACGTCGTCGATGACTCGCGTGCCCTTGACGTACTCCTTGCCGAGGCGGTGCGCGGCGACAGCGACGCCGCCGAGTTCGTGAATCGGCGCTTGCCCTCGCTTGGGACGCGCGTAGTAGACGAGGATCACCAGCGCGAAAAGGACGAGCAGCACGATCGTTCCCGTCACGGGAACTTCGGGACCGAGCGGGTCGAATGCCAAGACCTGGGTCACCTGTCCTCCTGCGTGCGATACCGACCCTAGACTGGCCCCGTGCCAGGACATGTGCCGCTTCGGCCGGTATTGGTCGTCGACTTCGGCGCCCAGTATGCGCAGTTGATCGCCCGGCGGGTGCGTGAAGCGCGGGTGTACTCGGAAGTCATCGCGCACACGGCCACCGTCGAGGACCTCAAGGCCCGCGATCCGGCCGCGATCGTGCTGTCGGGCGGACCCGCCAGCGTGTACGCCGACAGCGCCCCGCAATTGGATGCCGCGTTGTTCGACCTTGGTGTGCCGGTCTTCGGCATCTGCTACGGGTTTCAGGCGATGGCGCAGGCGCTGGGCGGGACGGTCGCCCGCACCGGTACCAGAGAGTATGGCCGAACCGAATTGAAAGTCGCTGGCGGAGAATTGCATTCGGGGCTTCCCGACAGCCAGCCGGTGTGGATGAGCCACGGTGACGCCGTCACGTCGGCGCCTCAGGGCTTCGAGGTGGTGGCCAGTACGGCCGGTGCGCCCGTGGCAGCATTCGAGAACCGCGCCCGCGGGCTGGCGGGCGTGCAGGACCACCCGGAAGTCATGCATACGCCGCACGGCCAGCAGGTGCTCAGCCGGTTTCTGCACGAGTTCGCGGGCATCGACTCGACGTGGACACCGGCGAACATCGCCGACGCTCTGGTCGAGCAGGTGCGCTTGCAGATCGGTGACGGGCGTGCGATCTGCGGACTGTCCGGGGGGGTCGACTCGGCTGTGGCGGCAGCGTTGGTGCAGCGCGCGGTCGGGGATCGGCTGACGTGCGTGTTCGTCGACCATGGTCTGTTGCGGGCCGGCGAACGCACCCAGGTCGAGCGGGATTTCGTCTCAGCGACGGGGGCGCGGCTGGTAACCGTCGACGCCGCCGAGAGGTTCCTGCAGGCGCTGTCGGGAGTGCACAACCCCGAAGGCAAACGCAAGATCATCGGCCGGGAATTCATCCGGGTATTCGAGAGTGCGGTTCGAGATCTCGCCGAGGACAACGACTCCGAGGTGAAATTCTTGGTGCAGGGCACGCTGTATCCGGACGTCGTGGAGTCGGGCGGCGGCAGCGGAACCGCGAACATCAAGAGCCATCACAACGTCGGCGGTCTGCCCGCAGATCTCAACTTCACGTTGGTGGAGCCGTTGCGGCTGCTGTTCAAGGACGAGGTCCGTGCGGTCGGTCGCGAACTGGGCTTGCCGGAGGAAATCGTTGGGCGCCAACCTTTCCCGGGGCCCGGGCTGGGTATCCGGATCGTCGGCGAGGTCACCGCGCAGCGGCTGGACACGTTGCGGCGAGCCGACGCGATCGCGCGCGAGGAACTGACCGCCGCCGGGCTAGACAATTTGATCTGGCAGTGCCCCGTGGTGCTGCTCGCCGACGTCCGGTCGGTCGGGGTGCAGGGTGACGGACGCACGTACGGTCATCCGATCGTGTTGCGCCCGGTGTCCAGCGAAGACGCTATGACCGCCGACTGGACCCGGGTGCCCTACGAGACGCTGGAACGGATTTCGACGCGAATCACCAACGAGGTGGCCGAGGTGAACCGGGTGGTGCTAGATGTCACCAGCAAGCCGCCCGGCACGATCGAGTGGGAGTAGCGTGCCCGAACCGCGCTACCGGAAATACGACAATCCCCCTACGAGGTATGCGTAAGCTATTTGCGACCCGATTCCGATCCAGAGAGCCGGTTTCCATGACGATTCGACGTAAGTACACGAGATCACTGCTGACCGCGGGCGCGGTCGCAGCTGCGGTCATGTCGGCTCCGGTCGCCGGTGCCCAACCCGTGCCGCCGAATTGCCAGGCCGCCGGGAACATGACCACGTGCTCGACGAGTGGCAGCGTTTCGATCAAGTCAGCGCCGGCGGTACGAGCGCCTCTCGGGCCGCCGGCCGTCGGGGGCAATCGCGGGCTGGGGTCACCGGCCAACCCGCGCAACCGGTAACCCGAAAGCGGTTGTGTTTAGGCATTTTTCGTAATGGCAGACAAGATTTCATCAGCGAACGGGGTATGCCTGTGATACAAAGTACAAGTTATTCGGTTGACCGGCTCAAAGGGAGCAGCATGCCCATCATCCGCTCGGTGTCCGCGGTGCTGGCCGCGGGCGTAGTAGCTGCAGGCGCCGCGATGGTCGCGGCGGGCCCAGCGTGGGCTGACGGACCTGGGGGAGAGATCGAAGGCCCCCAGCTGTCCAGGGCAGTTGGCTCCGGCGTGGTCGACGGAGACTTGGTGGGCTACTCGGCGACCGGTGCCACCAACGCCGAGGCAGAAGCGGCGGTGATTGCGGTGTGCCAGAACGCGGGCGCCACCGAGTGCACCAGTGACGAGGTGACCAACGGTCCGATCTGCATAGTGTCCGTCGGCGCCGAGGACGGCAGCGGCATGGTCGCCGGTGGCGCCGGAGAGACGATCGATGAGGCCAGCACAGACGCGTTTCAGAACGCTTCGGAGTTCGAGCAGACTCTAGACCCGGGGTCTTCGATTCTCGCATCGTCCTGCGCCTGAGGTCTGTCTCGCGTAAAACGTCTGCATGGACGTCGATCTCGAGCGGACATTCGGACGCCGTCGGCTGTTGGCGGTCGGCGCCGGCACTCTCGGGCTCGGAGCGCTCGGCGCGACGTTGCCGGGTGGTACCGCTTCGGCTCAACCCGGTTACGAAGCAATGCTTTTGATGTGTATCGATCCTCGCTTCGTGCGGCCCACCAATGACTACATGCAGCAGCGCGGGCTCGTCGGCGACTACAGTCAGTTCGCGTTGGCCGGCGCCGCCGCCGGCGCAGTCGCCCCGCATTGGGAGTCCTGGCACAACACGTTTTGGGACAATCTCGACGCGTCGATCCAACTGCATCAGATCAACGCGGTGATCGCCATCGATCACCGCGATTGCGGCGCGGTCAGGATCGCCTACGGCGACGACGCGATCGCGACGCCCGAAGTCGAGACCGCGACACATCAAGAGATCCTCGGCGCGTTTCGCGACGGCGTGCGCCAGCGGCACCCCGACTTGAGTGTGGAGACCTGGCTGATGGCGCTGGACGGGTCGATGCTGCGGCTTGACGGTGTCGGCGGGTAGGTGTTTACTCACCATATCGAACATACTTTCGAAAATATGGTGGTTCGGATGGTGCAAGAGGTGCTGCTGTGACAGCGGCGATAAGCCTGGATCAGCGCGGAGACGACCGCGCTGAGCAGGTAGAACACCTGCGCCGCAAGATCGCCGCGGTCTCCGGAAAGGTCGGCCGTGGCCATTCGGCGGCGCCCCGTGCCGACGAGTTGCTGCCGGACTCCGAAAGTTTGCTGGCACTGCCGCGGGGGGCGGTGGTTGTGGCCTCGGGTGCCCGGTCGCTGTTGCTGAGGGTGGTGGCGGCCACGACGGCGGCCGGCGGTCAGGTCGCGGTGGTCGGATTGCCCGACGTCGGACTGCTCGCCGCTGTGGAGATGGGTGCCGACCTGTCTCGGCTGGCTCTGGTGCCCGACCCGGGGGCCGATTCAATCGAGGTGGCCGCGGTGCTGCTGGACGGAATGGATCTGGTGGTGCTGAGCCTCGGCGGCCGGGCGGTGCCGCTGTCGCGGGCGCGGGCCGTGACAGCGCGCGCCCGCAACAAGGGCTGCACGCTGGTGGTCACCGGGGGCGGCTGGCAGGGCGCGAGGATGCGATTAGAGGCCAGGGTCCGCGGCTATGAGGTGGGCAGCCGCATCCTCGGCGTGCAACTGGCAATAGGGCAAACGTCGACTTATGGCACATATTTGGGCGAGACACGCGCAAAAAGTCGACGTTCGAGCTGACGCGAGTGTCATGCCCTCACGCGTCTTGGCTCTGTGGTGCATTGACTGGCCCGCGGTTGCCGCGGCAGCTGCGGCGGGCCTGCCCGCGACCACGCCGGTGGCGGTGACGCTGGCCAACCGCGTGGTCGCCTGCTCGGCGGCGGCCCGGGGCGCCGGGGTGCGGCGCGGGCTGCGCCGCCGTGAATCGCAGGCCCGCTGTCCCGACTTGCATGTCGTCACCGCCGATCCGGGCCGCGACGCGCGGTTCTTCGAACCGGTGACGGCTGCGGTCGACGGCCTGGTGCCACGCGCCGAGGTACTGCGACCGGGCCTGCTGGTGCTTCCGGTGCGCGGCGCGGCCCGCTATTTCGTCTCCGAGCCTGACGCTGCCGAGCGGCTGGTGGACGCGGTGGCGGCGGCGGGAGCGGAATCTCAGGCCGGCATCGCCGACCAGCTGCCTACTGCAGTGTTCGCCGCGCGCGCCGGACGCATCGTCGCGCCGGGCTGCGATGCCGCATTCCTGTCGGACCTGCCGATCCGGGAACTGGCCACCGAGCCGAGCCTGTCCGGCGAAGGACGCGCGGAGTTGGCAGACCTGTTGCGGCGGTTGGGTATTCGCACCATTGGACAGTTCGCAGCACTGTCACGCACGGATGTGGCGTCCCGGTTCGGCGCCGACGCGGTGGTGGCGCACCGGTTCGCCCGAGGGGAGCCGCAGCGCGGCCCGTCGGGTCGCGAACCGGACGTCAATCTCGATGCCGAGATGGCATGCGACCCACCGATCGACCGGATCGACGCCGCCGCATTCGCGGGGAGGTCACTGGCCAGTCAACTGCACCAGACACTGATGTCGGCTGGTGTCGGATGCACACGGCTGGCCATCCACGCGGTCACCGCCGATGGCGAGGAGTTGAGTCGGGTATGGCGCTGCGCGGAGCCGCTGACCGAGGACGCCACCGCCGACCGGGTGCGCTGGCAGTTGGACGGGTGGATGAACCGCCGGAACAGCGCAGAGCGGCCGGCCGCGCCGGTGACGGTACTGCGGCTGCAGCCGGTGGAGGTGGTCTCGGCCGAGGCGCTGCAGCTGCCGCTGTGGGGGAGCGTCGGTGAAGAAGACCGGTTGCGGGCACGACGGGCGCTGGTGCGGGTGCAGGGGCTGCTCGGGCCGGAGGCCGTCCAGGTGCCGGTGCTGTCCGGCGGCCGTGGCCCTGCCGAGCGCATCACGCTGGTGCCGCTTGGCGACGAGCTTTCTCCGCGCGCAGATCCTTGGCAGCCGTGGCCGGGCCGACTACCGGAGCCATCGCCAGCGGTGCTTCGTGATGATCCGGTGGAACTCCTTGACACGCAAGGTAATCCGGTAAGGGTGACGAGCCGGGGAATGTTCTCCGCCGATCCGGCGCTGCTGGCCTCGACCGAGCGTGACAGGCCGCTGCGGTGGTGGGCCGGGCCGTGGCCGGTGGACGAACGCTGGTGGGATCACGCAGTCACTACCGGACGCACCGCCCGCGCGCAGGTGTTGGTCGGCGACGATCCCGGCCAAGCCCTGCTGTTGTGTTACCGCCAGCGTCGCTGGTACCTCGAAGGCATCTACGAGTGACCCGGACGCCGCCATACCATGAGACAGTCGGTTGTCCGACTTTTTAGGAGGGCCGGGCGCGCGGGCAGCTCACGAAGTGATCGAGGCGCTGTCGCTTCGCGCGTCAGTGCGCGGGGCGCGTGTTTAGTCGCCGCGCGTACGTCCCGACCCGATCGACGAACCGGTCGAAGAACGCGGCGGGATCGACGCCCACGCCGACCTGAGCGTTCGGTTCTCGGCCCCAGCGTCCGTGCCAGTCGGCGATAGTCATGCCGCGGGTCAATGTGCCGGACAACTCGACATCCACTGTCGCCGTTCTGGTTTGCACCAGCGATGCATCCAATGCCACCGCGGCGGCCAGCGGGTCGTGCAGATGTGCGAGGTATCCCTCGCCGCAGTCGTAGTGGAATTCGAAATAGAAGCGCATCGCGTCCTCAAAGACGCGGATCAGCGGATTCGACGCCACCGAGCGCGTGCCGCGGGCGTCGACAGCACTCATCGGAACGGTCGCCGACTCCGCCGCCTCGGCCAGCCGGGTGAAAATCGCGGGCGTCATTGCGATGTTCTCGGTGAGGTTGAGCCCCAGGATGATTGGTAGGCGCGCCTGACCTTTCCATGCGGTGAACACTTCCGCCGCGGCCTCGGGGTCGACGCTGATGTTCCACTCCGCGACCACGTCGGTATTGCCGCGGTACTCGAACGAGCCACCCATGACCACCAGCTGTCGCAGCAGGCTCGGCAGTGCCGGCTCGGCCCGAACCGCCAACGCCAAGTTGGTCATCGGACCGGTGACCAGTCCGGTCAGCTCACCCGGATACTCATGTGCCGCGCGCACCCATGCTGTGGCGGCATCGTAGTCGGTGGGCATGCGGTCGGTCGGGGGCAGTTGCGCGTAGCCGAGGCCCTGCGGCCCGTGCGTGTCCTCGGCGGTGCGCAACGGGCAGCTCAATGGACCCTCGGCCCCGAGTGAGACGGCGATGTCCGGTCCCCGGCACAGTTCAAGCAGTCCGAGGTTGTTGACGCATACCTGGTGTGCCGCAACGTTTCCGCTTGTCGACGCGATCCCAACCAGCTCCGCCTCGGAACTGGTGAGCAGGTACACCAGGGCCATCGCGTCGTCGACGCCGGTGTCGACATCGGCGAAGACCGGCAGCGATGAGCCGCTTGCGCGAAGAGCAGATCGCGCTGTCACTGCGGTACCGCGTGGCCGTCCCACTCGGTGAGCGTCCAACCCTTCCGCGGGTTACCGACGACGACCGCCTGTCCGGTGTTGGGCAACCACTCGCCCAGCAGCGACTTGTCAGAGTTCTTGGTGTTCATCAACACCCAGAGCAAGATTGCCGCCGAGTGAGAGAACGCCACCGGCTTGAGTTCACCACTGTCGTAGATGCTTTCGACGGCTTGGTCGAAGCGGGCATCGAATTCGTTGCCGTCGACCGACCCGGGGATCCGCGCGTCACGATTGCCATCCACCCATTGCAGCGGTGCGGCGAGGTAGTCCTGCACCTCGGTCTCGGGCTTGCCCTCATAAGTGCCGGCCTCGATCTCCCGAAGCCCGGGCAACACCGATACCGACTCGTCCAACGCCTGCGACAGCGGTGCGGCCGTCTCCTGCGTGCGCACCATCGTCGACGCGTAGATTCCGTCATAGGCGTTGGGGCTCAGGTCTTTTGCCGCAGCAGCGGCCTGCTGATACCCCTGAGGCGACAGGTCAGGACCCGGCACCGAGGTATCGATCAGACCCGACGCGTTGCCTTGCGATTCCGCGTGGCGCACAAAGGTCAACGTGATCGTGTGGTCGGCATGCGCAGTCGCGGGAGCGCACAGCGCCACCGTGACTGCGGCAAGAATTGCAGCCGCGAACTTCTTGGTGAACCCCACAAGGTCACCAATGTACGCCTGGTATCAAGCGCCCGGCGCGTCTTAGGCCACGCGGCATCCGCAGCTTGCGTACCGCGGCGCGGGCCGGCCGTTTGGGCCGCCGCTGCGGCTCCCGTGGCGGTTGCTCGGCCGGTGTCTCTCCGCGCGCGGCCGGCGAGTCGGGGTACAGCAGATAGACCTGATGAAGGATCCGGCGGAAAAGCTTCGGCGTGAAGTAATTGCCTGCCTGTGCGACCGTGCCGAAGGGGTGGTCGATGCGAGCCGGCTTGTCGACCAGCCCGCGCACCACCATCGCGGCGGCCTGCTCGGGGCTGATCGGCCGTTGCGGATTGAGCTTCCGTGACGGCGCGATCATCGGCGTGCGCACCAGGGGCATGTGGATGTTGGTGAATGTGATGTGGTCAGAAAGGGTTTCGCTTGCGACGACGTCGGCGAACGCGTCCAGGGCGGCTTTGCTTGGATTGTAGGCGCTGTACTTCGGGTTGCGGGCCTGAGCGCCGGCGCTGGACACGTTGACGACGTGGCCGAAACGGCGCTCGCGCCAGTGCGGCAGCAGCGCGAGCACCATGCGCACCGCGCCGAAGTAGTTGACGGCCATCACGCGTTCGTAGTCGTGCAGCCGGTCGGTGGAGTTGACCACCGAGCGACGGATCGAACGGCCGGCATTGTTGACCAGATAGTCGACGTAGCCGAAGCGGCCGAGGATGTCTTTGACGGTGTGCTCCACAGACGACGAATCAGTGATGTCACAGCTGAACGCGTAGGCGTCGCCGCCGGAGTTCCGGATCTCATCGATCAGCGCGTCCAGCGCATGGCCGTTGCGGGCGAGCGCGAACACCGTCGCGCCGCGTTCCGCGACTGCGACAGCCGACGCTCGGCCGATACCGCTGGAGGCGCCGGTGATGATGACGTGCTTGCCGACCAACGGGCCGTCGGGGCTCTCCCGGCGGGCCCGGTCCGGGTCGAGATGCTCGGCCCAGTAGCGCCACAGCTGCGGTGCGTAGTCGCCGAACTCGGGTACTTCGATACCGCTGCCGCGCAGAGCATCCCGGGCGGCATCGGAGTTGAACGTCGTCGGGAGATCGGCGACGTCGAGCATCTCGGGCGGGACGCCCAGCTGGGTCGCGGCCACATTTCGCACCACCTTGGCGCGGCCCCGGACCTTCAGCACCGGCGCCGCGAGGGTACGCGGCAGCGATCCCAGCAGCGGTGGTAGACCCGCCTCCTTGGCAACGCCTCGGTAAATGCCTTGCAGTCCAATCGGTTCCGGTGAGGTCAGGTGGAAAGTCTGCCCGTCGCGATCGGGTGCGTGCATCAGCCACACGATCGCATCGACGACGTAGTCGACCGGGACGATGTTCGTGCGCCCGCTGTTGGGCAGCATGATCGGCGTGATCGACGGCAGTTTGGCGAGCTTGGCGAGGACTCCAAACAGGTAATACGGCCCGTCGACCTTGTCCATCTCGCCGGTACGGGAGTCGCCGACGACCGCACCCGGGCGGTAGATGCGGTACCGCAGCCCGGGCTCGTCGCGCACGAGTTGCTCCGACTCGAACTTGGTGCGGTGATACGGCGTCGGCAGGTTCTGGTCGACATCGAAGTCCGCTTCGGTGTACTCGCCGCGGAAGTCGCCGGCGACCGCGATCGACGAGACGTGGTGCAGCGTCGCGCCCAGCCGCTTCGCGACCGCGATCACCGCCCGCGTCCCGTCGACGTTCGCGCCGCGCTGGGCCGACTCGGGCGCGGTGATGTCGTAGATCGCGCCGCAGTGCACCACGTGCTCGACGCCGGCGAGCCCGGCCAGGGTCTCGTCGGAGAGCCCGAGATCCGGCGCGGTCAGGTCGCCGACCACCGCCTTCGCCCGCTCGCCCCAACCGGCGGCGAGGCGCTCGAAGCGCGACAGTGACCCCCGTCGAACGAGAACGCCGACTTCAGCGTCGGGCTGGGTGTCGAGCAGTTTCGAGACGACCCTGCGGCCGATAAACCCGGTACCGCCGGTAACGACATAACGCATGGGAGTCATCGTGGCCCGGCATCTGGCAAAGGTCAATGTGATGTGACGTGGTCGGTCGCGAAAAGCACATGATTGCGCTTGATCTCCTGTTTACGTTTACGCTCCAGCTAACTAGTCGTGTAGGGGGAGTCTGTGTCTCGGATATTTCTCAGCCATTCGAGCAAAGACTTGCGCGAAGCGGTGGCGCTGAAGCGCTGGTTGGCCGAGCAAGACGCCGCTCTCGCTGACGAAATCTTCCTCGACGTCGAGGGCCTGCGGCCGGGGATGCGGTGGCGGGACGCCCTGCGACGGGCCAACGCCCGGTGCGAGGCGGTCATCTGCCTGCTCTCCCGCAACTGGGAGGGGTCGACCGAGTGCAAAACGGAATACCGCACCGCGGAGAACCTCAACAAGCAGATCCTGTGTGCGCGGCTGGAACCGTCGACCGGCGACGAGCTGATTTCTGAGTGGCAGCGCTGCGATCTGTTCGGTGACGGCCCGAAGACGCAAGTCGAGATCGGCGACGGCGCGCCGGTTGAGTTCATGACCGAAGGGCTGTTGCGGCTCCGCGATGCCATCGGCGAGGCAGGCATTGGTCCGGAGTCGTTCCCCTGGCCGCCACCCGGCGATCCCGACCGCGCGCCCTATCGCGGGTGGCAGCCGCTCGAACATGCCGATGCCGCCGTGTTTTTCGGCCGCGACGCGGCGATCGTGCGGGCGTTGGATTCGATCCGGGGGATGCGGCTGACCGGGTTGAAGTCACTGTTCGTGGTGTTGGGCCCGTCGGGAACGGGGAAGTCGTCCTTCCTGCGGGCGGGTTTATTGCCGCGGCTGGCGCGCGAGGACCGGCGCTTCGTGTTGCTCGACATCGTGCGGCCGGAACGCAACGTGTTGACCGGTGACACCGGCTTGGCTCAAGCGATCGTCGCGACGCGACACCGTTTCGGTCTCACGGGAACCAGCCTGGGCGAGGTCAAGACGGCCTGTGCAGGTGGGGACGTCGATCGAGTCGCGCAGTGGCTGACCGAAACTCGTGAGGCCGCGGCGGCACAGCTGCTGGCGGACGTTGAGGACAACAGCGCTCCGTCACCGCCGACGCTGATCCTTCCGCTGGATCAGGCCGAGGAATTGTTCAGTGCCGACGCGGGGCCGCAGGCCGACCAGTTTCTGACGCTGGTCCGCGACCTCGCGCGAAGCCTCAACGATCCCCACTCGGAAGCCGGCCTGATCGTGTTGGGCACCATCCGCACCGACCGATATGAAGTGATGCAAACCCATCCCGATCTGGTTGGCGTCGAGGCCTTGGTGTTCGACGAACTCAAGCCGATGCCGGTCGCACAGTTCACGGAAGTGATCACGGGTCCAGCCAACCGAGCGACGAGGGCGGGCCAGCCACTGCGTATCGCGCCGGACCTGCGGGACCGCCTGCTGCGTGACGCAGGCAAAGGCGCAGACACGTTGCCGATGCTGTCGTTGACGTTGTCTCGGCTGTACACCGACTACGGGTCGACCGCTGAGTTGACGGTTGAGCAGTACGAGTCGATGGGCGGAATGCGCCAGGTTGTGCAGACCGAGATCGACGAGGTGCTTGCCGCAGAACCGGAGCAGCGCCAAGAGCAGTTGTCGTTGCTCCGAAGCGCTTTCATCCCGTGGCTGGCCACAATCAATCCCGACAACGACCAGCCTCTGCGCCGGGTCGCTCGCTATGCGGACTTGCCGGAAGACAGTCGGCCGCTGATCGATGCGCTGGTGGCAAAGCGCTTGATGGTCAAAGGGACGCGCGGCGGCGACGTCGTAGTCGAGGTGGCGTTGGAAAGCCTGCTGCGACAGTGGGACGAACTCGCCGGCTGGCTACGGGAAGAACGCCAAGACCTCAAAGCCGCAGACGATCTGGAGCGAGCAGCGACCGCCTGGCGGGCAAACGGTCACGACAGCGCCTGGTTGTTGACTCGCACACGACTGACCGATGCCGAGACTCTGGTGACGAAAGACGGCTTTCGGCAGCGTCTTTCGTCAGTCCACGACTATCTGGCCGCATCCAGGGATGCCGAGAACGAGCGATTGGGCGAAGAAGAAAACCGCCGTCAATCCGAACTCCTCAACGCTCAAGAGCGACAAGCGACGGCGGAAGCCCATGCGGCGACGCTTCGCAGGCGGTCGCGCGTCCTGCGGGCGGTTCTTGCGGTAACCGCGGTCGTGGCGATAGGAGCGGTCGTCGCGTTCGGCTTTGCGATGAATTCTCGCAGTCAGGCACAGGCGCGATTCCGCCAAGCTACGAGTGTGCGGCTGGCCGCCGAAGCGCAGGCCATGCTCGCCAACACGCGCGCAGGCAGCGACGTCCAGGCGTTCCAACAGCTCATTGCCGCGAACGCATTATCGCCGGGAGCTTTCGACGATGCGATCTACACCACGGTGGTGAAGGCCTTCGACACGGTCAAAGTCATTCAGACACCCTCGTTAGTCGAAGGCATCGACCTGAGCCCCGACGGGCGGCGCATCGTCACCGGCGGTAAGGATCCGACATTGCGGACGTGGGACGCTCAGACCGGTCAGCCGCTGCAACCGACCTTCACCGGCCACACCGAATTGATCGACGCAGTGGTGTTCAGTCGCGACGGCCGTCGGCTCGCGTCGGCCAGCGACGATCACACCGCGCGCCTGTGGAATGCCGACACCGGCAGGCAGATCGGCCAGCCGCTCACCCACGACGACGAAGTGTGGGCGGTGGCGTTTAGCCCCGATGGCCACATCTTGGCGTCGGGCGGCAAGGACAGCAGTATCCGCCTGTGGAATGTCGACACCGGGCAGCCCATCGGAGACCCCCTCACCGGCCACACCGCGGGGATAAACTATTTGGAATTCAGCCCCGACGGCCGCCACCTCGCCAGCTCCAGCGAGGACCACACGCTGCGAATGTGGGATGTCAAAACCAGAGCGCAGGTCGGAAATCCCTTTGCGACCGCACCAGACATGCTTTTTGGAATCGCGTTCAGCCCGGACGGCACCCGAATCGCCGCCGGCGGTCGTGACAAGAACGTGCGCGTGTGGGACGCGAACACCGGGAAACCGGCCCTCACGCCCATTCCCGCCGGAATGAGCGTGGTGGCTTTCAGCACCGATGGTCGTCTGCTCGTCACCGCCGATGGCGAGGGAGTGGTGCGGATCTGGGACGCTGCGACCGGGCAACCGGTGGGCGCCCCGATGGAGGGCCACGACGGCAACATCTGGGGAATTGTGTTCGGGCCGGGGGGCCACCGGTTGGTTTCGGGCGGTGATGACGGCACCATCCGGGTGTGGAACTTCGATACCGGAGTCCCGCTGACGGGACACACCGCGGGGGTGTCCGGTGTGACGTTCAGCCCCGATGGCCGACGTGTCGCCTCGGCCAGCGATGACGGCACGGTGCGAATGTGGAAGACCGACACCGGTCGCCCGGTCGGCGACCCGCTGCGACACGACGCCGCTGTATCGAGCCTGGAGTTCAGCCGGGATGGTCATCTGCTGGCCACCAGCAGCGCTGATGGCACCGTGCGGCTGTGGGACGCGAACGCGGGCACTCCGTTCGGCGCCTCGTTCAATGCCGGTCAGGGTCCGCTGACCAGTGTGGCTGTCAGTCAGAACGGGCACCGGTTGATCACTGGCGGTGGGACTACCGCCCGGCTGTGGGACGCCGCCACCGGCGACCCGGTCGGAAGTCCGATGCCGCACCGTGATCCGGTTCTGGTTGTGGCGTTCAGCCCGGACGGAAGCCGGGTTGCTACTGGCACCGGCGGCAACACCGTGAGCCTGTGGAATACCGACACCGGGCAGATGAGCGCGCACACAGACATGCCGTACGGAAACGACATTCGCGCCCTCGCGTTCAGCCCCGACGGGAAGATCTTGGCCTCGGCCGGGACGGACACCACAGTCCGGTTGTGGGACGCGAAAACCCTGCAACCGATCGGTGAGCCATTCGCCGGGCACCTGGACACGATTTTGGGAATCGCATTCAGCCCGGACGGCCACCGCCTTGCGTCGGCGAGCCGCGACGACGGCGTCCGGGTGTGGGACGTGCAGACAGGCCATCAGATCGGCGAACCGCTGACCGGCCACACCGACGAGGTGAACAGTGTGGCGTTCAGCCCGGACGGAAAGCTGATCGTCTCCGGCAGTGCGGACGCGACCCTGCGGTTCTGGCCGGCAACGGGTAGCCCAAAAGACCTGTGCGACAAGCTGACTGCGAACATGAGCCACAAACAGTGGAACCAGTGGGTGTCGCCGGACATCGACTACATCAAGGTGTGCCCCGACTTGCCGATCCCGTCCGACTGACAACGGTTCGATCTGGCAGAGTGGTCACATGCCCGCACCTTCAGCCGAGGCCTTCGACCGTTTACGCGCTCTGGCCGCGATGGACGACGTGACCGCCCGTCAGACCCGCACAATCGACGAGGTCTTCACCGGTAAGCCGCTGACGACGATTCCGGTGGCCACCGCCGCCGACGTCGACGCGGCATTCGCGAAAGCCCGCTCAGCCCAAGTCGATTGGGCTGCTCGCCCCGTCAAGGACAGGATCGCGGTCGTCCGCCGTTACCGCGACCTGGTGATCAAGCATCGCGACTTTCTGATGGACCTGCTGCAGGCGGAGGCGGGCAAGGCCCGCTGGGCCGCGCAAGAGGAGATCGTCGACCTAATGGCCAACGCCAACTACTACGCGCGGGTGGCCGCGGACGTGCTCAAGCCGCGAAAGGTGCAGGCGCTGCTTCCCGCGATCGGCAAGACCACCGTGGCCTACCAGCCGAAAGGCGTGGTCGGGGTGATTTCCCCGTGGAACTACCCCATGACGCTGACCGCCTCGGACTCGGTGCCCGCCCTGATCGCGGGCAACGCGGTGGTGCTGAAACCCGACAGCCAGACGCCGTTCTGCGCGCTTGCGTGCGCGGAGCTGCTCTACGAAGCGGGCTTGCCACGCGCGCTGTATGCAATCGTGCCCGGGCCCGGCTCGGTCGTCGGCACTGCGATCGTCGAAAACTGCGACTACCTCATGTTCACCGGTTCGTCGCAGACGGGTGCCCATCTGGCCGAGCAGGCGGGCCGTCGGCTGATCGGGTTCTCGGCCGAGCTCGGCGGCAAGAATCCGATGATCGTCGCGCACGGAGCCAACCTCGACAAGGTCGCCAAGGCCGCCACCCGCGCCTGCTTCTCGAACGCGGGCCAGCTGTGCATCTCGATCGAGCGGATTTACGTCGACAAAGACATCGCCGAGGCGTTCACTCAGAAGTTCGGCGATGCGGTGCGCGACATGAAGCTGGGCACCGCTTACGACTTCTCCGCCGACATGGGCAGCATGATCTCCGAGGATCAGGTCAAAACCGTGTCGAACCACGTGGACGACGCTAAAGCCAAGGGCGCCAAGGTGATCGCGGGAGGCAGGGCGCGCCCCGACATCGGGCCGCTGTTCTACGAGCCGACAGTGCTCACCGATGTCACGCCGGAGATGGAGTGCGCCGAAAGCGAAACGTTTGGCCCACTGGTCTCCATCTACCCGGTCGCCGACACCGACGAGGCGATCGAGAAAGCCAACGACACCGCTTACGGGCTCAACGCCAGTGTCTGGGCCGGCTCGACCGCCGAAGGCGAGAAGATCGCCGCGCAATTGCGCTCGGGCACCGTGAACGTCAACGAGGGCTACGCATTCGCGTGGGGCAGCCTGAGCGCCCCGATGGGCGGGATGGGCATCTCCGGCGTCGGCCGCAGGCACGGACCTGAAGGACTGCTGAAATACACCGAGGCGCAGACGATTGCGACGGCTCGGGTGTTCAACCTCGATGCGCCGCTAGGCCTTCCGAACACGGTGTGGCAGAAGTCGCTGCTGCCGATCGTGCGCACCGTGATGAAGCTGCCGGGGCGGAACTGACATGGCAATCGACCCCAACGCCGTCGGCGCGACCACCAAGCCGCACCTGTTCGAATGGACCGACCGTGAGACGCTGCTGTACGCGCTCGGCGTCGGCGCCGGTCTCGACGATCTGGCTTTCACCACCGAGAACAGTCACGACATCGAACAGCAGGTGTTACCGACGTTCGCGGTGATCGCGTGCCCCGCATTCGGCGCCGCCGGGATGATCGGCACATTCAACTGGGGCATGCTGCTGCACGGCTCGCAGGGGGTCAGGCTGTTCGCGCCGCTGCCGGCCGCCGGCGGCCTTAGCGTGGTATCGGAGGTCGTCGACATCCAGGACAAGGGCGAGGGTAAGAACGCGGTGGTGATGCTGAAGGCCACCGGCACCGACCCGGACACCTCGAAGGTGGTCGCCGAGTCGACGACGACGTTCGTCGTCCGCAAGGCCGGTGGCTTCGGAGGACAGCCCGGCCAACGGCCCCCCGCTCCGGAAATCCCTGACCGCGAACCAGATTCGCGCGTCGCGTATTCCACGCGCGAAGACCAGGCGTTGCTTTACCGACTTTCCGGGGACCGCAACCCGCTGCACAGCGACCCGTGGTTCGCCCGGGAGATGGCCGGCTTCGAAAAACCGATCCTGCACGGTCTGTGTACGTACGGGTTCACCGGCCGCGCACTGGTCGCCGAGCTCGGCGGGGGCGACGCCAACAAGGTGACGCGCGTGGACGCGCGGTTCAGCGCCGTCGTGTATCCGGGCGAGACGTTGACGACGTCGATATGGCGGACGGAGCCCGGTCACGCAGTGTTTCGCACCGAGGCATCGAAGCCCGACGGGTCCGACGCGCGGCTGGTGCTCGAGGACGGCGTCGCCGAGTACAGCGACTGAGCGCGGTTCGCCGAAATGCACGTTATGCAGACGTCTACTCGAACTTCTTCTGCACAACGTGAATCTCGCGGGGGCTATCGGCCCAGATATCCCTCCTGAGCGACTGTGCACACAAGCTGCCCGGCGCGGTTATAGATCGCGCCGAACGACAGTCCGCGCGCGCCGACGCCGCTGGGTGAACGCTGGTCGTACAGAAGCCAATCCGAGAAGTCGGGGGCGCGGTGAAACCACATCGAGTGGTCGAGAGAAGCGATGCTGTGGGCCACCGGCGGACGGCGGGTCGCATAGAGCACGGGGTCGAGGATCGACCAGTCGCTGATGTAGGCAAGCAAGGCGCTGCCGGTCAGCGGATCGCGCGGCACCTCGTCGTCCGCACGGAACCACAGGCGGGTCATGGGACGCGGCGCGTCAGCAAGGTCGGCCGCCAGCAGCGGTGGCGGGTCGACGTAGCGCATGCTGACCGCGCGTGGCTGCACCCAGAATCCGTCATGTCTGTCCGCATAGTCGGCGAGCTGAATCTCTATGGGTGGCAACGCTTCCGGCTCCGGGACGTCCGGCATCGGCTGCTGGTAGTCGATGAGGTCGACGGGCTCGGTGAACGACGCCAGTGCTTCGAGAATCACTCGGTCGTCGCCCTGGGTGACCTGCACCGCGCGCGCCGAGAACGTGCCGCCGTCGCGAAGGTTGGTCACGGTATAGCGCAGCGGCGCATGTGGATCGCCCGCGCGCAGGAAATAGAGGTGCAGACTGTGCGGCGCCCGGTTGACCGCGGTGCGCCCGGCCGCCACAAGAGCCTGTGCCGCGACTTGCCCGCCGAAGACCCGGCGATTGCGACCGTCGGGCTGGGGCCCGTCAAAAGCGTCGGTCCCAACCGGCTCGAGGTCGAGAAGCTGGAGAATGTCGGTCAGCGTTTCTGCCACACGACCGATCTTGTCCTATTGGGTGACCGCCCGGTCGAGTGTGTCGAGCGAGTCGTCGAGGAACTGCCGTTCGAACGGCGGCGGCGTACCGACCTCGTCGCGGAACTTCTGCGGTGTGCCGCTCCAGTCGTAGGTGAGGGTGACTTCGGTGCTCGTGCCGCTCGGCGCGAGGTCGTAGCGCCACCACCAGCCGCCGGGCCGATGGTTGCCGTCGGCGTCGATCGACCCGGGAGACCACCCGATCGCGCGGTCCTGCTCGAACACTGTCACCAGGTTGTGCATGACGTAGGGGCCGCCGATCCGTTCCAGAAACATGTTCATCGCGAAGATCTGGCCGGTGCCGGTGATCTGCTCGGTGTCGATCGCGTCGCGCACCCAGTCGGTCGGCTCGGTGTCCTGATGCTTCGCCGGATCGGACAGAACCGCAAAAATCTCGGCCGGAGTCGCGGTGATGGCGCGGGTCGCCACCCAGTGTTCGTCGTTGCTCACGCCGTCGATCCTTGTCCGTAGGCCCGCGCGATGCCAGGCGAATCCAGCCAACCGGAGTACGTCGGGCGCGACGGCCACCCGTCGGGTGAGTCTTGCCACTCCTCCTGACGGCCCCACGGCAGCAGGTCGATGAGTGCGAACGAGTGGCTGAGCTGTTCGGTGCCTCGGCCGTTGGTGTGCCAGGTGCGGTACACGGTGTCGCCGTCACGCAGAAACACGTTGACCGCGAACCCGCCGCCGGGAGGCGCGTCGACATCGGCGCAGAACGAACTCTGAGACGACGAGTACCAGTCCATCGTGTTGCCGACCTTCTTCTTGTAGGCGAGGGCCTCCTCGATCGGTCCGTTGGTAACAATCACGAAGCGCGCGTCGTAGTTCTCCAGGAACTCCAGTCGGGTGAACTGAGACGTGAACCCGGTGCAGCCGCTGCACTGCCACTCCGCGCCGTCCTCCCACATGTGGTTGTAGACGATCAGCTGCGAACGGCCCTCGAACACGTCGGCCAACGAGACGGGTCCGTCCTCGCCGATCAGCGTGTAGTCGGGCATCTGGACCATCGGCAGGCGCCGGCGCTGGGCGGCGATCGCGTCGAGCTCGCGGGTGGCGGCCTTCTCGCGCTTGCGCAGTTCGTCCAGCGCAGCGTGCCAGGTGTGCGCGTCGACGACGGGTGGCTTGGCGGATGTCTCTCGGGTCATATCTGAGTAGACCAAGTCGGCGGCGGAAAATCATCGGTGATGAGTTCGGCCGTGGTGGCGCGTCTATATCAACACCCGATCAACGCAGCCGAGGAGAGCCTCATGACCGCCATGTACACCTTCGACGTATTTTCGAGCCTCGACGGCTATGGCAGCGTCAGCGGTGGCGACTGGGGCGGCTACTGGGGCAAGCAAGGTCCCGAACTGCTCGACCACCGTCTCGCCTTGTACGACGGGAAGCAGCGAATGGTCTTCGGCGCCAACACCTATCGGTTGTTCGCGCAGATGCTCGCCTCGGGCGCCGACGAGTCGGTGCGCGACCCATGGGTCACCCGGATGAGGAACCTGCCGGCGACGGTGGTGTCGAGCACCCTGGACGGGCCTCTGGACTGGCCGGACGCGAAGGTCGTGAGCGGTGACGCCGTCGACGTCGTGGCCCGGCTCAAGGCGGAGTCCGAGGTGCCGTTGCGCTCGCACGGCAGCCTGTCGATGAACCGGGCGCTGATGGCCGCGGGCGTGGTCGACCGCGTCCAGGTGACGCTCTTTCCTGTGATCACCGGCCAGACCGGTGACGACCCGATCTTTAAGGGTGCGGCCGACTTCGATCTCGAGCTGATCGAGAGCCGGACACTCGACGGCAACATCCAGGAGCTCATCTACCGGCCCAGCCTGCACGGCTGAGGCCAGCTAGCGTTCTCGAACGCATGTTCGATAAACTGCTTCAGTGGGTTGGTTCACCGGACCCAGCTGGGGCGAGATCGAGCGGGTGCTCAACGGCAAGCCGCGCCGCGCCGGAATGCCGCTGGAGGATCCTCTTGACCTCGGTGGCCCCGCCGCCTCGCGCAGGCGCGGGGCCTACCTGCGACCCGACGCCGGAGCCGCACCGGCGGCGACATCCGACGATGTTCGCCGTGGTGACTCCACGCCCTACGCCGAACTGCACGCCCATTCCGCCTACAGCTTCCTCGACGGCGCCAGCACCCCCGAGGAATTGGTCGAGGAGGCCGTCCGGCTCGACCTGCGCGCGATCGCGCTGACCGACCACGACGGCCTCTACGGCGTGGTGCGGTTCGCCGAGGCCGCCAAGGAGCTGGACATGCGCACGGTGTTCGGCGCCGAGCTGTCGCTTTCCAACACGCCCCGCACCGAGGACCCCGACCCGCCCGGGCCGCACCTGCTGGTGCTGGCACGCGGCCCCGAAGGCTACCGGCGACTGTCGCGGCAACTGTCGGCAGCGCATCTTGCCGGCGGCGAGAAAGGCAAACCTCGCTACGACTTCGACACGCTCACCGAGGCGGCCGGCGGCCACTGGCACATCCTGACCGGCTGCCGCAAAGGCCATGTGCGCCAAGCGCTTTATGCGCATGGCCCCGATGCCGCCGAGAAGGCGCTGGCCGACCTGGTGGACCGGTTCGGGCAGAAGCGGGTCAGCATCGAACTCACCCACCACGGCCAGCCGCTTGACGACGAGCACAACGCGGCGCTGGCCGCGCTGGCGCCGAAGTTCGGCGTGTGCGTCGTCGCCACCACCGGCGCACACTTCGCCGAACCCTCACGCGCCCGGCTCGCGATGGCGATGGGTGCGATCCGGGCGCGCCACTCCCTCGACGAAGCGGCCGGATACCTTGCCCCGCTGGGCGGTTCGCATCTCCGCTCCGGTGCGGAGATGGCGCGGCTGTTCCCATCCGACGTGGTGACGGCCGCCGCCGACCTCGGTGAGCAGTGCGCGTTCTCGCTCGAACTGATCGCCCCGCAACTGCCGCCGTTCGACGTCCCCGACGGCCACACCGAGGACAGCTGGCTGCGGCACCTGACGATGACAGGAGCGCTGGACCGCTACGGGCCGCCCGAACGCGCGCCGAGAGCCTACGCCCAGATCGAGCACGAGCTGGAAGTCATTGAGCAGCTGCGGTTTCCGGGTTACTTCCTGGTGGTACACGACATCACCCGGTTCTGCCGGGATAACGGCATCCTGTGCCAGGGCAGGGGGTCGGCGGCCAACTCCGCGGTCTGCTACGCACTCGGTGTCACGGCCGTCGACCCGGTGGCCAACGAGCTGCTGTTCGAGCGGTTCCTGTCACCCGAGCGCGACGGGCCGCCCGACATCGACATCGACATCGAATCCGACCTGCGCGAGAAGGCGATTCAGTATGTCTACGACCGCTACGGCCGCGACTATGCGGCGCAGGTGGCCAACGTCATCACCTATCGCGGCCGCAGTGCGGTGCGCGACATGGCTCGCGCTCTCGGATTTTCGCAAGGCCAGCAGGACGCCTGGAGCAAGCAGATCAGCCGGTGGAACGGGACGGCCGACTCGCCTGACGTCGAGGACATCCCCGAGCCGGTGATCGACCTGGCCACCCAGATTTCGAACCTGCCGCGGCACATGGGCATCCATTCCGGCGGCATGGTGATCTGCGACCGGCCGATTGCCGACGTGTGCCCGGTGGAGTGGGCGCGCATGGAGAACCGCAGTGTGCTGCAGTGGGACAAGGACGACTGTGCCGCAATAGGGTTGGTGAAGTTCGATATGTTGGGCCTCGGAATGCTGTCGGCGTTGCACTACGCCATCGACCTGGTGCGCGAGCACAAGGGCATCGAGGTGGACCTGGCCAAGCTCGACCTGTCCGAACCCGCCGTCTACGAGATGCTGCAGAAGGCCGACTCCGTCGGCGTGTTCCAGGTGGAGTCGCGCGCGCAGATGGCCACGCTCCCGCGCCTGAAGCCGCGCGTGTTCTACGACCTCGTCGTCGAGGTGGCGCTGATCAGGCCCGGTCCGATCCAGGGCAACTCGGTGCACCCCTACATCGGCAGACGAAACGGCACCGAGGCGGTGGTCTACGACCATCCGTCGATGGAGCCTGCGCTGCGAAAGACCCTCGGGGTTCCACTGTTTCAGGAGCAGCTCATGCAGCTGGCGGTCGATTGCGCGGGTTTCTCGGCGGCCGAGGCCGATCAATTGCGCAGGGCCATGGGATCCAAGCGTTCGACGGAGAAGATGCGCCGGTTGCGCGGTCGGTTCTATGACGGAATGCGTGAGTTGCACGGCATCGAGGGCGCCTTGGCCGACCGGATCTACGAGAAGCTGGAGGCCTTCGCCAATTTCGGTTTCCCGGAGAGTCACGCGCTGAGCTTCGCGTCGCTGGTCTTCTACTCCTCGTGGCTCAAGCTGCACCACCCGGCGGCGTTCTGCGCCGCGCTGCTGCGGGCCCAGCCGATGGGGTTCTACTCACCGCAGTCCCTGGTCGCCGATGCCCGCCGGCATGGGGTGCTGGTGCACGGGCCGTGCGTGAATGCCAGTCTGGCGCATGCCGGGTTGGAGAACGGCGGCGACGAGGTCCGCCTGGGCTTGGGCTCGGTCCGCCACATCGGTGACGACCT